>JAENWG010000074.1 GCA_016650175.1 Peptostreptococcaceae bacterium | reverse complement strand
TAAGCGGATCCTCCTGAAATAGCAAATCTATCAATTTAGCTCTTGCTTCTCCATGAAATGGAATTGTATATTCATAGTTCCCTTTACCAATCATCTCAGAAGAAAGAATCCCTGTCATTATTTCCAATGCATTATTCCATATAACGACACGCTTTTCATTATCAATTACGAAAGTAGCATCCGGTAAAAAATCAATTACATCATTAAATAAACAATTAATATCTGTGGCTTTATAAGACTTTTTAGCTTTTCTCATTTCAACACTCTCCCGTAGAAATAATTTTATAGATATACTAGAAATATAAACTTATTTTCACTTTCAAATTAATCAAATTTTTTATTCATAATTGGTATACTGTTGATATGCTCTTGGTTATTAAGTTATAATCCATATGCTTTTACTACATTGCTTACAATTAAACGATACCTTCAAATCATCTGCTGATATTTCTACATCGCCACTTTGTATTATATAAGTTCCTGCCTTTTCAATTTCTAAATATTTTATCAGTGGTGCATTTGTTAAATCTGTTATTGCTCCACACTCACATACTATTTTCATTTACAACCTCGTTTTTTTCCTTTCATTGCTCCGCGGCTTTTGCCTTTAAATCTTCGGCTAAGAATTGGTGGATTCCATATAATCTCGCTTGGAATTTATAATTTTATTATTATAGGGATTTTCCATTCCTATAAACTCCGCCTTAAAAGGATTTTCTTTAAGAACGGCAGTTTATTCTTTTTTGTTTGTTTCTCTGCAAGGCGTGCTCACTTTCAAAATAAGAGAATCACTATTTTGCGTTCTCGTCGTCTTCATCGTTAACAGTTTCGAACACATCTTAGACCTTGCAGTTGAGTGCTGTGGCAATTTTCATCAATACGTCCATTCGCACGGGCGGCAAGTGTCTACAAAACAACTTCAATGAACCCAATTCTGTTGTCCTGAAATAACCCTCAAAATTTGATTCTCTCATAGTTCAATTTAGTAATTTTTTCCAAAATAACACAATCGACCCCAGCTTTTTCACCTCATCATAAAAATACTTCTCATTAGCGGGATTTGCATTCTTTCTATGCAACCCAGCGCAGTTTTAGTAGCACGAAATAATAAGTCCTGGTTTAATCATTTCAACAACTTCTAATGCTTCCGTACCCCGCATCTTTATGTGATATATCATCTATATTTTTAAAAGCTTGTTCAAACATTTTTAATCTCTTTCACTAAAAAATATTGGCTTTATTATTTAAAATTAATGTCACATCCTTACAGTATACACTTAATTGTTTTATTTTCCCATAATTATCACCAAATTCGACAAATTATCAGAACATAATAAATAAGCATCCAACTCAATTAGAATTAGATACTTAAACAAACAAACAAATTAGGCTTTAATATGACTGTATATCTTAAAGTACAAATTTTTAATTTTGTACTTTATTAAATTTAAATAGTAATGAAATGTTACCGACTTTGTGATAATGAATTCACCGTTTTATATCCAATTTTTCCTGTAAAATGAAGTTTAACAGACTTTTTGTACCAGAAAGGGATACTACCGATCCATCGGCCGGTTTCGAAACCCTTCCACAATAGTATCTCCTCCAAAATTATTCTTGCCATTTGATTTGATCAAAAACACCACATTATCTATGCGATAAAATACGGTGTTTTTGTTGATTTTTGTGTGTAATTTAAGATGTGTATGGCGGCGTTTGCCGCTACTGCCATGAATCTACTATACCTGTATCATCTTACATAATTCACGCTGTTTTCTTTTCGGGGGACTCGGGGTATTGGATCTTCTGCAGTGTATCCCACTGCAAGAGCAACAAGAGGAGTGTAGCCTTCGGGTATTCCCAGAGCTTCGAGGAGATCTTTGTGTTCTGATTGACGAAATGCAACACAAGGAGCAGCCATATAGCAAGAGCCTAACCCTAATGATTTTGCTGCTACGGCCATGTTCTGAGTAGCGTTGGCACAGTCCATTGTGGCATACTGGCTACCGTCACTAGAAACGATTATTGCAATAAGGGCTCCGTGCCAGCTATCAAAGGCGGGTTGTGATGCCCACTTCTTAACAGCTTCCGTAGGTGATTTAAGCATTAGCTCGCGGTTGGCGGCGGTTATTCTGTCCATGAGTTCACGGTTTTGGAGTACGGTGAAGTGCCATGGTTGTTTACCTATGCCAGTTGCGGCGTAGATACCGCACTTCAAGATGAGTTCAATATCCTCTTCCCTTACCTACTTGGGCTCATAGGCGCGGATTGATCTGCGCTCAAGAATGTTTTTTATGGTCTCGTTCATGGTCAGTTATCCTCCTATTATTTATTATTTTATCCTCCTTGACAGAAATAATTCTAACAGATTTCTATATCAAGGTATTACAATTTAACTATAGCACTACAATCTACCCATTTTTAGGAAATATAACAACAAATATCTTTCCTAAACCTTCCACCTTAACCCCGCTCTTCAGAAATTCTTTATATTAATCCTTCTAAGAATAATTATGTGTTGTTTCGACTGTGCCATCCTTACGATGAACAAAAACACTTGCATTGGTGTCTGAAGCCCATTCCTTGGATTTATCAACCGCTTCTGTCTTAGTGTCCGCACTAAATCGAATCTTATCCACGCCTTCCTCCTTAACGACCCATCTGACTCCCTCCGGAACAACATGAAGATTAATACTCGATTCCTGCCCTTTTTCCCGCAGTGGATGCTCTTCGTTCCATTCCTTCGCTTTGGCGGTGGCAATGGCTATAGCCTTGCCTTCTTCATTGCCCTCCTCCAATAGCGCATTAGCAATTTCGACTGCTTTTTCTCTCACCCGAGGCTCTAAGTTTTTCATGGAAACCGGGTAATTGCGTTTGTTCCAAGGCATACAATCCTCTCCTTTCATGACATGTTATTATTATTGATACCCTTAAAATAATAGGTTTAAACGGCAAATCGAGAGGTTGGGAATAAACAGTTTAAGTACAGTACCTCGTAACTTTTGGATATATCTTCATAGACAAGAGTTGCGAGGTATTTATTCTACAAAAAAGCGATATCGCTTCTGCACCTTTAATCAATTCATCCAAAACCTTCACCTCGTGTTTAATGCCTAATAAAAGTGTAACCGATTGATTTCTTTTCATTAGCCTTATACATTATTGTCTGGCATATTACATACCAATACATATTATAAAATAGTCTACATTTGAAATCCATCAAAATTGTTTAAATTACACTTATCTGGGTCCGGCGTGAGGTATAAACACAAACCCTCTCAAAACTACCTCAAAAAAACTCACAGCACCATTTTCCTTTTGATATTCCATTAAATAATATTTTCATTAATGCATTTGCAGCACCGGATCCGGCGTGAGGATTAAACACAAAATCTCCAAAGTAACTCAAGCGAGCTTCTTGTAACCTTTCTTATAAGATGGGATTTCAATATATATACAATACATTAGCAGGTACCGGATCCGACACGAGGTTAAGGACCACAATAAAAATCCAAGAAAGCAATCCATAAATTTCAGAATGCTGATTCCACATATCCTTACCTATGAACATTATAGTGTCCATTATTATATTCACACCTGGGGTCAAACCATGCAGTATCACCCTCATCTTCACATCATCATCCCTGCTGGTGGACTGTCTTCTGGCAACCAACGGTTTCTCTTGTCATCCAAAAATTTCTTCCTGCCCGTCAAGGTTCTTTCTTCTGTTT
>JAENWG010000079.1 GCA_016650175.1 Peptostreptococcaceae bacterium | reverse complement strand
TAATTCCATCTAAGTATTCTTGAGCTACCATTGCTCGAAACTCAGCTGTGTGTGGTGATTTAGCCATAAAAATTCCCCCTAAGTAGATTTTGGTTATTTACCTTGTCTACTTAAGGGGGTATCATATCAATTATTACTAAGGGCTTTTATATTATAGATAATTTATGTTTATATCATAAATTGTGGACATAATTTTGTTTTTTGAGTATAATTGATAAAAGACTTTAATTTAAAGGACTATGGGGAGATATTATGGATTATCGCAAGGAATTGACTAAATGTAACAGAATAGTGGTTAAAATAGGTACATCGATGGTTACTTATCCTAACGGAAAGATAAACTTAGAGAGAATGGAACATCTAGCAAGAGTACTTGCGGATATAAGAAATAGGGGAATTGATGTCATATTGGTAAGTTCAGGTGCAGTTGGAGTTGGAGCAGGTATTTTAGGTTTTGATTGTAAACCAACAGATATTAGAATGAAACAAGCAGCAGCAGCTGCGGGTCAGGCTTCAATGATGCAAATATATAAAAGATTCTTTGGTGAATACAATCAAAATGTAGCGCAGATTCTTCTTACTAAAGAAGATATCAAATCAAAACACAGAAGTGAGAATCTTGAAAATACTTTTAATACGGTTTTAGAACTTGGAATGATACCTATTGTTAACAACAACGATGCAATTACTATAGACGAAATAGAATTTTCTGATAATGATAATCTATCAGCTGTTGTTGCTAAGTTAGTAAAAGCTGATTTACTTGTTTTATTAACTGATATAGATGGTCTTTATGATAAGCATCCAAAGGAACATGATAATGCAGTAAGGTTATCTATAGTTGCTGAAATAAATGAAGAAGTTAAAGCTATGGCAGGAGAAAAAGGCAGTGCGTTTTCCGTGGGCGGTATGCTTACAAAAATAACAGCAGCAGAGATGTGCGTAGAAACAGGAACTTCGATGGTAATTGCACTTGGAGAAAATCCTAGAATAATATACAGGATACTTGAAGGTGAAGATGTAGGGACATTGTTTCCGGGGGTAAAAAATGAAAAAAATTAATGAAATAGGCAGAGCGGCTAAAGAAGCCAGTATATATACAGCTAGTCTATCAAGCGAAGATAAAAATGGACTTTTAATTTCGCTTGCAAATAAACTTGAAGAAAATATTGATGAAATAATTAAAATAAACAAGCAAGATGTTAAAATAGCCGAAAAAAATGGTGTAAAAGCCGCCTTTATTGATAGACTGACACTTGATGAAAACAGAGTCAAAGGTATGGCTGATGGTCTTAGGCAAGTAGCTGGTTTACCAGATCCTATAGGAGAAGTTGTACAAATGAGAACACTTCCTAATGGTCTTCAGGTTGGTCAGAAGAGAGTTCCTATGGGAGTAATAGGAATAATCTTTGAAGCACGTCCTAATGTTACAGCAGACGCTTTTGGACTGTGCTTAAAAGCTGGAAGTGCAACTATATTAAAAGGTGGAAGTAATGCGCTTAGAACAAACATGTGTCTTGTTGATATATTTAGAAATGCGCTTGAAAGCGAAGGAGCGCCAGCTGATATAGTTCAACTAATAACTGATACTAGTCATGATACTGCTAATGAAATGATGAGACTTAATAAATATATTGATGTACTAATTCCTAGAGGAAGCGGAAGACTCATAAACTCAGTAGTAGAAAACAGCACAGTTCCAGTAATTAGAACTGGAGAGGGCAATTGCCATATATATGTTGATGAATCAGCAGATTTAGACATGGCAGAGGATATAGTAATAAATGCTAAAGTACAAAGACCGGGAGTTTGTAATGCAGCAGAAACTCTCTTAATACATGAAAACATTGTAGAAGAATTTATACTTAGAATTACTAATGCATTACAAAAGAACAAAGTAGAAGTAAGGGGAGATGAAACTTTCCAAAGAGTGGAAGGCGTTGTTCCTGTTACTGAAGAAGACTTCGCTACAGAATTTGAAGACTATATTATCTCAGCTGGAGTAGTAGGCAGCCTTGATGAAGCAATGGATCATATTCGTAAATATTCCACAGGTCACAGTGAATGCATAGTAACAGAAAACTATACAAATGCTCAAAGATTTTTAAACGAAATTGATTCAGCGTGCGTATATGTAAATGCATCTACTCGTTTCACAGACGGCAATCAATTTGGTTTTGGTGCAGAGATAGGTATAAGCACCCAAAAGCTCCATGCAAGAGGTCCTATGGGTCTTAAAGAACTTACTACAACCAAGTACGTAATATATGGAACAGGTCAAATTAGAAAATAGGAGTAATCGTGAGGAAAAGGATTGTTGAGATAATTGAACCTGGCAGCAAAATTGATAACATAAGCCGCATATATGATTGGTTTATGATAACTTGTATTATTTTAAGTTTAGTACCACTGATATTCAAGACGGAAACAGAACCGCTGATTTTACTAGAGAGAATAACTGTAACCATATTTATTATTGAATATATAATTAGGTGGGCTACTGCCGACTTAACTTCGCATAAAAGTACTAAGTTAAAAGCCTATCTGTTTTATCCTCTAACGCCTATGGCAATTATTGATTTATTATCTATATTGCCTTCAATATCAGTAATATCAAGAGGGTTTAAAGTATTAAGGGTGCTTAGGGCATTTAAAGCAATTAAAGTATTAAAAATTATTAGATATTCAAAGAGTGTTAAAAGAATAAGTAATGTATTTCTCAAACAAAAGGATGCGCTAATGGCTGTAGTTGTTATTGCAGTTCTTTATGTTTTCATATCAGCATTAGTAGTCTTTAGCGTAGAACCAGATGCTTTTGAAAACTTTTTCGAGTCAATATACTGGTCGGTAATATCATTGACGCCTATGGTAGGATATGGAGATATAGTTCCGTTGTCTACAGCGGGAAGAATTGTCACTATGAGCTCGGCGCTATTTGGATTGGCTATAATAGCATTACCTGCCGGTATAATTACAGGTGGATATATTGAAGAATTAGAAGATGAAAAGGATAATGCGTTAGTTGATAAAATATAAAGTTATAATATTAATAAGGAACATCAGGAGGGATGCATGAGAGAATATAAAGGGTTTGAAGTAGGACCAATAAGACCGCCTAGTGAAGAACATAGCTTATTAGTAAGAGTGACTAGAAATTGTCCATGGAATAAATGTACTTTTTGTACTTTGTATAAAGGTGAGAAATTCACTATACGTTCTAATGAAGATGTATTTAAGGATATTGATTTGGTTAGGTCCATAATTGATATTATTATAAGCAATGAAGAAGCAACATATAATGATTTGACGAAAGAGGTT
>JAENWG010000018.1 GCA_016650175.1 Peptostreptococcaceae bacterium | reverse complement strand
AGAAAAGAGGTCTAGTATTTCTACTAGACCACTATCAGTTAGTTCGTATTTAGTATGAAATTGAACCGCCGTGTACGGAACCGTACGCACGGTGGTGTGAGAGGTCGGGGAAATTAATTAATTTTCCCTCCTACTCGATTGTCCAAAACGTAGTATAATTAAATGTAATAAAAGGAAATATCAAAATAAATGAGTTTTAATGGCAGGATGTTAAATTTTAAGAATAAAGTTAATAATAATGATTGATTGGAATACAGTAAAACAAACTGAAGGCGGTCTAATGAAAAGAAATGAATTTTTAGATAGAAATTTACTTTATCTTTTTAATAAGGGAGAAGACCTCAAATCTTATTTGCGAATGGGAGCACATAAGATTAGTTTTGATGGCGTAGAAGGGTATAATTTTTTATTATGGGTTCCTAATGTAACAGCAGTCTATCTTGTAGGCGACTTTAATGGTTGGAGCCAAGAGACACCTATGGAAGCAATCCCTGAAAATGAGATGTGGACTGTTTTTGTACCAGGGTTACCCAATGAAAGTGTATATAAGTATTTAATAATAACAAAAGATGGTAAAAAACTATATAAAGCTGATCCTTATGCGTTTTATGCAGAAGCCAAACCTCATACAGCTTCTAAAACTTTTGATTTAGAGTATAAATGGAAAGACGATAATTGGGGTAATGATATTAACCATTTTAATAATCCGATGAATATATACGAAATGCATCTAGGTTCATGGATGAGACATGAAGATGGCTCAGTACTTACCTATAGAGAACTAGCAGAAGTTTTACCAAAGTATCTTACTGAAATGAACTATACGCACGTAGGGTTCTTGCCAGTTATGGAGCATCCATATGATGGTTCTTGGGGGTATCAGTTAACTGGATACTATGCACCTACATCTAGATTTGGTAAACCAACAGACTTTAAATACCTGATAAACAAGTTGCATTTAGAGGGAATTTCAGTAATGCTTGATTGGGTACCTGGTCATTTTTGCAAGGACGAACATGGATTAGGAAGATTTAATGGTGAAATGTTATATGAAAGTGGAGAACAACTAGAATGGGGCACGTACAAGTTTGACTATGGAAAAGAAGAGGTAGCAGGATTTTTGCTAAGCAATCTTGTTTACTGGGTAGAAGAGTATCATGTGGATGGGTTTAGGGTAGACGGAATAAGCAGTATGATATATTTAAACTATGGAATGAATAAAAATAATGAACAAAAACAGAACAAGAATGGAGGAGAGGGTGATTTGATAGCTGTGGAATTTTTGCAGCGAATCAATGAGATTATAGCTCGAAATTATCCATACATATATATGATAGCAGAAGAAAGCACCTCGTGGCCTTTAGTTACATATCCGCCAGATAAAGGAGGTCTTGGATTTCACTACAAGTGGAATATGGGTTGGATGCATGACACTTTAGATTATTTTGAATTGAATTATGAAGATAGGAAGAAAAGACACGATTTGTTAACTTTTTCATCGGTTTACCAGTATAGTGAAAACTATATATTACCGTTATCACACGATGAGGTAGTGCACGGTAAATTTTCCCTAATTGGAAGAATGCCAGGAGACTATTGGCAGCAATTTGCTAACCTTAGAATATTGTACCTATACCAAATCGCTCATTCTGGTGCAAAGTTAAACTTCATGGGCAATGAAATAGCGCATTTTGTTGAATGGAGATATTATGAGGAATTGCAGTGGTTTTTGCTTGATTATCCGGCGCATAAAAAACATCAAAATTTCGTAAAAGTATTGAATCAACTCTACATAAAAGAACATTCTTTATGGGAACAAAATTTTGTGGAAGATGGTTTTATGTGGATAGAGGCAGACGATTCCGAGCAAGGAGTTCTTGTCTTTTTAAGAAGGGCTAAAAATCCGAAAGACTTTACCATAATGGCAATAAATTTTCAACCCAATTACTATGAAGAATTTGATATAGGTGTTCCGGAAGCAGGAACATATGTTGAAATCTTCAATTCGGATGATATTGCTTATGGTGGAAGAGGAAATGTAAATTCAAGTCCAATAAAATCAAATGGAAAATCAAAGCAGTATCAAAATGATTCCATAACTATTAAATTACCACCTTTGGCAGGTGTGGTATTAAAAAAAGGAGAAGAATAATATGAATGTACTATTTAGTGTTTTTGAAGCGGACCCTTTTATAAAGACTGGTGGATTGGGAGACATAGGTGGTACATTGCCCAAAGCTTTAATCAAAAATGGAATTGATGTAAGAGTAATGTTGCCAAAATTGCAATCGATTCCACAAAAATATAAGGATAAGATGAAGAAGATCACCGAGTTCTACTTTTCGCTTGCGTGGAGAAACGTGTACTGCGGAATAGAAAAATTAGAGTATGATGGTGTTATTTATTATTTCATAGATAATGAACACTATTTTAATAGAACTAAGGTTTATGGATATGATGATGAAGGCGAAAGAATGGCATATTTTTCAAAGGCCACTTTAGAAGCTATTAACTACCTAGAAGACTTTCTTCCTGATGTTATCAATTGTAATGATTGGCATACAGCATTAGTACCGGTTTTGCTAAAAGAAGAATATAATGATGAGCCAAAATATAAAAATATTAAAACGGTATTTACTATTCACAACATTAAATTTCAAGGAATATACAAACCTTATATGATTAGCGATGTTTTAGGCCTAGAATATAATAATAGAGCCATAAGTAGACTTATGCAAGAAGATAAACATATTAACTTTATGAAAGCGGCACTATATTATTGCGATAAAATATCCACGGTTAGTCCTAATTATGCGAAAGAACTGTGTACAAAAGAATATGGAGAAGGCTTAGATTGGCTATTTAGGGAGAAAAAAGATAAAATAGTAGGTATATTAAATGGAATAAACCAACACAGAATATCGCCATCTAAAGACAAATATATTAAATGCAATTACAATACTAAATCCATAGAAGACAAAGCTTATTGTAAGGAAGAACTTCAAAGAATACTTGGATTAACAATTAATAGCGAAGTGCCGGTTATAACAATAATCTCTAGGTTGGCCAAGCAAAAAGGGTTTGAATTGATATTAGATATTTTTAAAGAGCTTATGGGTGAGGACATACAATTTGTGGTTGTAGGCGTAGGTGAGCAAAATATTGAGCATGATTTTTACATGTATTCCATGACATATCATGATAAATTTGCATTTAGAAATGAATTTAATTTAGAGATATCCTCTATGGTATACGCTGGTGCGGATATGTTTTTAGTGCCGTCTGAGTTTGAACCTTGTGGACTGACTAGGATGATGGCTATGAGGTACGGTACAGTTACAATAGTGAGGGAAACTGGAGGCTTAATCGATGCATTAGTTTCATACAATGAATATACTGATAAAGGCAACGGCTTTAGTTTTACTAATTTTAATGCTAAAGAGATGTTAGACACGATTAAATATGCGGTTAATATATATAATACAAAACCGAAGGCATGGAGGAAAATCGTTATTAACGGAATGAAGATGAACTTTTCATGGAATAAATCAGCAAAGAAATATATTGATCTATACACGGAGGTATTAGATAATGCAGATGTATTATAATTCTCAAAACGAGACGTATAAAACACCTTTTGGAGCCATCAGCGTTGGAACCGCTGTGGGCTTCTTTATTAGAGTTGATACGATTCATAGCGATGACAAATGCTATCTTGTATTCTTTGATCAAGAGAAAGAATATAAAAGGACGGAGATGAAAGCAGTCGTTGGAGTTAAAGAGAAGACGGGTTTTTATACCACAATGAAATTTGATGAGGTAAATTTATATTTTTATTACTTTGAATTAGTTACATCGCAAGAGTCGATTTACTATGGAGATAACGAAATGCTTTTAGGTGGTGAAGGTAAAACATATAAATCAAACCTAAAAAAATATCAAATGATAGTACACATGGATGAAAAAGTAGCAAATTGGTATAAGGAAGGTCTTATCTATCAAATATTCCCAGACAGATTTAATAGAGGTGACAATTGGTATGAATGTCAGAAGAATGCAGAACTAAAAGAAGATTTTGAAGGTACACCAAGGATAATTATGCAGTCTTGGAATGACCTTGCCTTCTATCCAAAAGATAGTCATGGAGCAGTTACAAGATGGCCTTTTTTTGGAGGGAACTTAAACGGTATTAAAGATAAATTGTTTTATTTGAAAAGTTTAGGGATCAGCGTGATTTATCTTAATCCAATATTTTCGGCTTTAAGCAATCATAAATATGACACATGGGATTACATGGAAATTGATAAAGCGTTTGGAACCAATGAAGATTTTGCTGGGTTGTGCGAAGAAGCAGAGTATATGGGTATAAAGATAATATTAGATGGGGTATTTAACCATGTAGGTGCGGAAAGCCCTTATTTTGATAGAAACAATAATTTTGAAACCATAGGGGCTTGCCAGGGAGAAAAATCTCCCTACTATAAATGGTTTACATTTACAGAATTCCCGCAAAAATATATTGGATGGTGGGGCATGGGAGATTTACCTGAGGTAAATGAAAAACCTAGCTTTATTAACTATATTTACGATGTGATCGTTCATTGGATGAAATTAGGCGCCAGTGGATTTAGACTTGATGTGGCGGATGAACTTTCTGATGAATTTATAGAAGTGATTAGAAGCGCTGCCAAATCTGTAAAAAAAGATGCAATAATCTTGGGTGAAGTTTGGGAAGATGCCTCAAATAAGATTAGCTATGGAAAGAGTAGAAAATATTTTCTTGGAAAAGAACTTGATTCTACTATGAATTATATATTTAGAAACGAAGCAATTTCCTATGTGATGGGTGAAAAGGGGTCAGCTGAATTCTCTCAAAAGATGTACGACATATACGAAGAGTATCCTAAAGAAAATTTTTTTAGTGCCATGAATTTAATAGGTAGTCACGATAAATGCAGGATTTTAACGCTACTTGGAGAAGCGCCTAAGAATTTGTCTGAGGTTGAAAAGGAAACGTATAAGTTATCTGCTGAAAAGAAGGAGCTTGCAAATAAAAGACTTAAAATATTAATTGCTCTACAATTCGCTATGCCAGGTGTTCCATCAATATATTACGGTGATGAAGCGGGAGCAGAAGGGTACGAGGATCCTTTTAATAGGGGAACTTATCCATGGGGAATGGAGGATAGTGAAACTGTTAAGCATTACAAAACACTCGGTAGTATTAGGCGAAATTATAAAGTTATGAGAACAGGTGGATTTGTTTCCGAGTCAATAGACGATAGAATTCTTTGCATAAGAAGGTTTGATAATAAAACATCTGTTGCAGTTATTACGGTTATCAATGCTTCTGAAACAATGTCTAAAGTAGCAAGAGTGCACGTAGGTGATGATAAATTATTGGCAGTTGATTTGCTAAAATCAGAAAACATAGTGGTAAAAGATGATTATATAAAATTAAAATTACAACCTTTGTCATTCCAAATAATATATGTAGCTAGAGCTTTACAAA
Source organism: Peptostreptococcaceae bacterium (assembly GCA_016650175.1). Classification (GTDB taxonomy): domain Bacteria; phylum Bacillota; class Clostridia; order Peptostreptococcales; family Anaerovoracaceae; genus JAAYHV01. The sequence continues at coordinate 23,003 of JAENWG010000018.1, read as the reverse complement.
ATGATGAAGAAAATATTGATTGCGCAGAATATTCTGAACTCATGGATGTGTTTAATTATTTTTCATTGAAGAACAACACAAAAGAATGGCAGAAGTGGCCCGATAAAGATCGTGATATAAAAAGGGCATTAAAATTAAAGCCATTACATCAAAACGTTGAGGTTTCTGATACTTTAGATTTTTTTGTACCTTTCAATAGTTTTGAAACATGGGCCTACAGAAAAGCGTTTATTTTAAATGAAAACGGATACCCACTAACTAAAGACAGATATCCGGCGTATAATTTAGAAGAGTGCTATGACCTTTTCAAAAACAGATTTGCTTACGTAGCTAAGCATAATAGCAAGGTTGTGTTAAACGAAATTGAAAAATATATTTCATACGAAGTGACAAATTTAAAAGGCGAAAAGTATGAAATACCAGGGCCAGATAGAAAGCTGTTTGAAATAACTGGAGCTCTGCCAATATATGCTAAAAAACCTGATTTGACAAATGTTGCTATCAGCAATTTGATTAAAACTACATCATTAAAAGCAATTTGAAATTAATCTTCTAGCTTATTTACATTCCATATTGAATTCGAGTATTCTAGTACAGCTCTATCGGCTGAAAACATACCTGAATTTGCTATGTTCATTAGAGATTTTTTAGCCCAAACCCTGCTACGTGAATAATCCTTCATAATATTAGAATGTGTGAGTCTGTAGTCTTCAAAATCGGCTAAGACATAATATTGGTCTGCTGGACCTCCGTATCCTGTGGTTATTGAAGTGGCTACGTTTGAAAAAGAATTATTATTGATACCTTGATTTAATGTATCAATAATGTGTTTAAGTTCACTACTCGCATTAATATAATTCCAAGGGTTATATACACCGCTACTTTTAAGTGCTTTTACTTGGTGTTCTCTCATTCCGAAGATGTATATGTTTTCATCTCCAACTAATTCGCTAATCTCTACAGTCGAACCATCTTTAGTGCCCATGGTTACCGCTCCGTTTATCATTAATTTCATATTACCAGTGCCTGAAGCTTCTTTGCCAGCTAGAGAAATCTGTTTTGATAAATCAGCTGCGGGTATTATCATTTCTGACATACTAACCGAATAATTTTCCATAAATACTATCCTAATTCTATCCTTAACGCTTGGACTTTTCTCTATTTCTGCTGCGAGGTTAATGGCTAAGCTTATTATGGATTTTCCTATAGTATCACTTGGGTATGCTTTTGCCGCAAATATAAAAGTAATAGGATAAAAATCTGTATTAGGATTTTCCAGTAATTTATCATATAAATACATTATATGAATTAAATTAAGAAGTTGTCTTTTGTATTCATGAAGTCTTTTGACTTGTACATCAAACATGGAGTCGAGATTAATAGAAACCTTGTTTGAATAATGTATGTGTTTAGCCAGTCTTTCTTTGTTGGCTTTTTTTATTTGAATCAATCGATCTAAAACTTGATTGTCATCTTTATACGTTTCTAGCAGCTTTAGATTAGTAGCATCTTTTTTAAACGTATCACCTATGAGTTCTTGTATGAAATCGGATAGTAGAGGATTAGCTTGACATAACCATCTCCTGTAAGCTATGCCATTAGTAATGTTGTGAATTTTACCTGGTGCTAGTTTTTCAAATGCAGAAAAATTGTTTTCCTTAAGTATCTTAGTATGTAGTGCCGATACACCATTTACATCATGTGATATGTAGACACATAAATTAGCCATGTGAATCGTGTTTTCTTGAAGTATTCTCATAGCATTTTGATCTTCTTTATTAAGGCCTATCGTTGAAACAGTTTCAAGGTTTAGCCTTCTGTCAAATTCAATAATGATTTCTAGTATTCGTGGAAGAATTTGTGAAAAAAACTTGATTGGCCATTTCTCAAGAGCTTCCGGAAGTATAGTGTGGTTTGTGTATGATACGCAATTCCTAACGATGTGCTCGGCTTTTTCCCAAGTGTAGCCGTAATTATCAATCATAATTCTCATTAATTCTGGAATTATTAAAGTAGGATGAGTATCATTTATCTGAAAAGCGACTTTTTCGTGAAAATTATCTAAAGTCTTGTAGTGCTCGTAATGTTTTCTGATAAGTGATTGCGCAGTGGCTGAAACAAAAAAATATTGTTGTCTAATTCTTAGAAGTTTGCCTTCATCTATATTGTCTTCAGGATATAGAGATTTAGAAATATTATATGCGCTTTCTTTAGAACCACATTCACCAGGTATGGGCTTTGCTTCCCAAAGACGAAGTGAATTAACTAGCTCACTTTTATAACCTGATATATATAAATCTCTTGGAAGAGCTAAAACTTTGAAGTCAGAATATGTTATAGTTTCGGCTTCGGTTATTTTGTTTACTAACCAGCAATCGCCTAAATCTTGCCATTTATCTGGTTCTTCATACTGTTGAGTATTCCTTATTACCTGTTTAAAAAGCCCATCACGATAACATATTGACATGCCGTGAGCAACTATACCTTGAGTTGTAAGGCCGTCTAGGTAGCATGAAGCTAATCTCCCTAGGCCGCCGTTTCCAAGACCTAAATCTGGTTCAACTTGACAGATTTCTTCAAACGTAAAACCAAAGTGCTCAAGTGCCTCAGAAAGTTCGCTTTGAAGATTTAAATTATACACTGAGTTGCCGAGCATGGTTCCAGGTAGAAATTCCATTGATAGGTAAAAAACCTGTTTTTGTTCCGCCTCGTCTGTTTTTAATTTTGAGATATTAAAATTTTCGGAAAGTTTTTTCATAATTAAGTAACTGACATTTTCATACATTTCACGCTTTGAAAGTTCAGAGGGGTGGCTTCCAGTGAAAGAAAGGCTTCTTTTTTCTATTACTTGGATTAAATTAGTTTTCATATTTTTTACTCCTAAAGATGTTTATTTTTATCAATCAACATGGGTGAGGCTTCATCGCCTATTACTTCGGTGTTTTCGCTTAAGGAAGAATGTTCATCCATAATCGCATTTTTAAGTTTGGAGTTTTTATTAATAGTGCAGTTTTGCATTATTAACGCGTTTTCCACTTTGGAACCTTCCTCAATTAGTACATTTCTGAATATTATACTGTTTTTTATACTGCCCTTGATTGTGCTACCAGTAGCCACCAGTGAATTACTTATTTCAGCACTTTTAGTGTATTTTGTCGGAGGGATATCATACATTTTAGTAGATATGGGTCTAGTTAAATTAAAAATACCATTTCTGACTTCATCATTTAATAAACCTTGATTAGCGGTTAAGTAACTTTCTATATTATTGAAAACAGCCACATATCCTTTAAATTCATATCCATAAACTTTATATTTAAGAGTATTATCGGCTATTATTTTCATCAAATCTAAATACTCATAACCATCATAATTCTGCACCAGTTTTTGAAAAATATCGGTGTTTATTAGTATAGTATCTAATATACAGTTATTCGAATTATCTGATGAGGTATCAAGATGTATAATTCTACCTGACGAATCCATTTCAGCTGAATAATCGCTTTTACAAAACTCGCTAAAACTTTCTTTATAAACAAGTGTTATTTCTGAGTTATTATCAATATGACTCTTTAGAACATCCCTATAATTGATATTAAATACTTTTGATGTTGCACTGATTAATATGTATTTATCTGTGATAGAGTCTGTGAAATTCTGGTTTTGCTTTAGGTCGTTTAATAGAAATTTACCTTCCGGATTTCTATAATCTATGGAACTACCAGGGAGAATAAATATCCCACCAGTCTTTTTGTCAAGATTCCATTCTTTTCCAATCCCCACGTGCTCGACGAGCAGGCCAAAATTTGAAGGTACAATTAAGCCCACTAAAACAATTCCGGAATTAGCCATGTTTGATAATGGAAAATCTATCATTCTATACTTACTTCCGAATGGAAGTGCAGCTATGCCCCTATCTTTGGTGAGCGTTTTCAAGGAACTCACTAAATAATCTGCGGAGATTATGCCAGTAATATTTTTCATGAGATGAGCTCCTTTCCTTTGGGTTTGAAACTCTGTAAATCACCAATAATTTTGATATGGTCTTTTGTGCCTATGAAATAAGAATTTTCGTGTATTATACTGTTTTCTCCAATTATTGAATATTTAACTACGGCATTGTTTAATACTTTTGCCCCCGGTAATAAAATGGAGTCTTCAACAACAGCATTTTTCCCTATGTATGCATCATTACTAATGATTGAATGCGTGACATGACCTCCTATGTATGAGATGTTGGCAACTAAACTTTGTTTTACACTTCCATTAACGTCAACGTGGTGAGGTTTAGTTACGCTTGAACTTGTATTAGAATGTATTTTATTTTTCTTATTGAATATATCGAATTCAGGGACTTCTTCAAGAAGGGCCATCTGAGCATCGTAATAACTATCAATTGTTCCGCAATCTTTCCAATATCCGTTAAATTCGTATGCAAACAGTTTTTTCTTTTCTTCAAGTAATGAAGGTATGATGTCTTTGCCAAAATCATAGTTGGAGTCTCTACGTGTTTGATTTTTAATTAGTGCGTCTTCCAATATTGGCCAATTGAATATATATACCCATGGATGCGTAGTTGCTCTTTGGATGTTTTGGTTTCTCTTGAAATCCATTGATTTTGTAACTTGCATCCAAACTTAGCATTCCAAATCTAGAGGATTCTTCTAAAGGAACTTTGGCAACTGAAATGGTTAAATCTGCTTTGTTTTTTTTATGAGAATCAAGCATTTTACCATAATCCATATTGTAGATAAGGTCGCCTGATAGGATCATTACGTATGTAGGGTTGAATTTATCGATGAAGTTTATATTTCTGTATATGGAATCTGCAGTTCCCTTATACCAATTCCCGCCATGTTCTGTATAATAAGGTGGCAGAATATGAAGTCCGCCGTCAGAGGTGTCTAAATCCCATGCAGCACCGTTGCCTAGATAAGAATTGAGTAACAGTGGTTTATATTGTGTTAAAACACCTACGGTGTCTATCCCTGAATTAACGCAATTTGACAAACTAAAATCTATCATTCTGTAGTTTCCGCCAAATGAAACTGCGGGCTTAGCTATAAATTTAGTCAAGTCTAATAGTCGGCTGCCTTGCCCTCCGGCAAGTAGCATAGCAATAATTTCCTTATTACTCATAGAATACCTCCCTTTGTTCACTTATACTTGTATTTTACATTAATTCATACACAAATACAATAAGTTGAAATTAAAAGAAGAAGTAAATGCCTTGAATTTTCAACTTTACTTGAAGATTATAGCTAATAATTGTATATTGAAATTGGAGGAAAATAATGAATAGAATATATTTAAAAGACGAGAATGAAACTAAGCTGATGAGCTTTGGTAGAAAAGAAAAGATTAGAATAGGTGTTATTGGTATAGGAAAATGTGTAGGCGCATCAACAATAGCTTTGCTTTTAGCTTCTAAATTAGCAGACATGGGAATAGGCACAGCATATGTAGAACTAGGAATACCAAATAGTATGAGAAGTTTAACTTATGATAAGTTGGCAATGGGTATAAGATTTTCTAAATCCGAGTTCAATGATTTTTATGAGAACCTATATAAAGGAATGTCTATTCGTAGAATGAAAAACCTTTCAAGCGGAATTAATTGGGCGCTTATTACACCAAAAGATATTAAAGAAGAAATTAATCTAACCGCAGAAAACAAGCTCAGGTTAATAGCAAATATATTTGGAGAAATAGTTATAGTTGATATGTCTGTAGGTGAAATCGATTTGATAAATGAAATGGATTATATAATACCAGTGATTGATCCGATGCCGAGTGTATTATTAGCCAATGAGAAATCACTTAATTATATCTATGAAAAAGGGCTTAGGGAGGATAATGTTATTTGGGTAATAAATAAATTTAATGGTGGGATTATAAAGTCACAACTAAACAGTTTCATTAAACTGAAAAAGTATATTAAAATCCCTTGTTTACCTTGCGAGGAAATATATAAAATGGAGTATAGCTGCAAAATACTTAGTAAAAGTAAGACTATAAACAAACTGACTAATGATGAAATAAATAGAATTATTTTAACTATGGGAATAAAAAATAAACACAATAAATAGTAAGCAGAGCCATAAAATACACTAAATATTGATAAAATTCACATAAACAAGGTTTCTTTATTGCTTGATATATAGTATAATAATAATGAATTTAATGTGATAAGGGGTACTGAATGATACGATTTGAAAACGTTACAAAAAGATACGGTGAAAACATAGGACTTGAAGAAGCAACTATACACATCGAAAAGGGAGATTTTGTATTTTTGGTTGGCCCGAGCGGGGCGGGGAAATCTACCTTTATTAAATTAATACTTAGAGAGATAAAACCTGAAGAAGGAGAAATTTATCTTGATGACATGTGTGTAACACAAATTTCTAATAGAGAAATACCAAAGCTTAGACGAAAAGCCGGGATAGTATTTCAAGATTTTAGACTATTAGAAAAGAAAACAGTATATGAAAACGTAGCTTTTGCTATGGAAATTATTCATAAAAGTAGAAAAGAAATCAGAAGACAAGTACCACAGATATTAAGTTTAGTAGGAATTAGCGACAAAGCATATAACTATCCTGAGGAACTTAGTGCAGGAGAACAGCAGCGTGTTGCTATAGCAAGGGCTGTAGTAAATAATCCTACTGTGCTAATTGCAGATGAACCAACGGGAAACCTAGATCCTGCAACTGCGATGGATATTATGGATTTATTAAATAAGATTAACAGAAGAGGCACAACTATAGTTATGGTTACTCATGCAAAAAACATAGTTGACGTGATGCATAAAAGAGTAATTGCTATACAAAATGGAAGAATAGTAAGAAATGAGTTTGGTCTATATGGATATGAACATGAAGAATCCTTAGAAGATGATACTACTGAGGAGGTATTTTATGTTTAGTAGATTAGGATATAATATTAAGCAGGCGTTTGTTCAGATAAACCGTAACAAAGCAATGACGTTTACTTCAGTGCTTGCAATAACAGCAATGATGTTAATATTGGGAGTGTTTTTTGTAGCTACTATTAATATAAACTTGTTTGCTGAAGTGGTTAAGCAGGATTTTGATATGGTAGAACTATACATGGAAGAAGATTTTCCTTTAGATAGTATTAAACAAATTGGAACGGACTATGAAAGCAATGAAGGCGTATCCAAAGTTGAGTTTCGTAGCAAAGAAGATGCACTTGAAATAATGAAGAGCAGATGGGGTGAAAATGGTTATTTATTAGATAACCTAGGAGGAAATCCACTACCTGATTCATTAATTATATATGTAAAAAATGCAGAGACAGCAGAGACTATTGCGAATGAAGCACTTGATATAGAAGGTGTTGAAGATATTAAATATTACCAAGAAACTGTAGATAAATTAACAAAAACAACTAACTTTATTCAGATAGCCAGTTTAATTGTTATGCTTTTCTTAGTGCTTGTATCCATAGTGGTTGTTTCCAATACGATAAAGTTAACTGTGTTTGCAAGAGCGAAGGAAATTAGAATAATGAAATATATAGGTGCTACGAATTGGTTTGTAAGAGGCCCATTCTTAATTGAGGGTATAATTATTGGACTGATTTCCGCAATAGTATCAACGGGTTTAGTTGCTGTTATATATGATAACATTATGTCTATTATTGGTGCTGATATTATAAGAATTTTATCTGTGCCTATAGTACCAATTGAATATTTGGCAATTAATTTAGCTATAATATTTGTAGCGCTAGGTGTTGGCATAGGCTCATGTGGAAGTGTTATTTCTATGAGAAGGTTTCTTGATAAGTAGAGGTGTTAAGTGGTTAAATTAAAAAAAACGTTAGCTTTGATAATGGTATTTACACTGGTTTCTGTAACTTTGTGTTTTGATTCTTCACATGCAAACGAAATTACTGACAAGCAAAAAGAACTGAATGAGATTAGCGACAAGAAAGATGAAACTACAAATGAATTAGAAAGTATAGTAGAAGACATTGAATTAAAAACAAAAGAAATTGATGAAATCAATGGGGAAATTGCGACTACTCAGGAGGAAATAAGTGAAACTACTGATAAACTAGAAAAGAAACAAATAGAACTTTTGGAAAGACAGGATGGGATAGAAGCTAGAATCAGAGCTATGTATAAAAATGGAACTGTAGGTTTTATTGATATAATATTCAGCTCTACTGATATTACTGAATTTATGTCTAATGTAGAAATGATAAAGAATATCTATGAATTTGATAAAGAAGTACTTGCGCAACTAGAAGATGACTATAATGAAATCCAAGGAATTAAGGTAGAGCTTGAAGCTAGCAAAAGCAAGTTGGATACAGAGAAGTCGACTGCTGTTTCTAAAAAGGCAGAATTGGATGAAAGCAAGAAAACTTTAGAAGATCAACTTGACCAATTCAACAAAGATGCGGAAGGGTTAAACTCTGAAATAACGAGACTTCAAAAGGAAGCTCTTGAAAAATATGGTGAGATGGACACTTCTGCCCAAGGAATGTTATGGCCGACCACTACGCGTTATGTAACTTCTCCTTATGGATGGAGAATTCATCCTGTTCTGGGATATTCAAAGTTCCATTCAGGAATTGATATTGGAGTAGGCTCAGGAAACCCTATATATGCGGTTAAGAGTGGAGTGGTAATATTATCGCAATACTATTATGGATATGGATATGCAGTAATACTTGATCATGGTAATGGACTTTCTACTCTTTATGGGCACTGTAGTTCTTTGAAAGTCTCTAAAGGACAAACGGTTACTCAAGGACAAACAATTGCACTTTCTGGTAGTACGGGAATCTCTACCGGACCACATTTGCACTTTGAGGTCAGGGTAAACGGATCGACAGTAGACCCTATGTCATACTATTAATAGGACAGGGAAAAGATGATTGAAAACAAAACAAATAATATACCAGATGTGCTTACAGAAATCCTAAGCAACAGAGGGATTTCTGGTGAAGAAAATTTAAACGAATACTTTTCAAATAAGCCAAAGGCAACGTATAATCCATTCCTGCTTAACAATATGGAAGCAGGGGTGGATTTAATATTAGCTTCTATAGAAAAAAACAAGAAAATAGTTATCTTCGGAGACTATGATACGGATGGAATAACGTCTACAGCAGTACTGTTAAAAGTGCTAGGTGGGCTTACTGACAATTTAGACTATTATATACCTTCAAGAATTAAAGAAGGTTATGGATTAAACAAAGAGGCAGTTAGTAAAATAAAAAAAGAAGGTGGAGACTTATTAATCACAGTAGACTGTGGTTCGGTTTCTAAAGAAGAAGTAAAGTACGCTAAAGAAATAGGATTAGATGTAATTGTTACGGATCATCATACTATAGGAGATAAGATGGCAGATGGGATTGTTATTAATCCTAAAGCTCCTAATGATAAATATCCTTTCAAAGAACTTGCAGGAGTTGGCGTTGCATATAAATTAGCCCAAGGCATACAAAGACGTTTGAATTTACCTAAAAATGTTATTACAGAAGTGCTTGACTTGGTTGCTATAGGAACGATTGGTGATATGGTAAGTTTAACTGATGAAAACAGAACTTTAGTCAAATATGGTATAAGGTTAATTAAATCGGGAGAAGGCAATAAAGGTCTCAAAAGATTAATAGAAATGAGCAGTATAAATAATCAAAAGATTAATTCAAGAGATATATCTTACGGAGTAGTTCCTAAGATAAATGCTTCGGGCAGACTTGGAGATGCTACAATTGGTGTTAAACTCATGAAAGCTACTACAGCCGATGAAATAGAAAAATACTGCAATATTTTAATAGACAATAACAATGAAAGAAAACGTATACAAGATGATGTGTATGAAAAATGCGTTGATATAGTAGAAAAGAAACACCTAGATGACAATTTCTTGGTAGTAGATGCTAATGATTCTCATGAAGGAATAACCGGAATAGTGGCAGGGAAACTAAAAGAAAAATACCAAAAACCTACGATAATAGTAACCAACAATGAAAATGGCGTAAAAGGTACAGGTAGGTCAGTAGCAGGTGTTAATTTATATGAATTAATAAACAATCACAACGAGCTTTTTGTTAGGTTTGGCGGACATAAAGCGGCTTGCGGCTTTTCGGCTAGAAAAGAAAATCTAAATGAGATAAGAAGATATTTAAATGCCGATATGGATTTAATGATAAGTTTGAATCCTAATATATTAACTCAGGGAGTTCAAGCAGATAAAAGAATAGAAATAAACGATGCTGATGCTGATTTAGTTAAAGCTTTAGAACTTATGGAGCCTACAGGGTCAGGCAACGAAGTACCTACGTTTGCTATTAATGACGTGAAGATTAAAGAATATTATTTTATGGGAAATGAAGACAAGCATGCAAAATTTGTAGCAACTGATACACAAGGTCATCAAATGGTTTGTATACTGTTTGGAAAAGCGTCGGAATACAGATCGCTCATAACAAGCGATAACTCCATAAATCTAATAGGAGCTGTAGAATTAAATGAATGGAATAATAAAAGTAATATACAAATAAGAGTTAAAAGTATTAGTTAAGAGGTTAAATATGAATGATAAAAAAGTAAGCAGAAAAGGGACAATAATCTTAGCATTTGTAACAGGAGTTGTAGTAGCTCTGGCTAGTACTTTTGTGTTTTTTAGTGTTATAAATGATTATGTAGCAGTTGACAGAAGTGAAATTGAATCTGTTAAACAGGTCATTGAAAACTTGGGCAAATACTACGAAATCGACAATCAAATTGAAAATAAATCTATTTATAAAAGAGATGAAGATGAGTATAAGGATGATGTTTGCCGCGCTATGATGGCGCTGCTGGATGATAAGTATGCAAGATACTATAGCATAGAAGAATATGGGGATTGGAAACAATCTTTAGAAAGTTCATATAGCGGTATAGGTATTACGTATTCTCTAGTAGAAGAGAAATACATGGTAATAGAAGTTGCTGTAGGAAGTCCGGCTGAAAGTGTAGGGCTAATTGCAGGAGACAATATACTTGAAGTAGACGGTAAAACATATGATGATATAAATGCTATGTCAGAGAATATTATGGGAGAAGCAGGAACTGAAGTAACTCTGACGATAGAAAGAGATAAAAAAGTTTTTGATTTGACTATAATTAGGTCTAATATAGACACAAAAACCGTTACATCTGAAGTTCTTGATAGCGGAGAAGGATATATTAAAATATCTTCTTTTGGATTAGATACAGCAGATGAATTCCAGAAAACCTTATTAGAATTAAAAGATAAGAAGGTCGAAAGAATGGTAATTGATCTAAGAAATAACCCCGGAGGGCTTGTATCTACTTGCGTTGATATAGCAGACATGCTATTACCTGAGTGTAAGGTTCTTGTAACTAAAGACAAGAATGACATAGAAGATGTATACAACTCAGATACTAGTTCAACTGATATAAAATATGTGATACTAGTCAATGAACATTCGGCTAGTGCTTCTGAAATAATGAGTGCAGCGGTTCAAGATAACAAAGGTGGATTAATAATAGGTACTCAAACTTATGGAAAAGGTGTTGTTCAGGAAAACATAGAACTGAGCGATGGATCAGCTATTAAATTTACTACAATGGAATATTTTTCGCCTGATGGTGATGTAATAGATAAAGTAGGAGTTACTCCTGATGTAGTAATAACAGATGATGAAGATACCGATAGGGATGAACAGCTTGAAAAAGCTATTGAACTCCTTGCAAAATAGCTATAAAAATGGCATAATCAAAGTAGTTTATCTAATAAGTTTAAGTGGCGGAGGTAGAAATGAGTTACGATTCAAAGTTTAAAAATAAAGCTATAGACGAAATGTTTAAAGCTATTCTGCTTTTGAAAAATGAAGAAGACAGCTATAGATTTTTTGAAGATCTTTGCACAGTAAAAGAGTTACATGAAATGTCTCAAAGATTTCAAGTAGCTAGAATGCTAGATAAAAAGAAAACCTATACAGAAATAGAAAAAGAAACAGGAGCGTCTACAGCTACTATTAGCAGAATCAACAAATGTTTAGTATACGGTGCTAATGGTTATAGAAGCGCTATAGATAGAATAAAAGAAAACGAGGAATAGGATTGAAAATATATTTCTACGAAGGGTTTACGGGTAAAAGCAGCGAAAGTAGAAGCTTGCTTTTGGATGCTCTAAGTGATTATTCTGGCAAAGAATTTAAAGATGAAGATATTTATATTAAAGCTAGCGGAAAACCTTATGTCAAATATGATGAAATAGAATTCTCTGTGTCTCATTCAAAGCAGTTATGGATGGTAGCTATTGGCAAAAATCCAGTAGGTGCTGACATTCAGGTCTTTAAAAAATGCAATACAGAAAGCATTTCAAAAAAGCTGTATTCTAAGAATGAGATTGATTACATTAATCTTTGGGGAGATTTCGGCTTTTTTAAACTATGGTCTAGAAGAGAAGCACTTGTAAAGTCACAAGAAAAATCAGTTTTTGAAAAGATGCCAAAGCTGGTTGACAATGAAAATGAACTACTTGATGAGATAAAAATATCTGATAAAACATATGTAATTAAAGACATAGAAATCTCAGATGATATAGCTTGTTCGATATGTACACTAGAAGATGAGGACTTTGAAATAGAGCTTATGAATTAGGAGGATATCATGAAATTAAAAGTATTACTGGATAATAAAACAGAAACTCCTGATGTAAATGCAGAATGGGGACTTTCAGTTTTAATTGAAGCTGATGGATTAAAGATAGTTTATGATTTGGGCACTACTGATATGGTTATGGACAATGCCGAAGTTATGAATGTGGATATGGAAGATGTAGATGCAGTAGCAATTAGCCATGGACATTTTGACCATACTGGAGGAATACCAGCATTTTGTCAAGTTAATAGCAAAGCAAAAATATACATTCATAAAAATGCGTTCTCTGTTTTCCACGGAAAAGAAAACGGAGTTATAGATGACTATAATTGTGGAATTTTAATTCCAAAGAATGAACTTGATAGACTTAAAGATAGATTTGTACTAACAGATGGAATAACTAAACTTTCAGATAGTATCATAATATCAGGAACAATTCCTGATGTACCCGGGACTGTTCCTACGGAGCCGTTCTTTATCGAAAAAGAAGATGGAACAATAATTGAAGATGATTTAAGTCATGAACAGTTCATGGTAATAAGAAACGGTGATAAAGGACTATTTATATTAGATGGTTGTAGTCACAAAGGTATATTGCCGGCTATTAAATATGCCCAGAAAATTTTCCCAGGAGAAAAAATACAAGGTATATTTGCAGGACTTCACATGTTCCCTGCAGGCGATAAAGAAATCAATTCGGCTATTCAAAATATAGAAGAGTATAACCCGGATATTATTATGCCTGTACATTGTACTGGAATGAAAGCTATATGCATGTTCAAACAGTATTTTGGTGACAGATGCTTAGTTGCCTCTGCCGGAGATATGTATGAGTTCTAAATTAACAGCGTTAGATGCTGCTAGTAAGTATTTGTCTAAAAGAATGCATACTGAAGCAGAAGTTAAAAAACGTCTTATAGAAAAAGAGTACGATAAAGAAGAAATAGTTGAAGCGATAGACGAGCTTAAAAGATTTAGATATATAGATGATTATCAATATTGCTTAAGATTTATAGAATATTCATACGAAAAAAGCAGAGCAGCCATAAGGATTAAAGCCGAACTAGTTCAAAGAGGTGTAGAATCATACATGATTGAAGAAGCATATGAAGAATATTGCGAGGCATATAATGTGAATGAGTTCAACTTGGCTTTAAAATATGCAGAAGGACTTTGCATGAATGGCAGCGATGTAAGTATTGATGAGAAGCTTATAAAAAAAATTAGCAGAGGTCTTGAAAGCAGAGGCTTTGGGCCGAATGATATTTATAGAGTTGTCGGAGAAATGTATAAGTGGAAAGATTCGAGAGAACAAAACGATTAATAGGAAGCGATAGTTTAACTAAACTTAAAGAAAGTAAAGTGTTAATTATCGGAGTTGGTGGTGTTGGGTCATATGCTGCTGAAGCTATAGCTAGAGCTGGCATAGGAGAAATCACTATAATGGACGGCGATAATATTGCACTTAGCAATATTAATAGGCAGCTGGTTGCGTTACAAGAAAATATTGGAGAATACAAAGCTGAGGTTATGGGTAAAAGGATAAAAAGCATTAATCCTGATGCTAAAGTTATTGTAATTAAGAATTACTATAACTTAGAATTTGATATTAACCTTGCTGATTATGATTATGTTATTGATGCTATAGATTCTGTTAAAGACAAGCTTGATCTAATTGAAAGCTGTACTGTAAAAGGTGTGAAGATTATATCTTCTATGGGTACTGCAGGGAAGATATATAATGATTCGTTTAAAATATCAGACATAAGCGAAACAAGCGTATGCCCACTAGCAAAGAAAGTAAGAAAAGAACTTAGAAATAGAGGAATAGATCACTTAAAAGTAGTATATTCTACCGAAAAAGCAAAAGTAAATGAAGACGGTCTTGGCACTATGAGTTATGTGCCAGGGGTATCGGGTCTTATGATGGCGGGTGAAGTGATTAGAGAATTGGGAGGAATATAAGTTGTATAGAGAAGATGTAATTAAAGTGGTTGAAAAATACTACAAAACTATTATTAGTGATTTTTCTGTAATAAATGCTAAAGCAATGGTTAAATCAAAAAAGTTTTCGTTTAAGAAAAAGAATTTTTCGGAGGATGTGGAAAATTTTAAATATTTAAAAGGAAAGTTGGCTAAATTTTCAAAGGTAACTGTGTTAATTGAAAAAGAAAAAGGAAATGATATACTAGTTGAGGAAACAATGCAATTATTAGATACTAATATGGCCCATATTTATGATGTTATTGAAGATAGTATAGATTACTTTGATTGTATGGATAGAATTAGAAGAAAAGAAGAAATCAGTTTCAAAGATAATAGAGTAAAACTTCAAAAACTACATAGTGATATGGAAGAGTTTAGAAAAGTATTAGGTGATTTGGATTTGAGTTATCAAAAGATTTTACCTGAAGAAGAACAACAAAATCCGGAGGAGTAGATGAAAATATTAATTACTGGTGGTCCAACAAATGAACCTATCGATGAAATAATGAAAATAACAAATATGTCAACCGGAGGTATGGCATTATCTTTAGGTAGACTGTTTTTAGATGCTGATTATGATGTAGTATTAGTTTTAAATAATTCAGTTAGAGCAATGGAAGAAGAAAGGCTTAGAATAGTTAGGATAGAGACTGCAGATGAGTTGCTTTCTGCTATTAAAAGAGAAGCTGAAAGTGATGATATAGATGCCATTATACATGCTTCTGCTGTAGGCGATTATAAATCCGATTTTTCCTTTTTAATGGAGGATATGGCTGATGAAATTTTTAAAAACATTAACAATGTGAAATCGGCTGATGATATTCTGAAAATTTTAACTGATCCAAAATGTAAAGTAGATGATAGTACTAAAATTAGTAGTTATCAGAAGAACCTTACTGTTAAATTTACGCTTACTCCTAAAATAATTAAGGACCTTAGATTTCTTTTCCCAAAATCATTACTTGTCGGATGTAAATTACTTGATGATGTTAGCAAAGGTGAACTCTTTGATGTTGCAACTGCTTTATGTAACAAGAATGACATGGATTACATATTAGCTAATGATTTGACTGACCTTAAAAATGGTCATAATCAAAGATATTTAATCAATAAAGATGGATTTACTGAAATGGTTTTATCTGACTATGAAGAAATTTATCAATTAATAAATGATAAATTAGAACATAGAGGTAAATAATGGAATATTTAGTATTAGCAGGGATTGTAGCTGTTTTAATGATGGTTGTAATAATACTGGTTAAACTTAATAGTTTGGAAAGTAAGATAACTGAATCAAACAGAGACAATTCGACTAAACTTGATTCATATTTTAGAAATTATGGAGATTTAGTTTCAGACAATCAAAAAAATATGGCAGAAGCTCAAGATAAGAGACTTACGGAATTGAAAGAGAGCTTAAATACTCTTAAAATGGAAAATGAGCAAAAGCTAGAAGCAATAAGAAATGTAACAGAAAACAAACTTACAGATTTGACAAGAGAAAACAACAGGCAGTTAGAAGATATCAGAAAGAATGTTGATGAAAAGCTACAAAAAACTCTAGATGAAAAACTAACGCAGTCATTTCAACTTGTTAATGATAGATTGGAGCAAGTATATAAAGGCCTTGGAGAAATGCAAACTATTGCAGCAAATGTGGGAGATTTAAAAAAAGTATTATCCAATGTAAAGACTAGAGGTATTTTGGGCGAAGTTCAGCTTGAAGCTATTTTAGAACAGATTTTATCGCCTGAACAATATGAAAAAAATGTAGCAACGAAAAAAGGTAGTAATGACAGAGTGGAATTTGCTATTAAATTCCCTGGGAATGATAACGGGGTGGTATATTTACCGATTGATGCTAAATTCCCTGGTGATTCATATTCAAAACTGGTTGATGCTTATGAAGTTGGAGACCAGGAAATAATCAATGAAGCGGCTAAGGCTTTAGCTATTGTTATTAAAAAAGAAGCAAAGGATATAAGTGAGAAATATATTGATCCTCCTTATACAACTGACTTTGGGATAATGTTCCTTCCGTTTGAAGGACTTTATGCAGAAGTTGTCAGAAGAGGAATGCTTGAAGAGCTTCAGAGAAAATATAAAATCACAATAGCGGGTCCTACTACTATGGCAGCACTACTAAATAGTTTCCAGATGGGATTCAATACATTAGCGATTCAAAAACGTTCTAGTGAAGTATGGGAAATACTAGGAGCTGTTAAGACTGAGTTTGGAACTTTTGAATCAGCCTTACAAAAAGCACAGGAAAAAATCAGCCAAGCAAATAATGAGCTTGATAAATTAGTAGGTACTAGAACTAGGCAGATACAGAGAAAATTAAAAGATGTTACATCTTTAAATGAAAATGATACTTCGAAATTATTAGACGATTAAGAGGAAAAATATGAAGATATACGCAATAGGTGATTTGCATCTTTCCCTAAATTCTGGTGTTGATAAACCCATGGATATATTTGGCACCGGATGGGAAAATCACCACGAAAGATTGAAGCAAAACTGGGAAGCGCTAGTAAATGATGAAGATGTAGTTATTATCCCGGGTGATATTTCCTGGGGGCTTAAGTTAGAAGAAGCAATGACGGATTTCGAATGGATAAGTAAGCTTCCGGGCCAAAAATTAATATTTAAAGGCAATCATGATCTTTGGTGGAAAGGGATAAATAAAATAAACAACCTTTTTGAGAATATCCAATTTGTTCAAAATGATTGCTATTTTATTTCGGAAGAAAATTTAGCTATATGCGGTACAAGAGGCTGGATAAGTCCAGGTCTTGATGGATTCGACGGACATGACTTGAAGATATATAAAAGAGAAATAATCAGGCTTAAATTTAGTCTTGAAGAAGCTAAAAAATTAAAACCTGATAAAATTATAGTAGCACTTCACTATCCACCATCAAACGAAGGTAGTAGTAGGTCAGAACAGATTGATATATTTAAAGAGTACGGTGTAAATTACTGTGTTTACGGACATTTACACGGAAGTCATGTTTTTCCTAAAGGTATTAAGGGTAATTATAATAATATAGAGTATAAACTGGTTTCGCTTGACTATTTAAATGCAAAACCGATGCTTGTATATGATTCAAAAGGAGGGTTTAATTATGAAAGTAACTTTAATAGTACTAGATAGTTTAGGTATAGGCGAATTACCAGATGCTGAAGAATTTGGTGATAAAGGCGCTGATACACTAGGACATATAACAGATAAATATAGAATCATGGATATTCCCAACATGAAAAAACTTGGCTATGGGAATATAGATGGTGCGGCTAATGGTGAGTATATTATTGAAAATCCTATAGGAAGCTTCGGAAAGCTTAAGGAAGCATCTCAAGGTAAAGATACAATAACGGGGCACTGGGAGATGGCGGGTATAGTAACTGAAATACCTTTTAAAACTTATCCTGATGGATTCCCTAAAAAATTCATGGATAAATTTGAAGAAGCTATAGGTGTACAAACAATAGGAAACTATGCTGCATCAGGAACTGTTATCATTGACGAGTTAGGACCTGAGCACGAAAAGACGGGAAAACCTATTGTATATACTTCAT
Organism: Peptostreptococcaceae bacterium; assembly: GCA_016650175.1. Taxonomy (GTDB): domain Bacteria; phylum Bacillota; class Clostridia; order Peptostreptococcales; family Anaerovoracaceae; genus JAAYHV01. The sequence continues at coordinate 4,783 of JAENWG010000018.1, read as the reverse complement.
CAGATAGTGTACTTCAGATTGCTGTAAACACAGATGTAATATCACTTAAGAGACTTTATGAGATATGTAGTATAGCAAGAGAAATGCTTGTGGGAGAATTTGCTTGTGGAAGAGTAATAGCCCGTCCGTATATTACTGTAGACGGTAAAAGAGAAAGAACTCCAGATAGGCATGATTATGCAGTAATCCCGCCTAAAGACACTGTTTTAGATGATATTAAAAATTCAGGTAAAACTGTATATGGTGTAGGGAAAATAAGTGATATATTTAATGGTATGGGGATTTCAGAATCTGTACATACTATATCAAATATGGACGGTGTTGATAAAACGATAGAAGCGATGAAGATGGATTTTGAAGGTTTCATTTTTACTAATTTAGTAGATTTTGATTCTAAGTACGGTCATAGAAGAGATCCTGTAGGATATGGAAAAGCTATTGAAGAATTTGACAAAAGACTACCAGAGATTATAGACGCGATGGAAGATCGCGATGTTCTTATGCTTACAGCTGATCATGGAAATGATCCCACTGCACATGGAACAGATCATACAAGAGAGTATATTCCTATTGTAGTCTATTCTAAAAAAATGAAAGTATCAATTAATCTTGGAACCAGAAGTACTTTTGCAGATATCGGAGCTACAGTATCTGATTTTCTAAGAGTAGAACTCCCTGATTATGGTGAGAGTTTCAAAGATTTATTAGTATTGTAGGAGAACAAATAATATGAATATGAATGATATTATATACAAAAAAAGAGAAGGAGAGAAGCTTGCCAAAGAAGAAATTGAGTATTTCATTAATGGTTATGTTAAAGGTGAAATTCCTGACTATCAAGTTTCAGCACTCCTTATGGCTATATATTTTCGACAAATGGATAAAGAAGAAACTTTTGAATTAACTAATGCTATGAGATATAGTGGTGATACTATAGATTTATCAGGTATTGCTGGTATAAAAGTTGACAAGCATTCTACCGGAGGCGTAGGCGATAAAACTACATTAATAGTAGCTCCTATAGCTTCAGCTTGTGGTGTACCAATAGCTAAAATGAGCGGAAGAGGCTTAGGTTTTACTGGAGGAACTGTAGATAAATTAGAATCTATACCTGGGTTTAGAACGTCACTTGAACCTGAAGAATTCTTAAGTCAGGTTAATGATGTAGGAATTTCTGTAATTGGCCAAACTGCCCATATTACACCTGCGGATAAAAAATTATATGCGCTAAGAGATGTTACTTCTACAGTTGATAACTTTAGTTTAATAGCATCAAGCATAATGAGTAAAAAACTAGCAGCCGGTTCTGATGCCATTGTCTTAGATGTTAAATGTGGCAACGGTGCGTTTATGGAAAATCTTTCTGATGCTATTGTTTTAGGAAATATAATGACTGAAATAGGTGAAGCCGCAGGAAGAAATACTGTAGCGGTAATTACCGATATGAGTCAACCTCTAGGAAAAGCCATTGGGAACAGCGTAGAGGTAATTGAAGCGATAGAAACGCTTAAAGGAAATGGACCTAGTGACATAACCGAACTAGCAATATACCTTTCTGGTGTTATGATTTATTTAGGTGGAAAAGCTGATTCTTTAGAAGAAGGTAGAATAAAAGCGAAGGAAGTATTAAAGTCCGGAGAGGCATTGAAAAAACTAAGGGCAATGATTATTGCACAAGGTGGTGAAGGCTCTGTAATTGATAATTACAATTTGTTTCCTAAGCACAGTATTGAAGAAAATTTGTTGGCAAAAGACAGCGGATATGTTTCAGAAATAACTGCAAGAAACATTGGGCTAGCTTCTCAACATACGGGCGCAGGAAGAGCGACCAAAGAAGATAATATTGATCTTTCTGCAGGCATTTACTTACATAAAAAAGTCGGAGACAAAGTTACCAAGGGAGACGTTTTAGCGACTTTCTATGGTAATGATAGGATAAAGGTATTAAACGCAGTTAAAGAGGCTGACAAGGCCTTTATATTAGCTAAAGAAGAGGTTGTACGCCCAGTATTAATAAAAAAAGTGATAGGAATGAATAATGAGCAAAAGGAATAACGTCATAATTTTCATAAGTGTAATTGTTTTAATCGGTATAGTTTACATAACTAAGGAACCTGTAACAATTGTGAAGGCGGAACAAGGATATATCTCATCTAACGTAAGCGTCGTAAAGGTATTTAATGAAGCAGAAGAGAGCATAGATATATTCAGAGGAACTAAAATTTCTTATTACAAAGAAAGAACCAAAACGATAGATGAAGTTGAATTAGTTGAAGTTGATATAAAAGATAAAATGTATTACGTTCCAATAGAAAATATTTGTACTTCGAAAGAGGATATAGTAACGGAAGAGGAAGTATACACAAGAACCGCTAGCTCGTTAGTTAAAGAAGATGATTCAATAAAAGGCTTTGCTGATAAAGGTACTAAACTAGAAGTGGTTTCGTACAAAGGATTAGATAAAGAAGGAAATGTTTCAGAATACCTAGTAAAAAGTGGGGATTATGAAGGTTATATTAAAGCTAAATATGTTGTGTTGACAGAAGAAGAAAGTCTTATTCGATTTGAATCTGAAACATACGATGCTATGCATATTAAAGCCGAGGATAAATATGGCGGTGGAAATGCGATGACGCTTGACTATTATCCTAATACTAAACCTGTCTTTGAAGACAATCCTATGCCAGAGCAATGCTATTCACTGTATCTAAGTGCGAATTATATTAATCCGGAAGCTATTAAGCCATTTATTGATTTTGCAAAAGATACATTAATCAATACTTTTGTTATAGATATTAAGGATAATTTCGTAATTGGATATCCAGCTAAAGCGATGGAAAAGTATTCTCCATCAGCTGCCAAAGCTGCGTGTAATTCATATGAGGAATATATGGAAGCGGTACAAATGCTTAAAGATGCAGGTTTTTATGTAGTAGGCAGGATTACGGTATTTAAAGATGATAGATATGTAGCGGATCATCCTGAAGATGCAATTGTATATAAAGAGACGGATGAACCATATAAACTTGAAGGTTCTTATTGGCCTAGCGCGTATTCTAGAAATGTTTGGGAATACAATGTTGCTTTAGCTAAGGAATCAGTTACGGAAATTGGCTTTAATGAAATAAACCTTGATTACTGTCGTTTTCCTGGCGGAATCATTAATGATGAAGAAAATTTAAACATGAGAAATGAATATGGTGAAGACAAAGCACAGGCCATACAAAGATTCCTTATTTATGCTACAGATACCATTCATGAATTAAATGCATATGTTTCAGTAGATGTGTTTGGAGAGACATCAAATGGCACATATACAGCGCCTTATGGTCAGTATTGGCCGGCAATGAGTAATGTGGTGGACGTTATTTCTGGCATGCCTTATCCAGATCACTTCAGTGCAGGAAGCTATGGGCTTTCTAAACCTTGGGATGAGCCATACGAACTTATGAAATCATGGGGTGAGTTTGTAGTAGAAAGACAAAAGGAATGCCCTACACCTGCTAAAGTTCGTACATGGATACAAGCATATAATGTTCTACCTTGGGTAGATAGAAGCGGAATTAAATATAATGCAGAAGCACTTGAAGAGGAAATAAGAGGCCTTTATGATGCGGGCATAGAAGATGGATATATTACTTGGCATGGTGGACCTAGTTTAGCAAAATACAATTTGCAAAAAGCTGCCTTTCAAATAGATTACGCAAAGGAGTAACGATGAAATATGCATTTATAATAAACCCAACCGCGGGTCAAGGCAAAGGTATTGATAACTTAATAGAACATATTAACAATGTGGCTACAAGGAAAAATGCTGAATATTCTGTTCATGTAACAGGTGGAGTGGGGGATGCAAAATTGATTTCTCAAATGCTGGCTGAGGAGAAAGAAGAGCTCAGAATTATAGTGTGTGGGGGAGATGGAACTTTTAATGAAGCTGTGAACGGAGTTATAGGATATGATGTACCTGTAGGCATAGTTCCTATTGGAACGGGTAATGATTTTGTAAGGAATTTTGAAAACGAAGATGAGTTCTTGGATATAGAAAAGCAATTTGATTTTGAACCTGTAGAAGTTGATTTATTAAAGTATAAATATGAAGTTGACGGCGTAGTAATAGAGAAGTATTGTACGAATGTATTTAATATAGGCTTCGATGGAAATGTAGCTATACTAGCGGGTAAGCTAAAAGAACTTCCTCTCATTGCAGGATCGTTTGCATATTTATCTTCAATAATCTTTAACTTGATTACCAAAAGGGGTCAAACGTTAATGGTTACAGCTGATGGTGAGGAATTTTATAAAGGATCACTTCTTCTTTGCTCAATTGCAAATGGAAATTACTGTGGAGGTGGCATATGTAGTAGCCCTAAGGCGGTTACTAATGATGGCCTTATGGATTTACAGATAGTTAAGAATTTAAGTAGAATTAAGTTTTTGAAGCTTCTACCTATATACATGAAGGGTGAGATATTAAACAGACCTGAAGTGGCTGATTTAATAAAGTTCAAGCAGGTTCAAAAAGTTAAAATAGTACCTAAAGATAAAACAATGGAATACTGTGTAGATGGAGAACCTGTTACCACTGGGAAGATAGAAATTGAAATAATTGAAAAAGGTTTTAAATTTCTTACAAAAAGTTGTGTCAATAACAAATGACTTTGTCACAAAATTCAAAGAACATTAGCACCGATAATTGGTACTAATATAGCAGTGCCCATGTTAGAAATTTATTCATGGGCATTTCTAATATCCGTAAATACTAGCCTGAGAATAACATATT
>JAENWG010000058.1 GCA_016650175.1 Peptostreptococcaceae bacterium | reverse complement strand
TGATTATGATGTCATCTTTATGGATATTAAGATGCCGGTTATGGATGGCCTTACGGCGGCCGAAGAAATTAGGAAATTTGACAAGGAAACACCTATTATTGCACTAAGTGCTAATGCATATAAAGAAGATGTTGAAAAATCTATTGAGGCGGGTATGAATGCACATTTATCTAAACCATTTAATAAGAAAATTATCTTCGATGAGCTAAGTAAACAGCTAAAAAATAAATAAGATTTGTAAAAACTTAGAAAATGTAATATTATTAATTTACGATAAAAAATCAGCCTATAAAAGGAGAACTATTATGCATCTAAAGTTAAAGCAAACGATTTTGAAAAACCACCCAGAAGAAAACAAAGAAGATTTTATTAGAAAAATTGAATTTTCTAATTATTTGAGGGTAAAATATTTTAGCGCTGTTCTAGCTCTTATAGGCCTTTTCATGTGTTTAGGTGCGTTTTTTATAGATGAAATGTATATAATTAAAAAAGTGGCCTTGATGTTTTTAGTGTTTTCCGTAATAGGTGCATTACTATTTAAAATACGTATGCCTAAAGGGGAGGAATTGAGCGTATTTAACAAATTAGCTATAGCTCTTGAAGTTTTATTTGTTGTCTTTTGGTTTTCTACGTTATCAGTGCTAATTCCTAATCGTTACGAATTTTTGTTTACTTATTCGTTAGTAATTTTATCCGTTTCATCACTGTTGTTTTTAAGATGGCAGAGCTCTTTTGTTTTATTTGCTTTTAGTGCAGCCTATATAGCTGTTTTTAGTACAACAGATTTGTCGTATCAGACTTTGCCTCAAAATACAATATTACTATCTTTAACTATAATGGCATGGTTAATATCCCGCCTATTATATAAAAAGGAACTTGATAATTTTATAGCTGAAAAGGAACTTGAAAAAAGCAATAATATTTTAAGTGAGAACTATGTAAAGTTAATAGAAGCAAATAATAGGATTAAAAGTAAAACAGACCAGCTGGCGAAAACTAATGAACTGCTAAGAGTTTCTGAACAAGAGGCTAAAATATCAAACCATGTTAAAACCGATTTTCTTGCGAGGATGAGTCATGATATGAGAACGCCTTTAACTTCGATTATAGGATTATCGGAATTTGGCATTGAAGAGCATAGGGATGATAAGGATGTTGAATATTTTACTATGGTGAAAGATAATTCTGAATACTTGCTTTCACTAGTTAATGATACTTTAGATTTACAAAAATTAGAGAGCTGCAATTTGGACCTTAATTATACTATTGAAGAGTGTAGGTCAGCCAAGAAAAAAGTGCTTAACATTGCACAGCTAGAGGCAGATACGAAAGGCATTACATTAATATCCAAAACAGAAAATATTGAAAGAAAAGAATATATTAAAACGGACGAGAAACGCGTAGAACAGATTCTAATTAATATATTAAGTAATGCATTTAAGTATACCCCGAGAGGTGGGCATGTTACCTGGGAGAATTCGCTGATAAACATTAGTAATGAAGAGATGATTATAAGAAATGTAATTAGGGATAATGGTGTAGGCATGAGCGAGGAATTCTTGAACTATATGTATGAACCTTTTTCCAAAGAGGATAACTCGTTATCAAAAGATGAAAGTAGCACTGGACTAGGTCTTGCTATATGTAAAAACATAATTGAAACAATGGGTGGTAGTATTGAATGTGAATCTGAACTTGGAAAAGGTACAAAGTTTACTGTAGATATTCCACACAAATATGCTACTCAAGAAGAAATAGATCAGTATTTAAAGGAAAAAGACATAATTGAAAACATTAAATTTGCATATGGTAAAAAGGCACTAATATGCGAAGATTCTAAAATAAATGCCCGAATTTTATCAAAGATACTTAAACAAGTCGGTATTGTTTCAGAACATGCAAAAAACGGTCAAGAAGCAATTGAAAGGGCCAAAGCGAATGATTACGACATCATTTTTATGGATATTAGGATGCCTGTTATGGATGGACTTACGTCTACTAAAAAGATCAGGGAATTTAATTTGGATATACCTATTATTGCTTTAAGTGCTAACGCATATATAGAAGATATCAAAAAATCTATTGAAGCAGGAATGAATGCACATTTAGCAAAGCCGTTTAATAAGGAAATAATCTTCAAAGAGATAGTTAAATATCTATAAAATAACGTAAGAAGATTTATGTACAAAGAGACTGGGGATAAATGAAAATAAATATATTCTACTTTACAGGAACAGGTAATTCGCTGTTAATAGCTAATGAGATAGAAAGAGTTTTTGTTAATAGAGGACATGAATGCCAGCTGATTAATATAGAAAAAGTTACTAGTCCTGATTGCAGTAAATGCAATATGATTGGGCTCGTTTTTCCTGTTGCAATTCAGTCAACGTTTCCTAATGTTTGGAAGTTTATTAAAGCGCTTCCTGAATCCAAAGGAACTAAAGTGTTTATGGCTGACACGCTTATGTCTTTTAGTGGAGGCGTAGTAGGACCAGCTAAGAAGATACTTGATAAAAAAGGTTATGAATGCATAGGTTCTATAGAAATTAAAATGGGAAACAGCATGATGACTGTAGATAAAGACATTGATTATAAGTCAATTAGTGATAAAGCAGTTAAAGAAGCTGGTAGTTATGCGAATGACATATTAGATGGTAAAACAGAATGGGCTAAAACATCGATTTCACAAGTATTAATGAAATCATTTTCAAATGGTAGATTGTTTGGACGATTAATAGTAAAAAGATAAAGATAAACGATGATGAATGCAATAGATGCGGGTTATGCGTTAGTGTTTGCCCGATAGATGCGATGGTACTAAAGGATAATAATGTTTTAATAGACTATAAAAAATGTATCAGTTGCATGAGATGCGCGAATTACTGCCCGGAGAATGCCATATATTATGGAGATAAAAAAATTATACAGAAAAAAGTAGTTGGTATTTCTGAATTCAATGCCAAATAACTAATATCCAGAAAGTATAGACTTAATTTTTATTGAAATTTAAAAACCATTGTGGTATACTCAAAACGATTGTGGCATCAAAGAAGATGTTACAGTGCGTTTATTTTATTGGCAGGCTGTATCCGAGAAGGAACGGCACTGGATTTGTATCACCGATAATGGGGGTGATGCGATGAACGTAGGATTTATTGGCGCAGGGAAAGTTGGGTTTTCGCTAGGTAAGCTGTTTATGGTAAATAACATAAACGTTACAGGCTACAAAAGCAAGAACGAGGAATCTGCTGCAGAAGCAGCAAAATTTACTAAGACTAAATCATTTGCAACAATAGAGGCAATTGTAAAAAAGAGTGATATCATTTTCATTACCGTACCGGATGGAGAAATACTATCAGTTTGGAATCACATCAAAAATTTGCCTGTCAAAAACAAAATAATATGTCACTGTAGCGGATGTTTATCATCCTCTGTCTTTGATGGAATAAAAGAACTAGGTGCGTATGGTTACTCCATACATCCTTTCTTTCCAGTTAGAGACAAGTGGCATTCATATAAGGAATTATCTGAAGCTACTTTCACAATCGAAGGAGCTTCTTTTTGCATGGAAGAAATGAAAGCTTTAATGCAAAAAGTGACTAAGAATGTTCAAGAAATTACTGATGAAAACAAGGAGCTTTATCATGCTGCCGGAGTTTTTTCTAGTAATCTTGCAGTGGCGCTTTGGAATATTTCAAAGGAGCTTCTTGAGAGTTGTGGTTTTTCTGAAGACTTAGCAGAAAAGACAATTGGCCCTCTGTTTTTAAATAACACTGAAAATCTTTGCAAGCATGGATCTACTAATTCATTAACAGGCCCAGTAGAAAGAGCTGACAGTGAAACAGTTAAAAAGCATATGGAATCTATTCCTAAGGAATTCTTAGATATCTATTGCCTGTTATCAAAAGAATTAATTAAAATAGCAGAAGTCAAGAATCCAGATAATTATTATACTGAGCTAAATGAATTACTTAGCTTAAACAGGGAGAATTAAAATGAAAAATACAATAAGTACATTTAAAGATGCAAAAATTAAAGGTGAGAAAATAACCATGCTTACTGCCTATGACTATACTAATGCTAAATTAGTTGATGAAGCAGGTATAAACGGAATATTGGTAGGAGATTCTCTTGGCATGGTTATATTGGGTTATGAGAATACTCTTCCTGTAACCATAGAAGATATGATACATCATACCAAAGCTGTATCAAGAGGTACTAAGAACGCCTTAATAGTAGGCGACATGCCGTTTATGTCTTTTCATGGAGATATTAATACTACTGTTATGAATGCCGGTAGACTCGTAAAAGAGGGCGGAGCTCACTGTGTTAAGCTTGAAGGTGGTGTCGATTTTTGTGAAGAGATAAGAGCAATAACAAGAGCATCTATTCCTGTCATGGGACACATCGGTCTTACTCCGCAGTCGTTTAATGCTTTTGGAGGATTCAAGATACAAGGTAAAAATGCCGAAGGTGCACAAAAGATATTAGATGATGCCAGGGCGCTTGAAGAAGCAGGAGCTTTTGCCATAGTACTAGAATGCGTACCAGCAAAGCTAGCTGAAAAGATTACCAAGACGGTTAGTATTCCGACGATTGGTATAGGAGCTGGAGTAGGATGCGATGGTCAAATATTAGTTATGCAAGATATGCTTGGTATGTATACTGATTTTACGCCTAAATTTGTTAAGAAATTTGAGCACCTAGGAGAGAAATCAAAGGAAGCATATATGGAATATATTGATGAAGTTAAAAATGAAGCTTTTCCTGAAGAAAAGCATTCATTTGCAATAGATGATGAAATTATAGAAAAATTGGTTTAAGGAGAACACTGATGATTAAGATTTGTAAAACTATTGATGAAGTAAGAAAAGAAGTTAAGCAGTACCGAAAAGAGGGTTTATCCGTTGGACTAGTTCCTACTATGGGTTATCTTCATGAAGGCCATAAGAGTTTGATTGATAAGGCTGTAGCGGAAAATGACATAATCATTGTTAGCGACTTTGTAAATCCAACTCAGTTTGGGCCTAATGAAGATCTAGCGGACTATCCAAGGGACTTAGAGAAGGATGCTATGCTTTGTGATAATGCGAAGGTTGATATTCTGTTTGCTCCTAAACCTGAAGAAATGTATGCATCCAACGGATGCACATTTGTAACAGTTGATGGGCTTACCAATGAACTTTGTGGTAAATCAAGACCTATTCATTTTAGGGGAGTTGCTACTGTAGTTTCTAAGCTTTTTAATATAGTTACACCAGACAGAGCATATTTTGGCGAGAAGGATGCTCAGCAACTTGCTGTAATTAGACGGATGGTTAAGGACTTAAACTTTAATATTGAAATTATTGGTTGTCCAATAGTAAGAGAAGAAGATGGACTTGCTAAAAGTTCTAGAAATAAATACCTAAATGAAGAAGAAAGATTAGAAGCGATTGTTCTTCATAGAGCTCTTGTTTTAGGGAAAGAGGCAGTAGCAGGTGGTGAGGCGGATGCTAGTAAAGTAAAAGAGTTAATAGTTGATATGATTAATTCTGAAAGTCTTTCTAAGATAGACTATGTGGAAATAGTAGATGCTGAAACTATTCAGCCTGTAAGTATAATAGAAGGGCCAATTTTATGCGCACTGGCTGTTTCATTTGGTAATACTAGATTAATTGATAACTTTAGTTATGATAACGAGGAGAAATAAAGAAATGAATGTAACTATGTTAAAAGGTAAAATCCATAGAGCAACTGTTACTCAAGCTGAACTTAATTATGTAGGAAGTATTACTGTAGATCAGGACTTATTAGATGCATCAGGTATGAGAGAATATGAGAAGGTTCAAATTGTTGATATTAATAACGGAAGTAGATTTGAAACTTACACTATATCAGGGGAGGCAGGGTCTGGAATGATTTGTTTAAATGGTGCTGCAGCTAGATGCGTACAACCAGGTGACAATATAATCATAATGTGTTATTGTTCTATGACTGAAGAAGAAGCAGATATGCATAAACCTAAGGTTGTATTTGTGAATGATAATAACTCCATTAAAGAATGTACTACATATGAAAAGCATGGACAACTTAAATAGGTTTAATAAACTTTAAAAAGGGTATATCTAATAAAAGGAGGTTACCATATGAATGAGAAAACTAATTTTAGAGGATATTTATCAATAGTTGCCAGCTGGGCAATATTTGTTATAACATATGTAAAGATTACAGGCATGCAATATCATTTCTTTACTATTAATACAGTAGACCAAGATATGATTTTTTTAATGCTTTTTAAATGGATGAGTGCATTAGCAGCAGCAGGAGTTGTATTCGTATTAGCTTTATTGATTAAGAAGGTACTGAACAAGCTTTTTAAACTGTCAATTGATATTGCACTTAAAGGTTTCCTATTTACCTTTATTATTACCTACATAGGCGTAATAGCAGGAATTCTGTTTTACAATCAAAGCGTATTATAGTATGGATTCAATTAAATAGATTCTATTCCCGGAGCGTTAAGCTCCGGGTTTTTATTACAAAAAAAGACTGTCACAATAGACAGTCTTTTAGATGTTCGCCCAGCATGGGCATAATCTCAAGGGTGAAAGCCCCAAGTGCGGAAGTAGTTGAAACAATAAGCACATAGCCGAAGGCAAGGGTGTCTATCGTGAGGTAGAATCTGAAGGAAGCATCAGGCAAATCTCTGGTCT
>JAENWG010000056.1 GCA_016650175.1 Peptostreptococcaceae bacterium | reverse complement strand
TCCTGTACCATGTTTAATTCTACTTTCCGCATAGTTATTCCTTTCTAAATCATATTTTGATAATTAGAATGTTACCATGCTATTATGCTTGTGACAAATTCATTTGTTAATACCTATGACAATATCATTTGTTAACCATAAGGTTTTAAATTTCTTACAAAAAGTTGTTGACATACACAAAAACATGTGTTAGAATCTGTTTTAACAACTTAATAATTAAACCGTTGAGAAGGAGATAACGTCTTAAGCGCATGTACAGAGAATTGGGGATGATGAGAGCCCAGTCAAAAGCGGAATGGCAAATGGACCTTCGAGGGCTATGAGGAAAGCAATTTTGCAAGTATATGTAGACGGGGTGCCCGTAATAGCACAGACATGTGATGGCATGTCGATAAGAGGGATGTTCATTCATCCAAGCAAGGTGGTACCGCAGGAGTTATAACTCTTGTCCCTGCAAATTATTGTAGGAACAGGAGCTTTTTTAATTGAAACTTTTACCTGTTCCGAAAAAAACCATTTTACAGAGAGAGGTATTAATTATGAAAACAATTCCGTACAAACTAATGTTAGAAGAAAATGAGATGCCAAAAGAGTATCTAAACATGAAAGCTTTTATGAAAGAAAAGCCAGATCCAATGTTACACCCTGGAACACTTAAGCCATGTGTAGCGGCAGATCTTGAACCAGTATTTCCTAAGGAGTGCGTTGCACAAGAACTTAATGATACTGACAAATTTATAGAAATACCACAGGATATTCAAGATTTTTATAAGATGTATAGACCGTCTACTTTGTTCAGAGCATATAGATTAGAAGAAGCGCTAGGAACGCCGGCACATATTTACTATAAGTTCGAGGGCACAAACACTTCGGGAAGTCATAAGCTTAATTCTGCTATTGCTCAGGCATATTATGCTAAGCAGCAAGGATTAACTCACTTGACTACTGAAACGGGAGCTGGTCAATGGGGAACAGCGCTATCAATGGCGTGTTCATATATGAATATGGAGTTACTTGTATATATGGTTAAATGCAGTGCTATGCAAAAACCATACAGAAAGATTGTAATGGAGACTTACGGATCAACCGCGCATCCATCTCCGTCGAATACAACTAATGTAGGAAGAAAAATATTAGCAGAAGATCCTGATAATACAGGAAGTCTAGGAACTGCAATTTCAGAAGCGGTAGAAGTTTCTACTACTACAGATAACTGTAGATATGCACTTGGATCAGTATTAGACCAAGTACTTCTACATCAATCTATTATTGGACTTGAAACTAAGACTGCTTTAGAAAAGTACGATGTTGAGGCTGATATGATGATTGGATGCGTAGGTGGAGGCTCTAGCTTTGGAGGTTTTGTTGCTCCATACATGGCAGACAAATTAGAAGGTAAGAAAGCACCTAAGTTTATTGCAGTAGAACCTGAGTCATGTCCTTCTATGACAAGAGGAAAATACGCATATGATTTCTGTGATGTAGGTCAAGTAACACCTCTAGCTAAAATGTACACTTTGGGTTCTGGATTTATTCCGTCACCAGATCATGCAGGTGGACTTAGGTATCACGGTATGAGTCCGATACTATCTAAGCTATATAACAATGGGGATATTGATGAAGTAAGAACAGTAAAACAAAGTGAAGTATTTAAAGCTGCTACAGAGTTCTGCAAGATTGAAGGAATTCTTCCAGCGCCAGAATCAGCGCATGCTATTAAAGTTACTATTGATGAAGCAATGAAATGCAAAGAAACAGGGGAAAAGAAAAACATTGTATTTTGTTTAACCGGTACAGGTTACTTTGATATGGAGGCTTATAAAGCATATAACGAAGGCATAATGGTAGACAAAAAGCCTACTGCTGAAGATTTAGAAAAAGGGTTTTCATATATACCAAAATTAGAAGGAATTCAGTAAGAAAACGGAGAGCTTAGCTCTCCATTTTTCTTGTAATAAAACAACGTTTGTGTTACAATCAGTTGGTAAATTCAATAAATGGAGACGTATCGAAGTGGTCATAACGAGGTGCACTCGAAATGCATTTGCCGGTTTATCCCGGCACGTGGGTTCGAATCCCACCGTCTCCGCCAATAACCCCCTGTAATCATAACGGTTGCAGGGGGTTGACTATTTCAATGGGGACATTTCTATTTTATCTTTTTAATATAGTCTTCAAAGTTGTTAGCTATATTCTTTGATGACTGGCTTGCTTCTTTAAACACATCTACACATAATATCTAGAAAGCCACAAAAGAGTGCTTAAGGTTAGACTGGGAGCATATAAGAGCATGTTAGTAGATGTTTGTTAGTGAACTTAATTAGAAAAACAATATAACCAAAGAACGATAAAAAATATTAGTATTACATAAAAACTGAGGGGATATATGACGGGCAGACAATAAAAAATCTGAAGAATTTTCATTCTTCAGATTTTGTTTTAGAAATTATTTAATTTGATATTATTGTAAAGCATTTATCAGAACCCTAGTTTTTATCAACTTTCTTCTGATAATGTCCTTTGGAGCCTACATCCTTTAAATAATATTTCCCTTCAGTTGTAAAGTACTCCTTGGTTTGAGCGACGATCACACCAGAAAGTGCGAGGACACCAATCATATTTGGAATAACAGATAATCCAAACAGCAAGTCGAGGAACATCCATACAAATTTCAGTCCACCCACAGCACCTGCGAAACATGCGGCAAGATATACATAACGCATTACAAGTGAAAAGGTATGGCCAAACAGATATTCTGCCAGACGTTCACCATAGAAAAGAATTACATAAATGGTTGATATTACAAAGAGCATTACTGAGATAGCTACTACATATCCTCCAATAGGACCGTAGAAATCGGAAAATACTTTTGTGGTCATTCCACTTGCTATAACATCTGTGGTCTTCCAAATCCCGCTAGTCAAGATGACAAGTGCTGTCATGGTGCAGATAACCAATGTATCTATGAAGACTTCAAACATTCCCCAGAAGCCCTGACGTACCGGGTGATCTGTTTTAGCTGTTGCATGTGCGATAGGAGCACTGCCCATACCTGCTTCATTAGAATAAGCTCCTCTTGCAATTCCCCATCTAAGTGTCATTGCGATAGTGCTTCCAAGGAATCCACCAGCTGCGGCATGACCGGAAAAGGCACTTTTGAAGATTAAAGCGAAAACAGTTGGAACTGCTGTAATATTGGCGATGATGATAATGAGACAACCGATAACATAAAATATTGCCATAAATGGTACAAATACTTCGGAAACTTTACCAATTCTTTTAACGCCTCCAATAACAATCAAGCCTACCAATAAAATTATAATAATCCCAGACGCATAAGTAGGGAGACCCAATGTTAAAGCGGTACCCGCGGCAGAATTTGCCTGAACCATGACACCTGATACTATTGTCAGCATAAACAGAAATGCGTAAGTATTACCTAATGCTTTAGATTTTAATCCGTTTTTCAAATAATACATTGGGCCGCCGACATAATCACCATCCACATTTTTTTCGCGGTATTTAACGCCAAGGACGATTTCCGAAAATTTTGTGATCATACCGATAAGAGCTGTGATCCACATCCAGAATACAGCACCTGGACCTCCAAAAAAGATAGCAACGGGAACACCAACGATGTTGGATGCTCCTACTGTTGAAGCCAAGGCAGTTGTCACAGCCTGGAAAGGTGTGAGAGTACCTTCTGGCTCTTTTTCTGAAGCTGTTTTGTTCTTTTTAAATAAGGAACCTACAGTCTGTTTTAGCATGTAACCAAAAAAACGGAATTGAATAAATTTTAGTCTGAAGGTTAGAAAAATTCCTCCACCAAGAAGCAGAATCATCATAAATGGTCCCCATAGATATCCGGTAGCTGTGTTGACAAAATCAACGATTGCAGTTTGCATTGTGTAATCTCCTTTGTTTTATAATAAACTAATAATAAGTTGCTCAATGTAGTTTGGAACATTCTCAATCAGGTCAGGGATGTAGACGCGTTCCGTTTTTTTATGCAGATCCTTTCCCCAAGGACCAATTATCAGAGTCGGCATTGTAAGTGATTCCATATCCGCAAAAGGGATTGTATAAAAATCCTTTTTCCATAAAGGCATATTTTTTGATACATATGGAATGATTTCACTTCCGTTTTGAAGTCCGACATAACTTAAATCTGAGATTCCCATGAAATAATGAGAGAATTCAATTTCTTCTTTAGAAAAGAGTTGGTGCATTACACCAGAAAGTTCTTTGTAGTCTTTATTACTGCAACTTGTGACATGAGGGTAATACGGTGGTGAAAGTGCAATAATGATTGTCGGGGTGTTATAGGCAACAAATTCCAGCAGATGATTTATAATGATAAAATTGCATTCTGGAGTTGAAATTTTCCCTAGGCTCAATTGCTCTTTAATCTCTTCAAAGCTTTGACTAAGGATTTTCTTGGTTTTTTCAGGATCCTTTTCCATAGCATCCTGATGTAGTTCCTCATAGAATTTAATATTTGACGGATAATCAGGAATATCATTTTGATTTGGGAATACTGTTTTGTATTCTTTCTTATAGTGAGATACAGTTTCTTCAAAAGATACGGAACAGACATCTTTCAAAGTATTTAATATTTTCTTTGGTGTGCTGTTTAAGGTCAGAAAACTGAGATAACCTCCTGCTGCACCTGGTATTGAAGCATCATAGTTTTCTTTGAAATCCCTTGCAAAGCTCCAGGATGGTGGAGTGGATATTTCACCAAGTGCACTATCGCTGAAGTCACTGTTCAGTTCAGTATGAATCTGAATTCTTGCTAGAATGCTTAAGGGGTTGAGCCCTTCAAAAACCTTGCCAATATGTGCTTTTTGACCTTGTACATAAACCACTGCCATAGTTTTACCAACTGAACTGTCATAAATCTGAAATTTGCCATTGGTGCGTTCGTGTGGTTCTGAATTGATGAGTAGTTTGTAATTCAGATTGTACGTTTTGGAAAGAGTATGAAGCAATTTGGAACTGCTTCTCATACCAAGTGACAGATTTTCTTCATCTGGGACTGATAGAAATAATATGTTCCCATTAAAATCCTCTTTTTTGCAGAATTTTTCAAGAAGCTTCAGTTGAATGGACAATCCACCTTTCATATCTGCGGTTCCGCGTCCGAACATCCAGTCTTCACTTTGAAGATCAAGCATAACATCTTTTGAAAAATTCCCAGTTTTCATAGCTTCCTTTAATTGAATCGGGCTGTAGGCAAGCTCTTGTAGATTGTCGTAGTCATGTGTATCAACCACATCGTGGTGATTCAAGAGAACGATTGTTTCTTTACCGCTTCCCTTAAGCAGGCCCCATACAATTGAACGTTTGTGTGAATCGTGTTCAATGCTTTCTAAACCAAGGGTGTTGTCCTTTTGTAATTTTGGTATACTCTTAAGCTTTTCCAAAATCAATGACTCTACTCTAGTCTCCATGTCAGTGTCTGTGCTGCTGGGAATACTGACCAATTCATATAGTAATTTTAAAGTCTCGTTGGATTGGGTCACAATTTATCTCCATTTCCGCATGTTATAGGCATACTTGATGTATACTTATTACATACTATGTTATTATTATACATAAAGTCCACGTACGTTTCTTATTAGATTCTAAAGAACACTATTTCACGAAGAGTTTAGCTGGTTCCTTTAATATCGTATCACGTATGTCAAGAATTGCTAATCAATGCATTCGAAGGCATTATATATCCTCATTCAAAAAACCACATAAATTAAATAACAAAGGTTCTAGAAGCCCATTAATTGCAACGGATTGAGAGGCTTAATAAAATATTAAAACCGTTTAAAATACTGAACTATAGTATACAGAAGTATAATTGAATATATAAGATTAGTGGGTTCGAATCTCACCTTCTCAGCAAAAAAACCTGTAATTGCAAAATTTACAGGTTTTTTAATTTGCGCATTGGGTTAACTTAGTGTGTATAGATGACACTTCTTGTATTAGGAATATATATCAATGTTTACATTCTGTGAAATAACTGTTTTTCTTGTTGTGTCCATATCGGTTAATAATATTGTAATAACTTGTTTTTAAACAAAAAATTCTTTTGACTTCTGTATAGATTTACAGCTTCTTGTCCATTAAGTCAGTTACCGGAGTGAAAAGCTCATAGTTATTACGGCCACATTCTTTTACAGAATACATCGCCATATCGGCATATTTCAAAAGAATATCTAGATTTGTTCCGTTAATGGGATATACACTTACTCCCATGCTTATTGTAATGTGGAATTCTTTACTATCGATTAAGAAAGGTTTGCTAACATTATCGATAATCCTATTCGCAGTAGGTTCAAATTCGTTAATGTCTTTTAAATTGCTTAGTAAAATAACAAATTCATCTCCGCCGAACCTAGCGATTGAATCGCATTGCCTAATTGAGGTTTTAAGCCTGTTGGACACTTCTATAAGCAATAAATCTCCAAAATCGTGTCCATAATTGTCATTCACTTCCTTGAAGTGATCTAAATCAATCATAACAACCGCAATATTAGTTTTATAACGCTTAGCTTTTGCAACTTCCTGATTAAAACGGTCAACGAACAGCAGTCTGTTTGGCAAGTTGGTCAAGGAATCATGATGTGCGAGATGACTCAAACGTTTCTCAGCTTCTTTTAAATTTATGATATCTCTAGTTGCAGCGATGTAACCCAGCAAGAAGCCATTGCTGTCCCTAAACTCGGATGCGGAGAATATTACAGGAATGCTTTCGTTATTTTTAGAAACAAAATTCGTTTCCATATTTTGTATTGGGCACTTAGCAAATAAGTTTTGTATATTTTCGTTTGTAAAGTTTTCGTCATATGGGAAAAGTGTTCCTAATGGCTTTCCTTTCAGTTCATCATTTGTATAACCTAAAAGGGTGTTTGTTTCTTTATTTGTGATGATGATTCCTCCTTTCTTATCAACAATTATAACGGATTCTTTAATTGTCTCGAGGATTTGATTAGCCGCCATCGAAGGAGTTATCAGCATCATTTTATATTTTACTATGGCATACAAAAACCCCGGAACCCACAAGACTACTGTTATCGTTGCAAAATTGGGAATATTGTGGTTGAATAATGAAATTGTGTATAAAAGACTACTAAGTAGTAGGCTGAAAAGCCCAAAAATAATAATCAAATTGCCTTGTTTCTTTTTCTTTACAGAGTCTGCTTTTCTAAGCCAAAAGAAAGCCGTTAATATCCCCACGGATAAATATAGCGTGTAATAAAGATTATAAAGCCAAAATATTACTGAATCATTCCGGGTTATAACTAGCCAACCGTAGTTTGTAAAAACATAATCTTTAGCATAAAAGTTGCTTGTAAGCTCAAAAATAAGTAAAACAAAAAACGGCAAATATATCAATATATAAACCCACAATTTTTTAAGCAGCTTTTTTCTTTCTGAAAATATCAAAAAGAAGTGTAGTCCAATGCTAGGGAAAGAGAAGGCCCCTATTGCTAGAATTTTAATCCATAAATCACAACTATCTTTGTCAGGAGCTACGAGCAAAAAAGCTGAGCCAATAGCATAAATTGCAAAACTTAGGTTCATCATGAAAAATGTTCTGTTAAGGGCAGCCTTTCTATCTTGAAAAACAATATATATACCCACAGTAATGTATATAGTAAAGGTAATTATTAATAGTGCTATAAATGTTTAAATAAGAGTACCCAATAGTGTGCATGTAACTTTACCCAGTTATATATCTATAGGTACTCTTTTGTTATAATCATTTTGAGGTGATTATGATGACTGAAATGATTATTAGTAATATTGAAAGCGTAAATG
>JAENWG010000043.1 GCA_016650175.1 Peptostreptococcaceae bacterium | reverse complement strand
GCTTAACACCTTTTTCTAATATCGCATCCATTAGGATTTCAGGCGAACCTGTTCCTAAGAATCCTGCTACCATGATGGTCATGCCGTCTTCAAGACCGGCAATTGCTTCTTGAGCAGTCTTCATTTTCATTGTCATATTGAGTTACCTTCCTCTTTTTATATTTTAGCGAGGTTATATTCTGCCTCTTTTTACCATTTCTGTTATAATATATGAGCAAACATGTTCTGCATATGTATCAGATCCAAATCCTGCATCATACCCTAGTTCTTGGGCTAGTTCATGGGAAATACGAGGACCTCCACACAATAATAACATTTTATCTCTAAGCCCTTCAGCTTCCATTAATTCAACCATTTCAGTTAAATTCTGGATATGAATGTCCTTCTGAGTTACTGTCTGAGAAACTAGTATAGCATCAGCATGCAATTCTTTTGCTTTAGCAATTAGTTCTTCGTTTGGAACCTGTGATCCCATGTTAATTGATATAACATTTTTGAATCTTTCAAGACCAAAATGACCGTGGAATCCCTTCATGTTAATTATTGCATCAATACCTACTGTATGAGCATCAAATCCTGTAGTAGCTCCAATGATGATAACATCTCTACCAATGTTTTCTTCAATAAACTTACCACATTCATCTCTTTCCATAACTTCTGATTCAACTTTAGCAACATGAATAGTCGAATAATCAATTGTGTGCTGACATTTTCCGTAAACTACAAAGAATGTATATCCGCCACCCATATCATGAGAATAAACAACGCTAGGTTCTTCACATCCCATTTTTTTAACTAATTGACGTGCAGCTTCATCGGCTTCATCACCATAAGGAACAGGTAATGTAAAAGTCATTTCCATCTGTCCGTCATTCATTGTATCTCCATAAGGCTTAACTTTTGTTAAATCTACGCTTGTATTAGCTGTTTCACATTTAGCCATTATTTTGCACCTCCTAACATCAAAGTAATGAATGGATTAAAGTATTGTTCATCCTTAAGGCATACGCCTTCAAGTCCTTTACCACCTTCGTAAGGTCTCTTAATTCCTGCAAACTTTCCTTTTTCGATAGTTGAGAATAAGCCTTCTTCTTCTATGTCAGCAAGAAGTTTGTCTGCTTCATTAAGTACAAATTGAGCTCTCTTTTGAATAATACCATTATCTTTAAATGTAACTTCACTACCGATGTCTCTAGCATTATTAAAGATATATTTAGCATTTTCAATTGATAAGTATCTATCTTGCATATGTGGTGTATGAATAGCTTCAGTAAGCATTCCTAAAAGCTGTAATGATTGTCCTGACCATACTGCAATCAAGTTAAATAAAGCATCCTGAACGTGACCTTTGAATATATTACCCGTCATATACTTTGTTGGAGGCATGTATTTAAGTGAAGCATTAGGAAATATTTCTCTTGCCATAATAGCTTGAGATAATTCATAAAGGAATCCATTTTCCATAGAAGGATCCATTTCAAAAGCATGTCCTAATCCCATTTGCCATTCTTCAATGTTCGCAACTACAGCAAACTGTTCGTTGATTAACTGTGAAGCAAGTACAGTATGTGCTGATTCATAAGCATCATCTGTAGTTAAGTAATTATCTTCTCCTGAGTTAAATAATATATCACAGTATCCGATAATAATTCTTGAGAAGTATTGATCGACTAATGTTCTTTGCATATTTATATCTCTGAATAAAATACCATATAAAGCATCATTAAGCATTACATCTAATCTTTCAATGGCTCCCATAGCAGCAATTTCTGCCATACATAAACCTGAAGAATAGTTACACAATCTAATGTATCTACCTACTTCTTCACCTATATCATCCAATGCTTTCCTCATTATTTTGAAATTTTCTTGTGTAGCATATGTACCACCAAAACCTTCTGTAGTAGGTCCATAAGGTACATAGTCAAGTAATGACTGTGCAGTTGTTCTGATAACAGCGATGATATCAGCACCCTGTCTACCTGCAGCTTCAGCTTGAATTACGTCTTCGTAGATATTACCTGTAGCTACGATAACATAACAATATGGCTGTCTTGATTCGCCAAGTCTTTCTAGATAATCTTCTCTAGCTTTTTTTTGTGCGTTGATTACTTCTAAAGACTTTTGGATAGCTGGCATAATTGCAGCTTCAGCTTTTTCAGCACTTGTAGTTTCTAATTTAGTAATATCAAGCTCACCCTTGGACATCTTCTCTGCAATTTCTTGTGGCTGTAAGCCAGTTTGTACCATGGCATTACCAATCCAGTATGATACTCCTCTTGGAAGACCACCTGCTTCTTTAATCTGATCTACTACTACGTTAGGTAGCGGAGTCTCTACATCATCGATTCCATCAATACCTAAAAGTCTAAGAATTGTTCTCTCAGTACTTACTGTAGTGTGTCTGTCAATAAATTCCTGCATGCTATTCGCAATACTTGCTGCATGTTGACGCGCACTATCAATTACTTTTGGATCAAGATTTAATTTACTTTTCATCTTTTTTCTCCTTACTAATATATTCCTTCGCTCTCTCTATTATCTCGCTGTTTATGCCTAGCATTTTAGCAATATTAAGAGCATCTTTGGGCACTTCTCCTTGGTTGTCTATAGGGTAAAGCCTATAGTCCATGTACTTTTGAATTATGTCTATTCTTTCAAGCTTCTTCGCATAACGAATCTCGCTATTAAGTTGTTTAAAGTCTGCATCCGCAAGGCCTCTAACTTGCATATTCTTAACTCTTTTATTGGATGTTACAGACTCAAAATGCGTTGTAATCAGTGTTATGTATTTTCTTTCTAATAAATAATCTACAACGCTCTTTGTTAATGCTAAACCTTCAATCGGATTTGTTCCACTTGCTATTTCATCTATTAATATTAGTGAACGGTCTTTGCTTCTATCAAATATCTGTTTAAGCTCTTCCATTTCACTTCCGAAACTAGACAGGCCTCTAACTACCGATTGACTGTCACCTATTAATATTTGTATGTAATTTGATAAACCGATTTTAGCTTTTTCACAAGGTACAAAGAATCCATATTGTGCCATAATAGGTATAAGGCCGCTAAGTTTTAAGGATATAGTCTTTCCTCCCATATTAGCCCCTGTTATACAAGTAACACCTTCAACAAGGCTTATGCTCACAGGACAATATTCTCTTTTTTTCTTCTTTAGTATATCTTCAACTTGTATGTGTCTACCTTCAACATATTCAAGAATATGCTCTTCTACTATTTCAGGTTTTACACATTTATGTTTTATTGCATATTTGGCTTTTGCAATATCGAAATCCATATTCCCAATTTTTTCACAATTTTCTAAGAGTAACTCTTTATATTCCGCAATTATTTGGGACAACTTTTCTCTAACTGCTGCTTCTTCCATTTCTATATCAGCATTAAAACCTTCCAACTCTTCAGTGATTTCATAAACCTCCGACGGAGTCTTTAGTGCATAAGTAACTGATAAATAGTCCTCTTGAACCAATTCTAAATCATCAATTTTTTGTGCTATTTGATAATCTTCACTCTTTTTATTTACTGAAATATCAAATTTGGGGGTAAGAAGTATTCCGAACTCCTCTTTAATTTCATTTCTTTTTTTCTTTGATATTATTCTTATCTGTTTATCATATTCTTTTTTCTTTTTTCTAAGTTCTCTAAGTTTTTCAGAAAACTCATCATATATATAGAAGGTATTTAATCTGTCTCTTCTAGGATCTAATTTATTTAATAATTCTTCAGAATCTCTTAGTATATATTTTTTCGGAATATCAAGGTCAACTCTTTTGAGTACAGCATTAATATTTCTCATCTGCAATAAAAACGTCTTTATCTCAAATATCTCTACCACCGATAAAGTGCTTTCAACACATCTCTTAATTGTATAGGTGTTTTCCTTTATTTCCATAAGAATTTCTGATAACACAGCAACTTGCTTAACGTTGTTTTTAACGAATTCTACCATACTATCTAAATCATCAAGAAGTATTCTTAGCTCCTTTTCCTGTCCTGGAAAAAACGGCTTATTTTCTTTTAATCTTCTCTTACCATAAGGTGTATTTAAATCAATAGACGATATGATATAGTCTAAACCAGTTTCTGATCTAGTTTTAGGATTCGCTAGTACCCTATTATCTACTTTCATACTACCCCTTTATATTCTCACATCTATGACAGGAATATTCGGAATTGCTTCCTGCATAGCATCTCTTAACGCTTCGTGCTCAAAAGAATAACCACTTGGCGCAAACGGATTTACTGTTACTGCTGCAACTTCTATATTTTTAAGCACTTGAAGTCTAAACCCTTTTTTTAGCAAGTGTTTATAATCTCTATTATTAATAAATATTTTTGTAGGATCCTTTAAAACAAATCTTACGTTTTTAATTTTTTTAGGGTGAATATCCGAAATTACACTATTTGTAAGTGCTCCCGGAATAAATACCGAATCAGCAGTGTCATCGATAGCTTCATCAATGAATCTGCTCGCTCCTAAACCTGTCAATAAATCAAGGATTTTCACTTTACCTTCTTTATTAACGATGATTATTTTATCGCATTCACAATTATTTTCTATGCCTTTTCTTATCTTTCCTTCTTCTAGTTCAGGAAGGCTGTAAAGATGAACAATATGCGCTGTTTCTTCAACCACTTTTTTCATAGTTCTCGATATAACAGCTCCTGTCGATAAGATTATTGCATCCGATGTTTCCGGAGATGCAATTGATTTTCTATCTATAGCTCCATCAATCATGATGAGCTCACATCCTAATTTAAACATTTCGTCGCACATTCTTTTTGTATCAGCTACAGCAACAGGGCCTGCAATCTGAACATAACCACTGTCTGCAACTCTGCACAACATAAGTTCTCCTATAGAGGTCCTGTATTTAGATTTTTGTAAAATCTCAAGACCTGCTTCAGCTAATTCATATAACTGAGTCGGAACAGTTACTATAGTGTCTTCATAAAGGTATACTCTTGGTTTATCTGTACCTGTTACTAAATCAGTACACTCACCATCTCTTCCAGTTGAAGTGATGCCTAACTTTATGCTTTCATCTTCAGCTTCCTCAATCAAATAATTAAGTGCTGTAGTTTTACCTGCATTTTTAGCCATACCCACAATAGACAGTGTCTTATATTTAGATGATAAATCGTATAGTAACCCCATAATTTCCCTTCCGATAATGCTAACTAAAGTCCTAGCAAGACTAACTCACATTAAATAATTGTCTATAGGAAGAATTTCTCCCTATAGACAATAAAAGGTAATTACTTACCTAATCTTACTTTGTTTCTTTCATGTCTTAATAAACCATTTGGTTCCATAGACATTCTTAATCCTTGAGCTATTCCAGCAACGCCTTCATATCTATATTCTTTCTTACCTTGACAGAAATCACATTTACATTCTAACTTAGGTAAATCTGGTTCTTGATATGAAGTAATTACACCTTCGTAATTTCTTAAAATTATCTTATCAGGTGTCTGAGAAATTATATACTGAGGCATTACAGGTGTTTTACCACCACCACCTGGAGCATCAACTACAAATGTTGGTACTAAGAATCCAGAAGTATGTCCTCTTAAGCCTTCGATAATTTCGATACCGGCAGCTACAGAAGTTCTGAAATGTTCAATACCAAGTGATAAATCGCACTGATAAATGTAATAAGGTCTTACTCTTATCTTACCTAATGCTTGTACTAATTCTCTCATGATATGAGGACAATCGTTAACGCCTCTTAGAAGTACAGACTGGTTACCTAGAGGTATACCTGCATCAGCTAATTTACGACAAGCTTCTGTTGCTTCAGGAGTTACTTCATCTTTGTGATTAAAGTGAGTGTTTAACCAAATTGGGTGATATTTAGCTAACATCGTACAAAGTTCATCAGTAATTCTCTGAGGACATACTACAGGTGTTCTTGAACCCAATCTTACGATTTCTACATGAGGAATCTTTCTTAATTCGCTGATGATGTATTCTAATTTTTCATCTTCAACTAATAGACAATCACCACCAGATAAAAGAACGTCTCTTATTACTGGAGTATTTCTAATATATTCTAAGCATGCTTCAATATCTTGCATATTTCTTTCGCCATCTGTTTCGCCAGCCATTCTTCTTCTTGTACAGTGTCTACAGTACATTGAACACTGGTCAGTAATTAAAAACAGACATCTATCTGGATATCTATGAGTCAATCCAGGAGCTGGAGAATCTTCATCTTCGTGAAGTGGATCTAATAAATCTGCTTCTCCTCTGTGTAATTCAGAAAGAGTAGGAACAGCTTGCATTCTTATTGGACATCTTGGATCGTCAGGATCCATAAGTGAAGCATAATAAGGAGTAATACCAACTCTAAAGCCACCTATTACTTTATCAATGTCTTCTTTTTCTTGGTTAGATAAGTTAATTACTTCAGCGATATCTTCAACAGTAGCTAGTCTGTTTTCTAGTTGCCAATGCCAATCATTCCACTGTTCGTCAGTAACATCTTTCCATCTAGGAATTTCTTTCCAGTTTCTCAACATAATAGTTCTCCTTTAATTTTGCTATATCAGTTTAAAAGCTGATAAAACTTTAATTAATTATATAAGCAAATAAAGTAAGCACGCATATTAACTATGCATGCTTACAAAATTACTTAATTATGCATACATTTCTTCGAATAATTTTCTTAATCCGTCATGTTCTCTTAACTCTTGAAGAGTTATAGCAGCATGTCCTTTTGTATATCCGTTACCAATAATCATGTTAACGTCTTTTCCAACACCTTCAGCTCCTAAAGCAGCCTTAGTGAAGCTAGTTGCCATTGAGAAGAAGTATACAAGACCATCATCTTTAGTAGCAAGGATAGAAGCCATTTCAGTATTATCAATGTTTACACAGTTAATAACGATGTCGCAAAGTTCGCCATCAGTTAATTCCATGATTTTATCATATACTGCAACTGCATCTGTTGCATCTGCTGCGAAATAATCATCAGCAAATCCAAGATCTTTAGCTCTCTGATATGATTTTTCAGAATGAGCCATACAGATAACGTGACCTGTAACTCCAGCTCTCTTCTTTGCTTCATATAAGCACATAAGACCAGATTTTCCACCACCACCGATAACTAGAACTGTCTGTCCAGGTTTTACTAATTTAGCAGTCTGAGCAGGAGCACCAGCAACATCTAATGCAGAAAGTGCTAGACCTTCAGCCATGTCTTCAGGAAGCTTAGAATAAATTCCACTCTGGAATAATATTGCTTGACCCTTGATATCAACTTGGTCAATGTCAGGTCTTACTTCTAAGATTTCTTCGATTACTAATGGAGTAAGTGATAATGATACTAATGTAGCAATCTTATCTCCAGCTTTTAAGTCGCCAACGTAAGCTGGTCCAACTTCTTTAACTGTTCCGATTAACATTCCACCAGAACCTGTCCACGGGTTCTTATGTTTTCCTGCTTTAGCTACGATGCCAAGCATAATTTCTTTAATCTTTTCGATATCACCTTCAGCTCTTTTTTCAATTTCTGTAAAAGAAGCAGAATCGATATTTAAAGTTTTTACGTCGATAAGAACTTCATTGTCATAAATTTCCATTGTGTTATCAATAACATCTGCCGGTTGTGGTAATACACCCTTTGGTGAAATTACTCTGTGAGTACCATATGGATTTCCTTTTTTCATAATAATTTTCCTCCTAAAATAAATTAACTAACATATTCAAGTATGCTACGCATATCTTTGCCTACTAATAGTATAAAGCAGAAATTTAACAATGTCTAGGAAACAAATTTTCTAAATCAGAAAAATTGCATCAATTCCGCATCATCGAACTCTTTTCGGTTCGTTGTATAGTTACGTGAGTCAATTTTGCTTTTTATATATCATACTTTTTCTTTTTCCTAACAAGTTGTGTCTGGCTAATCCCAACAGCTGCGGCAGTTTTTCTTGTAGAACCGTATTTGTCACACGCTTGCTTTAATATGCTTTTTTCAAAGTTATTAACCATTTTTTCTAGATTGATTACATTCTTTTCTTGTGATCCGTCTCGTTCTATTGTATTTAGAATTACTTCATTCTCTATTGATTCTGAGTTTATAGTCATAAGCACGTCTGATAATGTAATTTTCTTACCATAGGCAGATATTATAAGCCTTTGCACAACATTTTCAAGTTCCCTTATATTTCCGGGCCAGTCTAGCTGACTCATGTAGGAGATTGCCTCTTCGTCCATCGTCTTGCTCACTTTAAATTTAGAATTATATTTTGCTAAGAAATGTTTAATCAATGCCGATATGTCTTCTTTTCGTTGGTTAAGATTAGGTACCCTTATCCTAACCACATTAATCCTGTAG
The DNA here is from genome assembly GCA_016650175.1 of Peptostreptococcaceae bacterium. Lineage (GTDB taxonomy): Bacteria > Bacillota > Clostridia > Peptostreptococcales > Anaerovoracaceae > JAAYHV01. The sequence goes on along the minus strand of JAENWG010000043.1, from coordinate 4,007 downwards.
TATAAATCCCTTCTAAACAGTCCCTCTTCTATTCTTTCCTCTAAGTCCTGACTAGTAGCGGATATTAACCTTACATTACTTTTAATAGGTTTATTACCACCTACTCTAAAAAAAGCTCCATCCTGAATTGCTCTTAATAATTTGGCCTGCATTTCCATGGGTAATTCGCTTATTTCATCTAGCAAAACAACCCCGTTATCTGCAAGTTCGAAATATCCTTTTTTTGTTTCTATCTTTCTCCCATTCAAGTCGTATTTTTCACAACCAAAAAGTTCTGATTCTATAGCTTCCGCTGCAAAAGAAGCACAATTGATCTTAATAAAAGGCTGTAGCTTTCTATTGCTGTTTTTTTGAATTATTGCAGACACCTTTTCTTTACCAACACCCGTGTCACCGGTTATGAGGATATTGCAATCATACTTTGCTACCGTCATAATTTCTTGAAGCAACCTCTCCATAGATGCACTATTGCACACAAAGTCTTCTAGAAGTTTATTTCTATCCATGTTAGCCCTGTTATAAGCATCAAAAGTTTCTTCATTAGGCAAAGTCCTCGCCGTCTTTAGATCTTTCATGTACGGCATAAGCCCATACACTAGATCTACATCAAACTCATCATAAGCCTCTAAGTATCCGTTCGCCGATATAAATTCCAATTGCCTTGAAATGGCTTCAGTTATATACAACGCTATATTCAGATTGTTTATTAAATTCGAAAAAACTACCGTACCACCATATTTAGTTGCCAGTACATTAACAGTTTCTGCTCCAGCTATGTCTGCACAGTTAATTGAAACATCAAACAACGGCGAAGTATCAAGCAGTTCCATGCATTCCATAGGCTTTAGGATATTGACATAGTGAATTTCCGTAAAAACCTCACCTATCAATTTTTCTACGCCCTTGCCGCTTACTTTCATCTCCGTTTTTTTATCTAAAAGGCAAATAACTTCGGCGGCATCAGACGCAACCCTTCTTATCGCAAATCCAAATAAAAGATTAGTCATAAGGTTATTTCCAACAATTAAGAATTTCTTTTTACCTACAGCTACATTACTTACTTTATATAAGGTGCCCGATTCATTAAATGTAAATAAAAGCAAATTAACAGGCATACCCTTCGGCTTCCTAACCAGTGGTACTCCTGGATATAATATTGCATGTCCTTCTACTGTAATCTGGCAATAACCCTTATCTACACTATCAACCCTTGCTATATAAATAGGATAAGATGCTAACGATGCATTACAAATTACTGGATCTCCTTTTTTTAACTTTTTAATATTAGGATATTCACTACCTATCTCGTCAACTATCCCATACAAAAGTCCTCCGGTATCCGTTACCGGGTTATGCAACTTTCCTCTTTTTATTACAATATCAATTATTTTGTGAATTATTAATTTTTCATCATCATGAGATTCCATACATATCTGTTTGAAACTAGCTTCTTCAATATGAATTACTTTTATATTTACTCTAATTTCATCTGGACCAATTTCTCTATTGTTATCAAGGCTCCATGCAGATGTTGGCAATACGTGCTGTGGTTCTAATACTCTATTTATTCCATACTTTTCCATATCATTCCTCATTTACAATTTAGACTCACCTTTGTGCCCTCGAACCTCATTCGGTTCATAACTATATAGCGTTATTATAAACCATTTTTTATAATTTGGCAAATCTTATTTACATCTTTTAATTTTGGTTATATAATGCATCTAGACAACGGAACAGCTTATAGGTAAAGGAGATATATTAATATGGAAGATAAGAAAATTACATCAACTATCAGATTAAGAATGTCAGCTAAAGATTCACATTACGGTGGTAACTTAGTAGACGGAGCACACATGGTTCACTTATTTGGTGATGTTGCTACTGAACTTTTAATTAAAATGGACGGCGACGAAGGTTTATTCTGCGCATATGATAACGTAGAATTTTTAGCACCTATATTTGCAGGTGACTATATTGAAGCTTACGGCGAAATCACTAAAGTCGGCAACACTTCAAGAACAATGAAATTCGAAGCAAGAAAAGTAATAGTTTCAAGAACTGATATCAACGCTTCAGCTGCAGACTTTTTAGAAGAGCCTATTTTAGTAGCAAAAGCAACAGGAACTTGCGTTATGCCTAAGGCATCAAAAAGAATATAACTAATCACACTAGTTTCTCAATATGCCTCCGTATTTCTCTGCGGAGGTTATTTTTTTACTTAATTTTACATTTCACTTACGCTGTGTTATAATGTCGACGATTTAATAACAATTTTAGGGAGCAAAAAATGAGTACAATTTATGAAATTGCAAAAGAAAGTATGAATCTTCTCGGTTCTTCAGAGATAACCGCAGCGGAACATGCAAAAGCATGTGAACTTATTAATAAACTAGAAAACCAGTCCATTACAGTCTCCGTCATAGGACAATTTAAAAGAGGAAAAAGCACTCTGGTTAATACAATACTAGGGGAGAAACTTCTTCCTGTAGGATTAATACCCGTCACTTCTGCTGTAACCATAATTAAATACGGAGACAAAGGAGTTACTGTACATTTTTTAAATGGAGTAAATAAATTAATTGAATTTGATGAATTACCTGATTATATAAGCGAGGAAAAAAATCCTAACAATGTTTACGGAGTTTCCCACGTCACTATTACTACTCCATCACCTTTTTTAGCAGATGGTTTAAGTTTTGTAGATACGCCAGGAGTAGGATCTATACACAAGCACAACTCTACTGCTGCTTATGCTTTTGTAAAAGAAAGTGATGCTGTAATTTTTATGTTATCAGTGGATAGCCCAATTAACGAAATAGAAGTTGAATTTCTTGAGAACGCTAAAGATTATGCTGGTAAATTTTATTTCGCAGTAAATAAAATTGACGGCATATCTGATTTTGAGCTCAAATCATATCTATCATATTGTGAAGCAAACATTAAAAAAATTATGAACACAGATAATATAACGCTTTACCCTATGAGTGCCCGAGAAAATATTGGCTTGGCTGAACTAAAAGATAAAATCGTTAGTGACATCAAGAGTGAAATGTCCAACATATTAGACGAATCCGTTAGAATGAAACTTATCTACACGATAAAAAGTTCCTTAACCCAACTGGATCTATACTGGAATGCACTTACCATGCCTATAGGACGATTGGAAAACAGACTTAGAATTATACACGACTGTTTAGAAGTAATAGAAAAAGACGCTGATGAAACAGTTCTTCATTCCGGAAAATCCGGCAAGGCTTTTGCACATCAATTAGCAGGAAATATAGGTTCCAGAAAATTGGACCTTGAAAAAGTAGAAGAAAAAGAAAAGAAATCCAGATTTGAAAGTGTAGCCACAGAAATATTAGAAGACTCCATAGACGATATCTCGGCTTTTATGAGCAATATCACTAAACACCATGAGACAAAGTTTAACGAGCTTAAAATGCAACTTTCTGGCGACGTGTCTGAAAATTTCGGTATGGATTATCATTACGATTTAGATGAGATTAATTATGACGAGTCAAAATGCCACGACACTATAAAATTCTCAGAATTTGATGCTTCAAAATATGCTGAGAACTTTGATATAGATGGAACTTTAGAGGAACTTAAAGCTATAGCAAACAGCGCTCTTATAGATAATATGAATACCACTTGTAATGAATTCATATTAAGAGTAACCTCTTTGACCGAAGATTTAAGCCGCACGTTAAAGAAAATCATGTTATACAAAGAAGATAATGCCATGACCGTATGGCAATATATAAATGATATAAGTAAGTTGGTTAAACACCTAAGAAGCAACAGAGATACATTGTTAAAGAAATAAACGTATAAAAAAAACTGCCTTTTAAAAAAGGCAGTTCAGACTGAAGACAAACCAGCTTTTATCAAATGTTGAAAAAGCTGGTTTTATTTTGCTCAAATATTGAAAATCTCATGGAATTAAGAAAATTTTGCAAAATAGAGCTTGTATTCCCTTTGCTTTTATCCCTTAATTCTAG
>JAENWG010000037.1 GCA_016650175.1 Peptostreptococcaceae bacterium | reverse complement strand
TACGATTAATGCATTTATAGGGTTAGATGATACATTGCAAATCGTTAAGAAGAATACAGACGTAATTGAGCCTTGGCAGTCCACTTTTGAATTGGGAGAAACATCGAAGAGTTTACAAGACAGCTTCTTATCGAAAGAGACAGCCCGTAAAAACCTAGAGAAAAAAGTAAGCAAGGCATCTACTGAAGCAAAAAACTCTGTAGCGACAGTTTTAACCACGTTGCAATCAAGCATCGAACAGACAGAGGAATCTATTAGAACTGAAGTAGCAGAATCCTATACTAGCAACAATGAATTAGAACAGTATAAACAGGAAGTAGCGACAGGATTTGAGCAGACATCAACGGATTTTACATTCCAATTTCAGCAACTTAATACATTAGTGACTAACTTGGACGGTGATACAAAAACGCAGTTTGAAGAGATACTCAAATACATTAGATTCGTTGATGGAAATATCGAGCTGGGCGAAGTTGGGAATCCAATAGTACTGGTGCTTGAAAATGACATATTATACTTCTCGCAAAATGGAGTTAAAGTAGCTTATCTTTCAAATAATACTCTGTATGTTACTGATGCAAACTTTCTAAATTCAGTCAGAATTGGTAACTTTGGATGGCTTCCACGAACTAATGGGAACTTATCATTTGGAAAGGTAGGTGATTAAATGGCTAGTTATTTAACTTTAACTCTGACTGAAAAAAGCTTTAGTATCCCTAACAATAATTCAGTCGTAAACGTTAAGATGACATGGACCGTTAGCGGGTCAACCCATACAGGATACACGAAATCCGGGACTATCACAATTGACGGTACGGCTCATAGCTATTCTGTTGCAGGCATTGATTACAACGAAACTAAAGTTGTATACAACGCCGATCACACTATAGCACATGATGAAACTACTGGTGCTAAAACACTCGCCGTTTCTGCGAATTTAGTTACAGGACTTTATGAAGGCACAATCTCAACATCGGGTTCAATAAAACTAACAACAATACCTCGAATTTCAGAGCCAACATTAAATGACTCGACTGTGTGGTTAAGAGACCAAACCGTTACTATCTATACAAACAGAAAGTCTACTTCGTTTACGCATACAATTACTTATAGTTTCGGAGGGGCAACAGGCACTATAGCGACAGGAGTAGGCGTATCAACTACATGGACTCCGCCGATTAGCTTGGCTAGTCAAATTCCAAATGCAACTTCAGGAAGTGGAACAATTACATGCAAAACATATGACGGAGGAACGCTAATTGGTACTAAGCCTATCTCGATTTTTTTAAGCGTACCAAGTGATATTTTGCCAAGTATTGATAGTTTAAGTAATGAAGAGGTCATAGCAGGACTTTTAGATAAGTTTGGAGGTTATGTCAAAGGCAAGAGCAAGATTAACGCGATAATGAGTGCTAGTGGTATTTATGGTAGCACTATAAAAAGCAGTTCGATTAAAATAGCTGGAACTTCGTATAGTGGTATAAATGTTACAAGTGGAATTTTACAAAATGGCGGTACTGTATCAATTATTTATTCAGTCACGGATACAAGAAATAGAACTGTTACTAGTACAGTTGATGTAATTGTATTTGAATATAGCAACCCTGTGCCTGCATCAATTAATGCGTATAGATGTAATGCCGACGGTAGCATCAATGCCGAGGGTACATATGCAAAGGTAGTTATTCAAGCCAGCATAAGCCCAGTAGATGATAAGAACGATATCTCATACAAGGTTAAATACAAAAAGACGTCAGAGGATACATATACAGAAGTAGCATTGGCTAGCACTGCATACACATTAAGCACATCGATAATATTAAGCAGTATTAGCGATAATGATAGATACGACATTATATTAGAAGTGCAAGATTACTTTGTTGCAGCAATTAACTCAGTAGTGCTTCCGACAGCATTTACTTTGATAGACTATATTGCTGACGGAACAGGTATAGCTTTTGGTAAAGTTGCCGAAAAAAGCAACTGTCTTGAGATTGAATTAGAGGTATGTGGAAAAGGGATATTAGACTATGTTTACCCCATAGGAAGCCTTTACTTTAGCGTTAATAGTACGTCGCCCGCCACTCTTTTTGGCGGGACGTGGGTGAGGTTAAACAACACTTATCTATACGGGGACGATACCGACGAAGCACTAGGCGGTACTTTCGGAAGTACAACTCATACGCATACAACAGGCTCGCACGTTTTGAGTTTAGCAGAAATGCCATATCATAGACATTATGTTAACACCTATGCACGAAATTGGTTAGTGCAAGCCGTTTCCTCGGGAAACGTTGGTGCAAATAGTGGTGGCTCTAAAGAGGCTAATTATTCAAACTATCAAGGCAGTAACTATTCGCACAATCACGGGAGTACGGCGTCTTCGGCGCATTACCCACCGTCAACTAGAGTCGCTATATGGAAACGTACGGCGTAGAAAGGAGAAATAAAATGGCGTTGAAAAAAGAAATAAAAACGTTATCAATGGTAACGGCGGATTATTGGAGATTAGAAACGATTAACATAATCAAGAACGCGGGAATAACAAGTCTACTTTTTAATTTGTATTATAACCCGTTAGCCGAAGTTCCGATAGACACGATTTGTTTTGAGGTTCAAGGCGAAATGTTTACAAAATACTTTATAGATAGCAACGAAAATCCGTATACAAGCGGATATGCTTATGCGAAAAACGAAAGTGAGTTCTTCGCAGACGCAGAAGATTGCTAAGAAAAGGAGAAATAAAATGGCAACAGAAAAACAACTAAGAGAAAATTATGTAAAGGTAGCTAAGTCTTATTTAGACTCTAAAGTAGTTAAGTTAGATGACGTTATTATCAAAAAGTATAATGCAATGAGAGATGAGGGAGCTTATAAGCTCACGCTGAGCGATCCGTGGTGTGCTTCGTTTAAAACGGTTTGTGCAGATGAAGCGGGGTTAGGTAAGATAGCAGGTAAAGATGCTTACGTACCGTACTTAGTAGACAAGATGCAGAAAGCTGGCGCAAAAAGAAAAGAACGTACGTATAAGCCTATGCCTGGTGACGAAGTATATTATGCTTGGGGTTTAGACCACAAGTTTACTCACGTGGGTGTTGTCTACAAGGTTAATGCAGATAATATTGAAGTCCTCGAAGGAAATAGAAATGGGTACCCAGAATCAGTATCTATTAGAAAGATTCCATACGGTTGGAAGTATATAGAATGCTATTTAGTATTGGATTGGGCTAAGATAGCGACCAAAGCAGTTACCAAAGTGACAAAACATACAGGCTATACAGTTAGAAAAGGCGATACACTTTCAAGTATAGCGGCTAAACTCGGGACCACTTGGGAAAAGATATTCAATCAAAATAGAGACATCATTGATAACCCTAATGTAATTTATATAGGCCAAGTAATCAAGGTAGATACAAATAGTATTGTACATACAGTTAAAAAGGGCGAAACACTTTCTAGTATAGCTAAAAAGTATAACACCACTTGGAAGAAATTGGCTGAAATCAATAAGCTAAAGAACCCTAATCTAATTAACCCAGGGCAAAAGTTGACAATCAGATAGGAGGCAAATAATGGCACTAGGCGAATTAACCACGATAGTAGTCGCTATGATAGGCATTACAATAATTATTGTAAAAGCGATTAACAAAAACACAAGCGAAGCGGTTGAAATGAAAGAGCAATTTAAAAACTTTAGGGAAAACTACAGAGATGATATTGATGAAGTAAAAGAAGACTTAGGTAAACATGAGGATTGCATAATTGAACTCGACAAAACGGTTTACTACAATGGTAAAAGAATTGATAGTTTGGAAGATTGGAAAAGGGAACAACAGAAAATGGAGGAAAGATAAATGTTGATAATTATAGGAAATGCACTAATGATGGTATTACCGATTATGGCAATACTTTTTCTATTATGGCTTAGTAATTTGATATTAAGCCTGTACTACAATATCAAAGGACTGGGTGAGGCTTTCGATAAGTTTCAATTCAAGGAAGGGCTATATAAAATATTAACCTTAGTCCTGGGCACATTAATTTTAACGGTCGGTATAGTAGCGCTATTAGAATATGTAAGCGCGACTGGATACATTATAGAAGGTTTAGCCGATGGCATTTCACTTGTAGCAATTATAAGTATATATGGCAGTGCGTGTGTATATTATGGAGCGCAAGCCATTACAACTTTAAAGGATATTTTAATTAAATAACAGAAACACATTTGGCGACCTGAAAAGGTCGCATTTTTAGTTGTTTTGTACTTCTGTTTGAAATATGTTATCTACTTTTTCGAGTTCAATTAATTTGGTCTTGTTTTTGTGGTCTACATAAGAAAGCATTATTTTATTGTAACTTTCAATCTTGGGGAAGTACTTATCAAAAATAATTGCCATCTGCTCGTGGCAAACAACTTCTTTGGGCGGAACGTTAATTATAGGTTTATATATATGTTCGGTTGTCAAATTATTATTTGTGATTTTTTTGTTTGTGGTATATATTCCACAGTTGCCTAAATTTACTCTATCATTATAAAATATCAATTTCGTTTCACGCATAACCCTAGGGGCGTAGCTATTGTTGTAAATATATAGAGTGCATTCAAACAGAATAGCTTCAGGTTTCTCTCCGGGCTCGCATTCACGTGGGTTGATAGTTCCGCTGTGCCCTACTTCAAATCGAGCTAAAGCGTTGTCGATAGTAATTTCTAAATTTCCCCGGTACATTAGTACATGTTCAAGAATTCTCAAAGCAAGTGCGGTAACTATTGCGATTATCGCGCCGCTATAATTAGTTAATATTTCCATAATTTCCTCCTTAATTAAACATAACTACATACAGTAATGTAACACAAGTTATAGTACATGTCACTATTCTTATATAAACAAATATATATCAAACGTGGAACGTACCTCGGTGTCCTTTGGGCCCGGGTGTTTTTTGGTGTGTTAATCTAATCCTTGCATAAATAAAAATTAATAAGTATAATGTATATATTAAATTTGATTAACTAGAGGTATAAGCATGGAAAATTACAGACCCAAACTTTCTATTAGCGGTCAAGTAGCACATATGAAATCGCAAGGCATAAAATTTGAAGTCATAACAGAAGATGAAGCTTTTCATTATTTAGAAAACAATAATTATTATTTTAAAATTAAGTCGTACAATAAGTTGTTTGAAAAATATCAATACACTGATAAAAAAGGAAAGTATGTTAATTTGGATTTTGGGTATTTGGTAGAGTTAGCCGTACTCGATATGCACCTTAGACATTTTATATTAAAAACATGTGTTGATTTAGAACATACAATAAAAGTAAAATTCTTAAGAGATTTCAATTATAGCAAAAGTGACGGGTATGAAATTGTTGAAGAATACTTTAACCTGTATCCAGAGGCTAAAACAAAAATCAGAGAAAAAGGGAATTCAAGGTATTGTGCGGATTTAATTACAAAATTAGAAAAAGAACATTATGCTCTTTGGAGTATAGTAGAGGTATTGTCATTTGGTGATTTTATAAATTTGTATGAATTGTTCTATGATAAGTTTCCAAATAGCAAAAATGAAATCCTTTTTACCTATCCTATGAGAAATATTAAAAATATAAGAAATGCTGCTGCACACAATAGTTGCATATTAAATCAATTTACAGAAGACTGTGTAGGAATAAATATAAACAGAAAAGTAGTTACATACCTATCAAAAATAAAAACAATTGGAACGGATCAACGAATAAGTTGCATGAAAAAACAGGTAGTACACGATTTTGTGACAATGATATACGTAATAGATAAGTCAATAGAAAGTGAAGGGTTAAAGAAAAAAATAATTGAAGAGCTAAATTTGCTCGTTAATGTCAGAATAATTAAACACAAAGAGTATTTTATTAAGAATAGTGATATGAAAACTGTTTATGAATTTATCAAAAAAGTTGTTGACAATTTAAGCAATGAGTAGTATTATAATAAACATATAACAAAAACGAAAGTTTTATGTAGGGAGGCGCCCGCGCTAACCTGCATTTTTTATTGTCCTAAAGCTTGAAGGTTAGTATGATTACGTCGTAAAAAGGCACGTTTAGCACTAGCGGATTCTTAGATGAATAAGATATGATTAAATTAATCTAAGAAAAGGAAGGTGTAAACAAATGTTAAAGATTAATGTGAATGAGGATGTAGCTTATATTGAAAGAGGAGATACGGATCCAGAGACTACGCTTGCGGAACTGCAGGTTGCGTGTCAAGGCGTTTTAAAAGATGTAAGTAAGCGTGCCAATCAACCTTATGCTGAATTGGTGGGATTTTTTAAAAGTAGGATAAAATAATAGGATTAAACAAGGCAGCTTTCGAGCTGCCTTGTTTCTTATGCTGAGATGTGATTCTAAGCAAAACATATTACGATTAGGTGCTTTTCATATAAAAGTTATGTAGAGACATTCAAATCATAGAGACAGAGCCTTTAGAATTTTCATTGCACTCGGAACGTCAAACTGGTTAGAAAGAGCAGCTCTACGTAAAAGTAAATCTGGCACCATGTAATCATATTTGTCAATTTTAGGAGCTTGCTCAGCAGGAAGCACAATACTTGGATTATGAGCATCTAAGTTGAGTTTTTGCAGTTTTTTTATAAAATCGTCTATAGATAATCCTGTGGTAATTTTCAAATAGTTTTCACCACCTGCTACATTATTAACTTCAAACTCGTTTTTTAGACCATATAAAAGCAGGTTTTTAATAGTTGCAAGTTCTTTTGTTCCGGTCCATGGACACAGGTAAAAAGAGTTTTCCTCAAGAGGAATGATGTCTGTATTTAACAATCCAGACTCTTTGGCAAATTGTCGAGCTTGAGATAAGACTTTCACAGCACCCGGTTGGAGATACGAATAAACGGTGTCTTCAAGCAGAACAGTCTTTATACGCTGAACAATCTTAGCGTGTATATCTCCGCCAGAGCCACTCCAATGTGGAATGCGGCTATTTTTAACCAGATGAACATAAATAATCTTGCGTTCCTCATCAACTGATTGTACCTTACAGCAACGTCCTGCTAACACAAAGACTTCTTCTACAGAGGGACAACTGTCAAGCGTTCCTATCTCGCCATTCTGAGTATGTACGTGGTAGGCTTCTTCACTTTGAAATACTGCATAAAACGAATAGTGGTTGGCAATTCTTTCACCCGTTAGTCCTAAAATTATGCCCCCTGAATCCATTCTTTGCAAATAATCCTCAGCTAGCATGTTTTGCAATAACAGCCGATATTCCTCTTGAGTCACCTGTGAAAAAGCTGGTAAAGTCATAGTGTTTCTTGCTAAGTCTACTGGTGACAGCTCGCCGTAAGTCATAAGCGTGCTTAATGTTTGATGAGCGAGTAGACTAAAGGGTTTTGTCTTAAGGGAAAAAGGTTCTACCCATCGTGTCTCAAGATATAGCTGAACAATTGCGATTGATCGTAGCAAGCTCCAAGGAAGCATGTTAAAAGGAGTGTCATAAGACTGCTCAAAAAGGTCTACAAACATCATCTGGGATTTTTCTGTACGTCTGCCAGAACGTCCTAAACGCTGCACGAAACTGGCGCAAGAATAAGGTGCTCCCACCTGGATAGTGGAATCTAAATCACCAATATCAATGCCTAGTTCAAGGGTTAATGTTGCTGCAGCTACCGTAGGTCCGTTGTTATCTCGAAGCGCCGTTTCTGCTTCATGGCGAAGTTCTGCTGAAACGCTTCCGTGATGAACATAAAAAATATCTCGTTCTTGTTTCTGGCTTGCAAGTTCTTTCATGCTAGCAATTACTTTTTCAGCGCCCTTTCGGCTGTTGGTGAAAATTAAACATTTTTTGTTGTGACAATTTTCATAAAGAAATTGGTTGTATTCCTCTAAGATTGCCTGTGCTTTTTTCTCATCCTCTGGCAACATAAAACTCTCGGCACATAAGGAAATCGTTCTTTTGTTAGATCCAATTCCGACCGAAATTGCTTTTCGTTTGCTGCCAGCTGACAAAAACTCTAATGCGGGGGCATAACCGTTTAACGTTGCAGAAAGACCTATTCTTCGTGGGCTGCAGTTTGTCATTTTTTCTACCCTAGAAATCAGGCACATTACTTGAAGCCCTCGATCTGTGCCCATCAGTGCATGAATTTCATCAATCACAATAAAGCGTAAATCTGAAAAAAGACGCACGGCATCACCTGGATGTCTCATAAGCAAGGCTTCCAAAGACTCGGGTGTGATTTGCAATATCCCTTGAGCTTCTTTGAGTGCACGCTTTTTGATAGACTGCGATATATCTCCGTGCCATGGCCAAACAGGGATATAGCTGTCTTCAAGTAAATTGCTTAAGCGCTGAAATTGGTCGTTAATGAGTGCTTTTAGAGGGCCAATATACATAACGCCGATTGTATTAGAGGGGTTTTGTTGTAATGCGGTAAGAATTGGGAAAAATGCAGCCTCTGTTTTGCCCGAAGCAGTTCCAGAAGCAACAATTACATGGTTATCCGTGTCTAAAATAGCTTCGCATGCGTCTACCTGTACTTCTCTTAAATCTGTCCAGTTCTTGCGATAAATGTACTCTTGTATAAATGGAGCGTACCGCTCAAAAGCAGACCTACTCATATGTCAAACTCAGCAAATAAATTTTCCTGCTCATCAGTAAGTAGCTCGGGATTTACTTCAGCACTTTTTACCGAAAAACCTTGATCATTAACCAAGGTATCGAAGGTTGTAGCGGGATTTTGATGTAGAATATTCAAAAGGCCCAAGAAGTCTCTAGTAATTTCACGTGGTGTGAGAAGCTGATCTGCACCCAATCTTGAAATCACTGTATTGAGAAATGCAGTTAATTCCTTCGTGCCAAGAGAACAAGTGTAATTATAATGTGTGCTATGTAATTCGCAAAGCCGTTCCATCAGTAAGTAGATTTCTTCTGAAGAAAGTTGGTTTAGTTTTATAACAGGGCTTGTGTAATCTACAAATCCCTGTGCACCGAAACGGTTGTCAGCCAGACGGGAACGAAGTGCTTCATAGTTAAAAAGGCCTCTTCGCTCGTCATAAATAAACTGCTCGGTGCCGCTTAAGAAAACACCGATATATTTTGCTTTGCCTTGCATTGTATCATTGAAAATGGTCAAAATCTTTTCATAGTTGTTGTTTCTTGACTGTTTATTAGATATTTTATAAAGGTTTACCAACTCATCCATGAAAATCAGTAACCCTTTATATCCAGCCTTTTTTGTAAACAAAGCGAACAATTTCAGAAAATCATACCAACTTTGATCATCAATAATACAATCTACATGGAGGTATTGCTTTGCTTCTGTTTTGGTCGAAAATTCGCCTCGTAACCAGCGCAGAGCATACTGCTTTAGCGTTTCATCTCCTGTTTTCATGCCACGCCAATAAGAATCAATCACTATGCCGAAGGCAAAACCGTATGCCATTTCCGACAGCTCAGTCATAACCTCGGCGATGCGTTCGCTCACCGCTTGGATGATTTCGGGATTACCTGGACGGTATCCATTTTCTTTTGCAACAGCTACTTGTAATGTGCTAATCCATTTCTGTAAAATTGATTCTAATGCACCACCTTCCGGGCGAGTTAAAGTAGATAAATTTTGCATCAATTCTCGATAGGTCGCAAGTCCTTGTCCCTTGGTCCCTGCTAATCTACGTCCTGGAGATAAATCTGCATCTGCTACGACGAAGCTTCTTTCGGTAGCATTGTTACGAATTAGCTGTAATAAAAAACTTTTGCCACTACCATATTTACCTGCTATTAAACGAAATGACGCTCCGCCGTCTTCAATTGTACTTAAATCATGTAGAAAAGCATTTACTTCATTTTGTCTTCCTACTGCAATATGGCGAAGTCCTATTCTTGGAACTACGCCAGCGGTAAGCGAGTTCATCAATGCACCGGATTCACGGCGGTTAATTGTTGTTGCCATTGTATATGTCTCCTATCTTGTTGAAATTTTTAACTCTGTTTCATATTCTTTCATTAATCTTAACTCTGGATCAATTATGATATCACCCAACGTTTGCAAAGCAATACAGTTTATATCATCAACCAAAAGTTGTGGCATTGTCATTGCTTCTTCTGATATTTGTTCTAACTGCTGTTGGGTATCATCTTGCATTACAATACAATGCAGTGCTTTAAGTTGCTCTGACATAAGCTGGGATATAAACTCTTTTAAGGGCTTATTTAAGCAGTCCAAATTGAAACCGTCCTGGCATTCTTCTGCATTTGTCACCTGAGGAGGGTTTTGGTAAATAAAGTCAAGCTCATCACGATAATCGTCTTCAGCGATGATTGTTTCTTTTTCAACAGCAATCATAGGGATACCCAAATAATGTTCTGCTAATCGGTTGATTTCTGAAATAGCAGCTTCATCAGTAGGCTCTTTTTTACACTTCCAAGAAAAGTCGTGTAAGCGGTCAAGGAAAATTCTAGTACCAGATGAAAGAGCAATAAAAACTGCTGTTACTTCTGCCACATCTGTAAGCAATTCTTTTTCCTCAACTTTTGATATTTCATCAACTTCTAAAGCAGAGCGTACGGCATTAGATTGTTTTCGCAATGTATCAATATTTGAAAAATCAAGGTTTGCTGCAATTTTCTTCTTTGATTCTGGCTGAGATGGTTTAACATTCGCATATTCTTTTTTTAAAAAGGCGTCAACGATTGCTGCAGTTTTTTCGTCGAGAGAAACTCCGCGAAGTCGTCCTCGATACGCATAGATTGAACGCAAAGTGTTTTCTGCATGTCGCACCAATTCGTTTATGTATTCTCGAAGCTTTTCATTTGAAGAATAAGTCTTAACGGAAACATATATTTTTTCATTTGCCTTTGGGCAAACGGCACCTGTAAATGCATAATATTCCTGCCTTTTATTTTGATTGGGACCATAGACATCCAAAATGCCTTTACTGTTTTGTTTGCGTAATACGGCATCGACTAGTGCTACAACACGTGGAATTGCATTTTGCATAAGTAATTGGTTTCCATCTTTATAAAACTTACTCCCTATCAACGAATAGCTGCACAAGGCATTTATTAAGTCAAATGGCAATTTGAGGGGTGCATCATTGCGATGTTGCTCTATCTGTAAATCTATTCTGGCAGATGGAGCTAATCGAAAATAATCATATTTGACTGTTTTTGTGTGTTCAAGATTGTGTAGATATGCAAAATCAAAAGTCCAGATGTGAAGGTATCGAGCTAGTTTGGGCAAGCGTTGCTGGTATGCTTGCCATAGTTCTGTGAGCCGGTCATATCCTTCCTGCGGATATTTCCAACCTATACCGCTTAAAAGCTCATAAATATAAATAAATACGTAAGAAAGATCTGTATCAATGTAGTTCTGTTTTCTGACCTCTGTTCTCCAGTAAAAGTACCAACAGCTTTGACCTTTAGACATTGCTTCATAGGTTGGCCAATATACCATAAAAGGTTCAAAAGGAACTGCTATGCCGGATTTGTTTTCATACTTTTTCATGTCTTTAAAAAAGTTACCTTGTGATGATTCATATGAAAAAGAAACCGTTAGAGGCGGAAAATCACAAGATGGAGTAACCGGTATAGACTGTTTGATTTCTTCAGCACCAGACAGTGTGACATCAGAAAATGACGTTTCGTTTCGGACAGTAGTATTAGATGCAGATGGTTTTGTAGAAGTAGGTGGAACTTCAAAATTTACCATCTGTTTTTTGAGACGCTTATAAGCGATGAAGTAATGGATTATACAAGCAATCCAAAGAAAGAATGAAATTTCTGGGATAGCTATAGAAACTAAAAAATAAGCGATACCACATATTGAGTACACTAAATTACCGCTCGCTAAACCTATATAAATGAGTGCAAAACAGTTGAAAACTGGAATAAATGAAAGAATCCGGATTCCTTTTCCTGGTAGTTTTGATGTTTTCTTCTTCATTCCACTTTCTCCTTATATTCAACTGTGATTAATGTCATTAGTAAATAATTGAGCAGATTTCAGATGCAAAATCTTCGAACGTTGAAAACACTGATTTACAGTACGTTAGATTACACCAAGATATACGTCGCGTATGGGTCAAGTCCCATATCGTACACATATGGTAGAAGAAAGCAATCATAGATGTTGCACCTACTGTTGCACCTACACGTTAACACGTTGAAATTTCAATAAGTTAGAGCAACTTTATAAGTCGCTCTCTATATTTATATTCAAGATTATTTCTTTACTTAGTGATACGGGGCCGCCAATAGTAACACTGGTTGGTTTGCCGTCAGCCATATGAACAGCAGATTCAATGCTACCAGATGGTTGTTCAATGTTGTAGAGGGAATCTGCGTAGTTGTTTGCTTTAGAAAGGCTTACAGCTAAAGCTACTGTGCCTGATCCGCAACTTCCTTCGTGATATACGGTGTTTACATCTCTTACGTAAACGACAGGTGTCATGAAGTTTTCTTTGTAATTATAATACATTACTCCAAATGCAGGAGGGTTATTATCTTTATAATAGCCATCTCTTATCGATTCAAAAGAATCAGGAGAATATTTACTTATATCTACTACCAAATGAACTATACCGTCCATATCAACCAAAGTTCCATCATATTTTGGATAAGCACTTATACTTTTAGGAAGTGGCATGTTTACCTTAGCAAATCCGGTAACGGGGTCAGCAGTGGCTTTAACCGGTTCTTTAGCACCGCTTATAGCAATATTAAACTCGGTTTTATTATTATTATTAGCTAGTAATAAACCGTAGCTTCTTGAAGCGTTTCCGCAAAATTCCATTCCGGACATGTTTATTGCGCCGTCCACAGAAGCGGGGTGACCTTCAAGCACAAAGGCAACTTGCTCAGCTTCATAATTAGTTAGCGAGAGAAGTGCATTTGTAATTTTTTGATAATCCGATTTATTGCATGGTGTCATAACGAAAATGGTTATATTACCTGATGGATTTGCAACAATAATTTTCAGTTCTCTTTTCATAGCTAGTCACCCAATTTGATCCTTACCTGTTTTAAAAGCGCTATAATCTCAAGATTTTGAGGACAGGCATCCTCACATAGCCCGCATTCTATACAATTAGAAGCTCTTTCATCTTCTGACATAAAAATTTGATATTGATTCCTATAATAGTCTAAATTGTTATATATATTTGCATTATTATATATTTCAAAACATCCAGGTATATCTACGCCGTTAGGGCATGGCATACAGTAATTACATTTAGTGCAATCAATCAATGCTCTATTTTTATATATTTTTTTAACCTCATTTATAGCATCGTGTTCTTTCTTAGAAAGTGAATCTGATTCTGACTTTGAAGCTTCAGATACATTGTCATCTATTTGATCTATACTGTTCATTCCGCTTAATACAGTAGAGATTTCTTTATAATTCCAAAGATATTGTAATGCCCAACCTGCAGCGGATCTATCTTTGCCTAAAGACTTCCATATATTGCCTATGTTTTCAGGAATGTTGTTTGCTAGTGTGCCACCACGTAATGGTTCCATAATAATAACATCTATATTCTTATCACCGGCATATTTCAAACCTTCTAAACCTGCTTGAAAATCTTCATCCATGAAGTTTAATTGGATTTGACAAAAATCCCAATTGTATTTATCTATAATTTCTTTGAATAAAGAAACTTCATCATGAAAAGAAAAGCCTATTTGTTTTATCTTGCCACTTTTTTTTGCTCTATCAATAAATTCAAAAAGATTGTTTTTTAAACAGTTGTCCCATTTTTTTTGGTCTAAGGTATGAATCAAATAGAAATCTATATAATCTGTATCCAGTTTTTCGAGTTGTTTATCCAGATAATTATCCATATCAGAAGGTTCTTTGATTAACCAAGTAGGCATTTTGTCAGCTAGGAAAACCTTTTCTCTGTAACCATCCTTTAAAGCTTTACCCACAACTAGTTCGCTGTTGCCCATATGATAAGGATACGCAGTATCTACGTAATTAATTCCTCTATCTATACCGTAACGAATTTGTTCAATAGCTTTAGGCTCATCGATATTACCAGGGCTATTGTTCAATATAGGCAATCTCATAGTTCCATAACCTATTACAGATACTAAATCGTTATTGTTTCCTAGCTTTCTATATTTCATAGTTACTCCTTATTAATAACCCATGTAGGATATATTCATATCAACGCCACCGCTAATTCCGTCAACAATTCCAGAATCGGAATACTGCCATACAGCATAACTACCGCTATAGCTAGGAGAGTCTACGCCCCAATGAGCTACCCAAACATAATTGCTACTAAGTTGTGACATGTATAATTTATTGTTTAAATAACTTGAACTTGCGTATACTCCAGCGCGATAGCCACTGTTTCTAATAGTACTACAAAAGGCATTGCAAATTGCAGTTCTTTGCTTAACGGTGAGATCGTTATTCCTTGCGTTCCAAGCTGAATATTCCATATCAATAAATATAGGATAATCTAGGGATTGGCCTCCTAATGCACTAACGCATAAGCTGGCTTCTTCGACTGCTTCTTCTGGGGTTATGGCTGCATCATAGAAATACACTCCTACTTTAATGCCCGCT
>JAENWG010000015.1 GCA_016650175.1 Peptostreptococcaceae bacterium | reverse complement strand
GATAACATAACAATGGAGATTACATTAATCACTACAATTGCTATCGAAGAAGGATTAAGATTTGCTATCAGAGAAGGCGGAAGAACAGTAGGTTCTGGCGTTGTAACTGAGATCATCGAATAATTAACTGAATAGTTAAATGAAACTCCCGGCTTTATAGTCGGGAGTTTTTGTATTAGTATATTATCAAAGCTAGAAGTGGTTTTATGCTTTCGTTTATAAATTGTCTAAATATGCTTTCTTGATATCTTGATATCTTTGTTTGTTAAGTCCGTTGTCGCGATAACCTATTCTTGAAGCTGATCGATAGTATATTTGTTTAAGGGTAAGGTCAAAGAGTAATTCAACATCATCATTAAATCGCATTGATTTGGTTGTAAATACAATGTGAATGTAATTACCTTCTTCTTCAGTTATCTTCATATCGCCATAATTATTCATAGCCTCAAGGAGTGCAGTTTTGCTTTCTTCTTAAGTTCCGATAAAAGGAATAGGTTCTACGTAGCGCTCTTTGTCTAAGGTATAGGAAGAGACGCAATTGGGAGACTTAGGTAACGGCGACAATTCTCCGTTAATAACGCCAAGGTTAGATGGCGTTACTGAATTCTTGATGAACATTAGTATAATAAAAACAATCAATAAACCAATTAATATAAACTTCATTATTTTCACCTTTTCTTTCATAGGCTCACATCCCTCTATATTTAAAGGTTCTAATACCTTCACTGTTGATTGAAATATCTAATTCGATAATTAATTATAGCATTTATATGACAATGTTTAAAGACTCTGTATGTTTAATGCTTCTTAATTATCTGCATAGAAGAGAAACACTTATTTAGGCAACTTATTGAAGGAGTTTTGTTGTATAATTGATATATTAGGGAGGTAATTTTTATGAAGAGCAGGAAAGAAACAATTAAATATTGCTTAACGCTTACAAATGTTTATGAAGATTATCCGTTTGATATGGAAACAGCAACTATCAGGCATAGGGGAAAGAAAAAAATCTTTGCTATAATTTCAGATAGAGAAGGTTATACTAGAATAAGTGTTAAAGGGGTACCTGAAGAAAACTATTTATTAAGGGATATATATATAAAGCTATAATTCCAGGATATCATCTTAACAAAGAAAATTGGAATACGATAATATTAGACGAAACAGTACCGGATAGTATTATAAAAGATATGATAAATAACAGTTACAAATTAACCAAGTAAAATTCTAGAAGAAAGGATGAAAAATGGACTATAAGGAATGTTCAAAGGTTTTTAAAGCATTATCTGATCCTAAGAGGTTAGAGATAGTAGATGTGTTATCTTGCGGTGAGCAGTGTGCTTGTAACGTTCAAGAAAGGTTTGATGTAACACAACCAACTATGTCACACGACTTCAAGGTATTAATAGATGCTAACATACTAATTGTTAGAATTGAAGGAAAATGGAAGCACTACAATATAAATAAAGAATTTATTGATGAATTCAGTAAGTGTTTTTTTGGAATTGACATCTGAAAATAAAAACTGTAAGTATAAAAAACAATGTCATAAAGGTGAGTAGAGTTACATGGAAAACAAGCTAAATGCATTTAAATTACTGAGGTTTGCGTATTGTCAAAATTTACGGCGTATGATATAATATTTTGAGTATTTACACTACAGGAGGAAAACATGGAAAAAGAATTACACAATAATTTCATACACAACATTATAGATAAGGATATAGAAGAGCAAGTTTATGGAGATAAGGTTGCAACTAGATTTCCGCCGGAACCAAACGGGTACTTGCATATTGGTCATGCTAAATCCATATGTTTAAATTTTGGTACAGCAAAAAAATATAAAGGGACGTGTAATTTACGATATGATGATACTAATCCTGTTAAAGAAGATATAGAATATGTAAATTCAATAGAAGAAGATGTTAAGTGGCTTGGTTTTGAATGGGACAACAGACTTTGGGCCTCTGACTATTTTGATCAAATGTACGAAGCAGCTGTAGAGCTTATTAAAAAAGGGAAAGCATATATTTGCTTATTAAATGCTGAAGAAATAAGATCATATAGAGGTACTTTAAAAGAACCAGGCAAAGATAGTCCATATAGAAATAGAACAATAGAAGAAAATCTGGCTGATTTTGAGAAAATGAAAGCTGGTGGATATGGAGACGGTGAAGCAGTACTTAGAGCCAAGATAGATATGTCATCTCCTAATATTAACTTGAGAGATCCAATTATATATAGAGTTGCTCATACAGAGCATCACAATACAGGTGATAAATGGTGTATATATCCAATGTATGATTTTGCACACCCTATAGAGGATGCAATCGAAGGAATCACACATTCAATTTGTACTTTGGAATTTGAAGATCATAGACCTTTATATGACTGGGTAATAAGAGAGGTAGGCTTTTGGCCAAACCCGCCTAGACAAATTGAATTTGCTAGATTGAATATAACAAATACAGTTATGAGCAAGAGAATTCTGAAAAGTTTTGTTGATGAAGGAAAAGTAGAAGCCTGGGATGATCCTAGGATGCCAACTATAGCAGGTCTAAGAAGACGAGGTTATACTCCTGAATCAATTAGAAAGTTTTGTGATGATATTGGAGTGGCTAAAGCCAATTCTAGAGTAGATGTAGCGCAACTAGAAGCGTGTGTTAGAGATGATTTAAAGGATAAAGTAGAAGCAAGAAATGTAGTTATGAATCCTATTAAGGTTGTGATTACAAACTACCCAGAAAATGAAGTTGAGCTGTGTGGAGTTGAAAATAACAGAAATGTCCCTGAACTTGGAAATCGAGAGATTCCTTTTAGTAAAGAACTTTGGATAGATGGGGATGATTTCATGGAAGTTCCAGTTAGAAAATACTTCAGATTGTTCCCTGGCAACGAGGTAAGATTCAAAGGCGCATATTTTATTACTTGTGAGGAAATAATTAAAGACACTGAAGGAAATATAAAGGAGCTACATTGTACATACGATCCTAAAACTAGAAGTGGTAGTGGATTTGCTGAGCGTAAAGTTAAGGGCACTATTCATTTTGTAGAAGCTAGCACTGCTGTTAAGATAAAAATTAGAGAGTATGATTACCTGATGGTTAAAAATGAAGATGATGAATACATTGAAAACCCTAATTCGCTAAATGAAACCTGGGGTTATGCAGAGCCTTCAATTAAAGATGCTAAGCCAGCGGAAAGATTCCAATTTTTTAGAAAAGGTTATTATATATTGGACGAAAAGCTTTCAAGTGGAGATGACAAGGTATTTAATAGCATAGTCGGGCTTAAAAGTTCTTGGAAAAAATAGGAGTAAAGATGTTGGAATACAGAGCATTAAATAAGAAAGCAATTAACTGCATGAGAATGACCGCCTTAATTGGCACGGTTGTATTAATTATTATTTCTATAGTGTTCGTTATACTGCTAAGAGATGTTATTTGGCTTATGATTGTATTAGGAGTATTACTTACACTTAACGTAATATCGGTTATTGTTGTGCCTATAATTAGATATAAAAGATATAAATATAGAATTACTGATGATGAAATAGATGTTATAGAAGGTTTTCTATGGGTGAAAAGAGATATAGTACCTATTGAAAGACTACATAAAATTGAAATAGCACAAGGCCCGATTGATAGAATGTATAAACTTGCCAAGGTTCAAGTTACAACGGCAGGCGGAGATGTTACTATAAGATTTTTAGAAAGAGACGTAGCGGATAGCATAGCTGATACGCTAAAAGCTAGAATCAACAATATAGTAAGAAAAGAAAATGTGGAGGATGCTGATGACAAGGGAAAAGTTCAGATGCCATCCTAGCATAATAATCGAAAACTTAGGAGCTGCATTTATAGGACTAGTACTAGTAATGATTAACGGATTTGCAGGCATTGGGTCTGTATTGTCTGGGATTGAAAGTATACCAGCTAAAGGAGTGATAATTTCGTTTGTAGGAGGTTTTCTTATATTAGGTGGAATCGTATTTTGGCAATATAAAATATGGTATAAAACTCTGATTAGCATAACTGATGGGACGATAGAAATAGAAAGAAACACTATAAACAGAAAACACAAATCGTATGGAATTAAAAATATTTCAAATGTTAATTTAGAGCAAAATATATTTGAGCAAATATTAAGAACATATAAAATAAAGATAGACACTGATTCTTTATCTACTTCTAATGCAACAGATATAAAAATAGTGCTTGGAAAAGATAAGGCTTTAGCGTTTAAAGCAGAAGTGATGAAACTTGTAGCTCAAAATAAGAATATAACAGAAGAAGACGAACAAGAAATGCAATATGCGACAACTAAGGACTATGACATTTCTTATTCTGTAAAAGATATAATAATGCATTCTCTTTATGCGCTTCCGTTATCAAGCATACTTTCAGTAGCATTACTTGTAGGGGTGGCATTAGTATTTTTTGGAGCTATTGATACAGATGAGAATATAATGGAAATAGTGGTAAAGTCTTTTGGAGGAATGCTGGCTTTATTCTTAGCACTATCAACTAGCGCTGCTAGAGGCGTTTTATCCTTTCTTACGTTTTTCAATTTTAGAGCGAAAAGATTTAAAAATAAGTTGATCATTTCTCAAGGATTAATAAAAAAAAGAACGTATGAAATACCAATAGATAGAATAAATGCAATAAAAATAATTGAACCTGCTATATCTAGAGTATTCAATAAACAAAGCATTGAACTTGTAAATGTGGGTGCAGGAGATGAAAAAGACGAAGGTGCATTTTTACTTCTTTCTAAAACAAAGGAAGACATTGATAAATTCATGGAAATACTTCTTCCTGAATTCGTAACTAATACCGATGAAAATCTCGAAAAACAGCCTAAAGCTGCAAGAATGATAATATTAATTCGTCAATTGGTATATATTGTACCCTTAACAATAGCATTAATAACCGCTATTATGTTAAAGGAGTATACCCATTTAGCTTTATATATCCCTGTATTAGTTTATACGGTGCTTATGGCATTCTTCATGTTTTCCGCACTTATTCAGTTTAAAACGGCAGGAGTAAATGTGGGGAATGATTATATAGCAATAGCTAGTGGCACATATAAAAAAGTTACTAAGCTTATCAAGTATGATAAAATACAATATTTAAGAGCGAATCAGTCACCACTTGAAAGATTGAAGAATCTTCAAAGGTACAAATTGTTTATATTGGCAAATAGCGTAAATAACGTTAATGTAACAGGGATTTTTCATAAAGATAAATTCAATGATATTTATGAAAGGATGTAGATTATGAAACAGATAAATAGTTTTGAAGATATTAAAAAACAAGTAATAGAAACCTCTAAAAACCAAAGCAAGAAGATTGCAGTAGCAGCCGCTGGAGATAAAGAAGTACTCGAAACAATAAAAATGGCTAATGATATTGGACTTGCTACAGGAATACTAATCGGAGATGAAGATGAAATAATCAAACAAGCAAAAGTCGTAGGTTTAAATTTAAGCTTAAATAGTATTGTAAATATAACAGGTGAAAAGGCTATCGCGGAAAAAGCAGTCGAATTAGTTAGAAATGGCGAAGCCGATATGCTAATGAAGGGGTTGATTCATTCTCCAACATTTATGAAAGCTATATTAAACAGTCAGAGCGGCATTAAATCAGGTGGGTTTGTTCACGTAATTACAGCGCTAAGTCATCCTAGACTAGGCAAAACTAGATTAGCTAGTGATATGGGAATGGTTGTAGAACCAACTTATAAAGAAAAAATTGAAATGATTAAAAATACAGCAGCAGTAGCAAGGAAGATGGGAATTAAAACACCTAAAGTAGCGCTAATAACAGCTATGGAAACTGTTGCGGAATCTATTCCGATTACGGTTGAAAGCGCGGCAATAGCTAAAATGGCTGAACGTGGTCAACTGGGAGATTTAATAGTAGACGGACCTATATCTTTTGACTTGGCATGTTTTCCTGAAGCTTGTGAAAGAAAAAGGTTCAAGGGACCTATACAAGGAGATGCAGATATTTTAATAATGCCGGATCTTCATGCCGGCAATATACTATATAAAAGTGCGGTATATTTGGCTGATATGGAAGTTGGAAGCAACTTTGCAGGAGTCACTAAACCTGTTGCTATATATTCAAGAGGAGATAGCGCAGAAACCAAACTAAACTCAATAGCATTTTCATTAATGCTAGCTGAATAAACACACAATTAAATGCCGAGGTAACCTCGGTATTTTTCATATCTAAAAGATGACATATTATGCTAAATAGGATATAATCTATTCGTGTAGGAGGGTTTGAATGTTAAATATAATTCAAAGTTATAGTATAAGTATGCTTTATACGACCGGAGTTAGATGGGTGTTAGTCCTGTTGGCCGGTTATATTTTAATTAAATCGATTAGGTCTCTTCTTTCGACTAGAGCGACTCCCGAAGTTTGGGCGTATTTACATATTGAAAACGGAGACAGTTTGCCTATTACCCATTGGGAAAATGTAATTGGACGTTCGTCTTCAGTTGATCTTAGAATTAAAGATAAAAGCGTATCTAGAAATCATAGTCTATTAATAAGAAATAAAGATGGTACTTGGATATATGAGGACTTGGGTTCTACAAATGGATCTTCAATAAATGATGAAGAGGCTAATGAACGTGAAAAAATGTTATGCGAAATAGGTGACGAAATTAAAATGGGTTCCGTTAGCTGCACTCTATTTCCTATTAGCTTAGAAGAACAAAAAAACAATAAACAAATGCGCGAAATGGATAAAGAACCTGTATCGCCGTGGAAAATAATTGTAGCGCTTTCTTTTTTTCAAATCTTAACTGTAATACAATTAATTATCGGACTTGGTGATAGGTATATTCCGATGGTTTCAGTTTCGTTTTTCATTCTTATGCTTATAATGTGGTTTTATGTATTTGGGTTCAGAGCGCTAGGCAGTCGTGGCTTTGAATTGGAAATAATGGCATTTTTCCTATCAACTATAAGTCTGGCCATTGTGGCTTCGTCTGCACCAGAGATGGTTTTCAAACAGCTTATTGCAATAGGTATAGGAATAGTATTATTTGTTTTCATGTGTATATTTCTTAGAAATTTAAAAAGGGCTAAGTTTATTAGACCTATGTTAATAATATTGTCAGTAGCGATACTTGTAGTGAATTTGGTTTTCGGTACTCTTAAATATGGTGCTGTAAATTGGCTGGAGATAGGCGGAATATCCTTTCAGCCGTCTGAAATAGTTAAACTTGCCTTTATTTGGATAGGCGCAGCAACATTAGATGAACTCTATCAAAAACGAAATCTGACAATATTCATGGTGTTCTCCGGTTTTTGCTTAGCATCACTTGCTATAATGGGTGATTTTGGAACAGCATCAATATATTTTGTGACATTCCTACTGATTTCTTTTTTAAGAAGCGGAGACGTTTCAAGGATGGCATTAACTATCGGAGGTGCAATACTTTTAGGTATAATGGTAATTAGATTTAAACCATATATAGCCGATAGATTTTCGGCATGGGGTCATGTTTGGGAATTTGCGGATTCGTTGGGATATCAGCAAACAAGAACAATGACAGCTAGTGCGAACGGAGGATTAGCAGGTCTTGGCGCAGGAAACGGTATGCTTAGACATGTCGCAGCCGCCAATACGGATCTTGTGTTTGGAATGGTAGTTGAAGAGTGGGGCATAATTATAGCGGCGCTTATGGTGCTGTGTATAATAGCGTTATTACTTTTTACAAGCAATTCTATTTTAGCAGGCAGGTCCACATTTTATTCAATAGCAGCATGCGGAGCAACTACAATGCTGATATTTCAAACTATGTTAAATGTGTTTGGTGCATTAGACTTTTTCCCACTTACGGGAGTTACTTTTCCTTTTGTTTCACATGGAGGAACAAGCATGGCGGTATCGTGGGGAATGTTATCATTTTTAAAAGCCGCTGACATGAGAAAAAATGCGAGCTTAGCTATTAACAACAGGGTTAAAAATATAATCGTTGATAAAGATATATCGGAGGAAGACGAGGTGGGGTTAGATGCGTAAAGTAGAAAGCAGAGCTTTAGCTTGCCTATTATTAGCCGTTATATTATTCTTTGGTTTGTGCTATTTTATTTACAAGATGGCCGTCAATGGTGAGGAATGGTCAACATTTAAAGGCAACATGAACGTTTATACAGACGGACAATTAAGTAGGGGAAGTATATATGACAGAAATGGAGAAATTCTAATACAATGTACCAAGGACGGTATAATATATTCGAACGATGCCGAAATTCGTAAAGCTACAGTGCATACGGTAGGAGATATCTATGGTAATATTTCAAATGGTTTATTAAATCTTAAAAAAGGTGACCTGATAGGTTACAGTTTTATTAACGGCATATATAGCCCTGATGATACGGGTAACGAGATTTATTTAACTTTAGATGCTAATGCTTGCGAAGTGGCGTATAATGCGCTAGGGGACCATAATGGGACTGTTGGAGTGTTCAATTATGAAACAGGAGAAATCCTTTGCGTGGTAAGTAAGCCGACATTTGATCCAATGGATATACCTGATGATCCAGAAGATGGGACATACTACAATAAATTCATACAAGGCACGATGGTACCAGGATCTATATTTAAGTTAATAACTGCAGCTGCAGCGATTGATAGTATAGATAATTTAGATGAGTTTTCTTTTGACTGTGATGGTAGCAGTGAAGTAGAAGGTGACGTAATCAATTGTACGTATGCACATGGTACTGTGGATTTTGAAGAGGCACTAGCAAAATCATGTAACGGAGCATTTGGAGAATTATCTATGGAGATGGGAGCAGATAAATTAGAGGAATACACTGATAAAGCGGGGCTTACCAATTCATATAACATAGACGGAATAATGACGAAACCTAGTAGTTTTGAGTTTCCTTCAGACACCAGTGTTAACTTGGCGTGGTCAGGTATTGGTCAGTATAATGATTTAATAAACCCTTGTGCTATGATGGTTTATATGGGGGCGATAGCAAACGGCGGTGAAGCGGTAGAACCAAGCTTGATTAAAAGAAATAGTGTTAAGCCTAACTCTTTAGGTAATTACCTATCAGAAGAAACGGCTGATAAAATTAAAGATATGATGAAAAACAATGTAGTTGAAACATACGGCGAAGAGAATTATCCGGGTTTAGATATTTATGCTAAATCAGGTACTGCTGAAGTAGTAATCGGGGAGCAACCTAACGGATGGTTTGTCGGTTTCGTTAAAAATGAAGATTATCCATATGCCTTTGTAGTATTCGTTGAAAAAGGCGGAAATGGAAGCACAAGCGCAGGTCCGGTGGCTAGAAAAACACTTGAAGCACTAATAAATTAATAATATTTTAATAAAGTGTAAATTGTTTTGTAATACTATCATGATAATATGAGTAGAAGAGGTAAGTAAGATGAATATTTTAGTGTGCGACGATGACAAAGATATAGCCAAGGCTATAGAAATATATTTAATAAACGAAGGCTATAATGTTTTGTTAGCAAATGATGGTCTTACTGCAATTGATATAGCTAAAAATAATGATTTGCATCTGATTATTATGGATATAATGATGCCGGGTCTTGATGGTATTCAAACTACGATGAGAATAAGAAAAGAAAAGAATATTCCAATCATTATGCTATCTGCTAAATCAGAAGATTATGATAAAATCACGGGATTAAATGTAGGTGCGGATGACTATATGACAAAACCTTTTAATCCGCTTGAACTTGTTGCTAGAGTTAAATCTCAGCTACGCCGATATACTGACTTTGGAAACATTACTTCTAAAAACAAAGTTTTTGAAACAGGGGGACTTTCCATAGATGATGATAACAAATCAGTTACAGTTGAAGGCAATGAAGTAGTAGTTACTCCTATAGAATACGGTATAATCAAGTTTCTAACTGAAAATGCGGGTAAAGTGTTTTCAATGAGCCGGATATATGAAGCGGTCTGGAATGAACCTGCAATTAATCCTGAAAACACTGTAGCTGTTCACATCAGAAGAATAAGAGAAAAAATTGAAATAAATACTAAAAATCCTAAATATTTAAAGGTGGTCTGGGGAATTGGATACAAAATTGAAAAACTACAATAAAAAACCATATATAGTAAAAATAACCGCCAGTATAATTATGTTTATACTAGTGGTTACAATATTTGCGGTGTCTATTGTAGGAATATTTACATTATATGATGCTATGAATATGGATGGAGCAAAGATTACAAAAGTTATTTGTGAGAATACTTCAGGGCAGGAAGTTGAAATGACTTTATACTCTGTGATAAGCATTATATTTAAACAATTATCTGCTGTAGCTGTATTTACAGGAACAATTAGCATAGTATCCCTAGTGGTATCTCTTGCTATTGTAGGAAAGAAAGAAGAAGATGGAAAAATAAAACTTAACTGGTTTGACAAAATATTTGGAGAAGTTCAGATAGTAATCATGTTTGCAGTGGGAATAGCAGCTGTTATATATACAGGAAAGACCGTATATAATTATTTGTATTCTATTCCAAATATATTTATTGGATTAGAGAAGAGTTTAGATTATTATTTGTGGGGAAGTGAATATTCATATAGTTCGTTTTTTGGACTGTTATCAGCAGTAGTAGTAATGTTGATAGCATCTCTTTTGTGTTTGATGTTGCTATTGTCACTAATTAAAAAAGGAAAAGCCGGAGAATTTACACATTATACCTTGCTTGGAAGACTGTTTAGGGATATAGAGAGAAGTCTAAAATATAAAGCAACAGCGTATTGGAAAATACTAGCCATGCTTCTACTAGGTGCGATTCTTTCATATGTATCTTTAGAATCACTTATAGCAGTAGTGCTTCTTGTAATAATATTTTTACCGAAGGTTATGGATAAATATTATACAGTTAAAGAAGGTGTAAACCAACTTAAAAATGGTAATTTTGAATACAAGAATGAAGTTAAAGGGAAAGGTGAACTTGATAGATTAGCCTCTGATTTAAATGATATATCTGAATCGCTAAGCATTGCTATGGAAAACGAGAAAAAGAATCAGCGTACTAAAACTGACCTTATTTCTAATGTTTCTCACGACATAAAAACACCTCTTACTTCTATGATTACGTATTTAGATCTTTTAAAATTTGAAGGATTAGATAGTAAAAATGCACCTGAATATTTAAGAGTAATAGATGAAAAAACGCAGAGATTAAAAAAATTAACAGAGGATTTATTTGATGCTGCAAAAGCAAGTAGCGGAGATTTCCCAGTGGATTTAGTTGAAATGGATTTATCTGCGATTGTTAACCAAAGCCTAGGTGAAATGGATAACTATTTTGAGCCAAAGGAGTTAGATGTGGTTTTTAATACTCATGTTGAAGACATAAAAGTATGTGCAGATGGTAGACTTTTATACAGAATTCTAGAAAATCTATTTGTAAATGCGAGTAAGTATTCAATAGAAGGCAGCAGAATTTATGTTGATATTTACGAAGAAAGCAGTGAGACTTTAAAACTTGAAATTAAAAACATTTCAAAAGCACAGTTAAATGTATCGGAAGAGGAACTGATGGAAAGATTTATGAGAGGCGACCAATCTAGAACTTCTGACGGTAGTGGACTTGGATTGTCTATAGCAAGAGACTTGGCTGTACTAATCGGGGGTAAGTTTGATATTAAGATAGATGGAGACTATTTTAAGGCGAATTTACACTTGAAAAAGTATTGTGAATAAATAAAATTAAACTGTCATAATTCGTCCATAATTTTAATGTAATATAATATTAAAACTATGAAGGAGAATAATTATGAAAAGCAAACACACCGTAAAAATCCTATTAGATATTTTTATGTTGGTGATATATATACTATTAATGTTTGGATACAATATAAGTCCATATTTTCATGAGATAATGGGAATGATGATTGGAGGGCTTTTTGCAGCCCATGTATATCTCAATAAAAAAGAAACTAAGATAGCACTAAAAAATATTATTAGCAAAAATTCTGGGTTCAAAAAAAAGCTAAAAGGAATTTCAGATGTTATGCTAATGATAAGTATGCCAATATCTATAATTACAGGTATAATGATTTCAGGAGTTATATTTCAAAACGCAATGAACGGGAATACATACACAATACACTATTTTTCATCATATGTTTCTTTAGGAATAATGTTACTACACGCGTCACTGCATATAAATTATTTTCTTGCAGTATTCAAAAGAAGTGTAGTCGGATATAATACAAAAAATGTTAAACAGGGAGTAAGAAGTTTTGCTGCTATGGCAGCAATAGTGCTTACCCTTTACATATCCGTTGGTAATTTTGTTAATACTGGAGTGGTTGTTTACACAGATGATGAAGACGATGAAGAAATCAATGATGAGACATATACCAGTAATGTTAGCGCAATCGTGGATGAGACTCCTACGTTAAATGAATACTTATCAAACCTATATTGTACAGCTTGTCCTAAACATTGTTCATTGCTAGCGCCACAGTGCAGTAAGGGCGTTGGTCAAGCGGCAGTGGCTGAAGTTGAATATGAAGAAACTTATGAAATTAGTGAGTAAATAGAAAAGGAAGTGATTGTATCAATGTGGTACATCCCTTCCTTTAAATTTAACATTGCTAATTTTTT
Organism: Peptostreptococcaceae bacterium; assembly: GCA_016650175.1. Classification (GTDB taxonomy): domain Bacteria; phylum Bacillota; class Clostridia; order Peptostreptococcales; family Anaerovoracaceae; genus JAAYHV01. Next base: position 22,803 of record JAENWG010000015.1, on the reverse strand, counting down.
TCAATAACACGCACTAAGTCACTGAATATTCCATAACCTGTTTGAACTAAATCTGGATTATGTTCAATGATGCTTAGCTTACCCATGTAATCTGTAGTGATTTGAACCATAGAAGAAGTACCGTCGATGTTAGCAGTTAAGTCGGACTTGTCTACTAAAGTAGGCTTTACGAAAGCACTGTTTTTATCTCCGTGGCAGATTAGTTTAATAACCTTGTTATCTTCTTTTGCTTTAACGATATCATCGTATGTGATATTTTCTATACCAGTTCTATCAATATCATTTGGAGTTATTCCTGCATCCATAAGTACATTAAGAAGAGCTGTTAGTTTAGCTGCAGCATCATAGCCTTCAACATCCATCGCAGGATCTGCTTCGATGAAGCCAATTTTTGTACCTTCAGTAATTATATCGCTATACTCTTTGCCTTGTTCAAGTTCTTCTAATATATAGTTCGTAGTGGTATTAAGAATGCCATCTACTGCTGTTACTGTGCACATTTTCAATGTGTCATTAACTAAGTTAAAGACAGGAGTACCATCCATCACTGTAGTTTCATAGAAGAATTTGCAGTTATTTGCTTTAGCTAGTTCGTTTAGTTCTTTAAAATACCAAGCAATAGGACCTTTGTTTGCTGTTATTACGTGCTTGCCACGTTTAAGCGCTGCTCTTATATGATCTGTAGCAGGTTGGCCGGTTTTAATGTTTAGCGGAGTAGCTTCAATTAAAATATCATAATCCCCCTTTTCACATAGCTCCATAGAGGTCATCTGAATTGGTCTATTTAATGAACCAGTTTTATCGTAGTGCTCGGTTATGCTGTCTAGATGCAAGCCTAAAGGATTGTATAGCGCGCCGTGAGAACCTGTAACAATTCCCGTAGTTACTATAGCGGTATCATAATTCAATAGTATGTTAAATCTTTCTTTTTCTAATATTTTCGCGAAAGCCCTTGCTGCGTTACCAAATCCTAGTATAGCAATTTTAAGTTTTTTACTCATCTTTTGTCTCCTCGTAGTTGAATGAATCCATGAATCGAAGTTTAAATTTATTAATTTCATGTAAGTGATTTATTTTTGCCTTAGTTTTATTGTCCTCAATTTCACCAGTCCTAATATATTTGTCTAAAACTTCGTAGGTAAAACCTAATTTTTCTTCGTCAGTCATTCCGCTTAATCCATCTATAGGAGTTTTTTCTACAAGCTCATGAGGAATGCCTAAATAGCGTCCTATCGACCTAATTTCCTTGGTAGTAAAAAATGAACAAGGACTGAAGTCTCCTGCAGAATCACCGTATCTAGTTGAATAGCCAACCCAGTCTTCAGATAGGTTACAAGTATTTGCTACTCTTCCGTTGTTTGTTTGAGCTACTGCATACAATGTAGACATCCTAAGTCTAGCAGGAAGATTGATTTTACTGTCTTTACTCATAACGCCTACTTTAGATTCGAGTTCGTTAACCAAAGCTTCGTATGAGTCCTTGATGTTTACTGTATATGACTTTATACCTAAGTGATCAACTAATAATCTGGCCATATGGATATCGTCTTGTATTCCTTTAGGCATAAGGACTCCAATTACACGGTCTTTACCTAGAGCTTCTACTAAAAGAGCTGCTACTACCGAACTGTCCTTACCTCCGCTAATTCCCAATATTGCATTACAACCATAACCGTTTTCGTAAAACCACTCTCTAATCCAAGATACTGCAGCTTCTGTTGCTTTCTTTACATCAAATTCCATAATATTCCCCTTTCAGTTTACAATACAATTATATACTAATTTGTGTAAAAGTGAAGAGAAAATTGTCTGTGTGGTTGATGAAATTGAAATTATGATATATAATGATAAAGATTGTTGTAAAGGAGACAAATTAATGAAAGATATATATATTACTCAACTTAAAACGGATCAAGAAATAACAGAGTTTTTCTTGGTTAAAAGCGTAGCTGTAAAACTAGGCTCGAACAGAAAGAAATATTTGGACTTGGTATTAGGAGATAGTTCAGGTGAGATAACTGCAAAGAAGTGGGACATATCAGATGAAGAGCAATCTTCAATAGATAAGATAGTTGACGGTGAAATTGTAAGAGTTAAATGCACTATCAATGAATGGAAGGGCATGAAACAAATGCGGGTTACAAAAATTAGAAAATCCGCACCTACAGATGAACTAGACATAAGGGACTTCTTTAAGGCTGCTCCTGAAGAATCAGAAGATATGTATGAATATTTAATGGGAATATTTGAAACTTTTGAAGATGAAGAACTTAAAAAGCTTTGTGTAGATTTATATACAGAGAATAAGGTCAAACTGATGTATTACCCTGCAGCAAAGAAGAATCATCATGCAGAGTACGGTGGCCTCCTATATCACACAAAGAGAATGATGATGACAGGCGACCATATTACCCAAATATATAAAAATCTTAATAGAGATTTGTTATTATGTGGAGTTGCTATTCATGATATGGAAAAGTTAAACGAAATTAACAGTGATGAAAGAGGTGTGTCTGACGGTTATTCTTTTGAAGGACAACTACTAGGTCATATTGTACAAGGAATTAAGAGCATTGAGATAAAAGCTTCTGAAATAGGAATGAGCAGAGAAAAAATTGTTATGCTTGAGCATATGATATTATCTCATCATTATGAACCTGACTTTGGAAGTCCTAAGAAACCTCTATTTCCAGAAGCAGAGGTATTGCACTATTTAGACATTTTGGATGCAAGAATGTTCGATATGGAAGATGCGCTCAAGAGCGTAGAACCAGGAGAATTTACAGATGGTGTTTGGACATTGGATTACAGAAGATTATATAAGGCTGAGTTTTAGGTGGAGGTAGATTTTGATTAAATTAACTAAAGAAGTAAATAATATATTAAAGGAACTAGAAAAAAATGGATTTGAAGCATATGCTTATGGCAAATGCGTTAGAGAAAGCTATTTAGGAGAAAAACCTTTGGATTGGGATTTAGTCACTAATGCTAGGCTTGATAAGCTTAAGAGAATATTTCCTGGAGCCGAAATAATTGATGAAAATAGAGAAATTATAAGATTGACATTCAATGAAGAATCTGAAGAAGATATGATTATCGTAGATGTTTCTCCATATGGAACAGCTATAGGTGATAAAAATATAAAATTCTATGATGATATCGAAAGCCAACTCAAAGAGGAAAGTTTTGTTCTTAATTCAATGGCGGATAATCCTGACAGAAAGTTTTATGATATTTATGATGCAAGAGCAGATATAAAAGCAGAAATAATTAAAACTATAGGAGATCCTAAGGAAGTATTTAAGAAAACACCGGTTAAGATGTTTGAAGCTTTAGAATTAGCTGCTGAACTTGGATTTGATGTAGATAATGACGTTTATGAAGGTATAGTAGCCAACGTGGGCTTGTTAGGAGATGACTGTTTAGGATATGTCACAAGATCTTTAGAAAGAATAGTATCATCAGAACATGCAGGACTAGGATTAAATATATTGGCGGATACGGGGCTCTTAGGTGTAGTAGTAGGAAAAGAGATATTTGAAAGCATGAAAGCATCTAACAGAAGTGACTATATAGGTTTATGTGAAGGCATAGATAAAACTAAAAGAGTTACAGACAGAAGATTAGGTCTTTTCTATTACTGTTTTGCTGATAAGAAAGCCCATTTAGCTATAGATAGATTGGATTTTTCTGAAAAAACAAATGATAGGCTGCATGATGCAATTAAAGAAAAAGTTAAGCTTAATTTCATAGGAAGTTTTGTAGAATATAAGAACTATATATGTGAAAAAGGTTGGGATAGATACAATTATTTAAACAATCTTTCTAAAGCGCAGAGGATGGTATATGATTTTCAAGCGAGTAAGATAGACTCAAGGCAGTATTATTTAACTGAAATTAGAAAGACTGGGGACGCTGTGTTTCCTGAAGATTTAGTAGTGGATGCTAATGATGTTATGGAAGCTGGGTATGCCGATACTAAAGAAAGAGCTGATGAACTTTTAAGATTAGCAGTAGAAATCATACATCTTAAACCTAACAAGAACAACAGAAACGATTTGCTTAAAGAAATCAAGAAATTAAGTAAAAGCAAATTCGCGGTAATTACAAGAAGAGTACATTGGATAAAATAGGACAGATGGAAATATTAACCGGAGAAATAACCGAGATTATATATCACAACGAGGGTAATGGTTTTACTGTAGCAATATTTGAAACAGAAAAGGCAGTAATTACAATTACTGGTAATTTAGCATATGTAAATCCCGGCGCAGTTTATAAACTAGAAGGCAAATATAAGACTCACCAAAAATATGGTGAGCAGTTTGCTTTTTATTCATTTAAAGAAATATTGCCGAATGATGTTAGCAGTATTCAAGTTTTTTTGTCATCAGGCGCTATAAAAGGCATAGGTCCTAAAATGGCTGAGCAGCTAGTAGCAGAATATGGTGAAAAAACTTTAGATGTTATAGAAAATAACCATATGGATATATTAAAAATTAGAGGAATCGGCTCTAAAACGGCAGAAAAGATACATAATTCCTATGTAATCAGAAAAGAATTTGCGAATATTGCTTTCGAACTTGAAAAGTGGGGAATAACGACCACGTATGCTCTTAAAATCTATAAAGAATATGAGAGCAAGGCTGTTCAAATGATAAAGGAAAATCCATATAGACTAATCGAAGATATTTATGGAATTAGTTTTCATAAGGCTGATGAAATAGCTCAAAAATTAGGGATTTCTAAGGAAAGCGAATATAGAGTAAAAAGTGGGATTATATACTGTTTAAATCAGTATATTGGTTCAGGAAACACGTATGTTCTAAAGGAAGTGTTGATTGATAAAGCGGTAGAAGTATTAGATTTGTCAAGCGAGATGATAGAAGACAATATAGTGACTCTTGCTTTTGATGGAACAGTTCAAGTTGATGATTTAGAAGGAGCTTATGTTGTATATATTTCGGGTTACTATTATGCCGAAAAAAAGGTGTGCAACAATTTAATAAGATTAAAAGACGGGTTGATTAAACCTATAAGTTATGACCTTGATAATTTACTTGCTAAAGTTCAAGCGGAAGAAAATATTAGTTTATCTGAAGAACAGAAAAAAGCAGTTAAGAGTTCGCTTAGAAGTAATGTATCTGTAATTACAGGCGGACCTGGTACGGGAAAGACTACAATTATTAATACTATTATTAAAATAGCGACTATATGCGGTATTACTTCTGCAATAGCTGCGCCTACGGGAAGAGCAGCCAAAAGAATAACTGAGACATCAGGATATGAAGCGTCCACTATACATAGGTTGTTGGAATATCATTATTCGACAGATTCTGGAGAGGCTAAATTCTTAAAGAATCAAGACTCAATGCTAGAGCAGGATTTAATCATCATAGATGAAGCATCTATGATAGATCTTATGCTTATGAGTAGTATGTTAGACGCAATTAGCACTGGAACTAGAGTTATCCTTGTAGGGGATGCAAATCAATTGCCGTCAGTTGGCGCAGGAAATGTACTTAGAGATTTTATATATAGTGAGTTCATTCCTACAATTAAGCTTAATGAAATATTTAGACAAGCAAAAGAAAGCTTAATAGTAGTTAATGCGCATCTGATAAATAAAGGAGAATATCCATGCTTTAACGAGAGAGATAAGGATTTCTTTTTAATAAATATAGACAATGAAAAGGATATGCTAAACAAGATAATTGAACTTGTTTCGGGCAGAATAGAAACCTATTATGATTTTGTAAATTCACCATCTGACATTCAGGTACTAACACCTAGTAGGAAAGGAACCCTAGGAACCCATAATCTAAATAAAAGACTTCAGGAAGTATTAAATCCTAAAAAACCTGGTGTAAATGAAAAGGTGTATGGAGATAAAACTTTTAGAGTCGGCGATAAAGTAATGCAGATAAGGAATGATTACCAGATTAAATGGAGAAAAGAAGGTAGCTTGGTAACAGGCGACGGGATTTTTAACGGAGATATGGGACTCATAAAAGAAATAGATAAAGAAAATGACACAATAACAGTTATATTTGATAATGAAAAATATGTAAGCTACGAATCTTCCCAATTGGATTTGTTGGAATTGGCATATGCTATAACTGTACATAAAAGTCAAGGTAGTGAATTCCCTGCGGTAATTATTCCTATGACTTGGTTCCCACCGATGCTTGCAACTAGAAATCTATTTTATACAGGGATTACAAGAGGCAAGAACTTAGTTACTATTGTGGGTTCTGAAAAAAGGATGAAAGCTATGATAGATAACAACAGAATAGAAAATAGATGTTCAGGACTTGGAATTAGACTTAAAAGAATTGATTTAATGGGCTTAAATATTTAAAGGTGTGTGATGAGACTTAAAAGATTATGGGAAAAGTTAACAGAATTGATTTTTCCTCATAGCATTTATTGTATTTGTTGCGGTAATATTATTGATGAATCTAGGCCGTATGCCTTATGTAATGATTGTATGGAACATTTCAGGTGGGCAAATGAGAGAACATGCAGTAAGTGCGGTAAATTGTTAAGTGAAAATAACACTAAAGAACTATGCTATAACTGTCAGGAAAATAAACATTATTTTGACAGAGGCTTTACTTGTGCTCAATACGGTGTTTATGAAAAAAAAGTCATATTCAATTTAAAATATAAAAAGAAAACTTACTTGTCAAAAATTATAGCAGAAATTATGTATGATAGAATGTTGATAGAAGAAATCAAATATGATATAGTAATTCCGGTGCCAATACACAGTAAAAGACTCAAAAAAAGAGGTTTTAATCAAGCTGAGCTTATAGCGAGATATTTTACAAGGCTCGAAAAAACAACTCTTAATTCTAAATATTTAATAAGGACAAAGCAAACAGATGTTTCAAAGAAACTAAATTCGGAAGAAAGAAAGCTAAATCTTATTAATGCTTTTAATATTAATAAGTATGATAAAAGCGATATCAAAGGTAAAAATGTATTGGTAATAGATGATATTTATACAACAGGTGCTACTGCTGATGCAATAAGCAAAATACTTAAAAATGCAGGAGTTAATAAGATATACTTTTTATCCTTTGTAGCAGGAGGAGATTTAATAATACATTAATCAGGGAGCATATAGTGACTGCTCATGTCTGTGGTTGAAAGTCCAAGCCAGTTGCGGGCAAAAGGATCCACGTAAGCTGTCGCAAAGCGGCAGTGATCATGGCGTAGCTTAGAAGTAAGTCCTCCGGAAAATCCGGGTAAAGGCGAGTGTGGGGTCAAAGACCAGGTCAGATGAGCAGCCACTATATGTTCTATTTTAGAAAGGGGTAATTAATGCCTAGCAAAACAAAAGCCTTAAAGAAACACTTAGAATGGAGAGGTAAACTTGAAGTGGTTTCAAAAGCAGAAATTGAAACTATGGAAGATTTAGCAATTGCATATACACCTGGAGTTGCTGAACCGTGTCTCGAAATTGAAATGGATGAAATGCTCGCATATGAATATACGGGTAAAGGCAATTTAGTTGCGGTTATTACCGATGGGACTGCAGTACTTGGATTAGGAGATATAGGGCCAAGTGCAAGTATGCCTGTCATGGAAGGAAAGTGCGCTCTTTTTAAAAGATTCGCAGGAATCAATGCCATTCCTATATGTATAGACTCAAAGGACACGGAGGAGATAATTAACACAGTCAAGCTTATTTCTAAGAGCTTTGGAGGAATAAATCTTGAGGATATTAGTGCGCCTAGATGTTTTGAAATCGAAAGAAGATTAATTGAAGAGTGTGATGTACCAGTATTTCATGATGATCAGCATGGAACTGCAATTATTACATCTGCTGGAGTGTTAAATGCAATAAGATATACAGGAAGAAAAAAAGGAACTCTTAACATAGTAATAAACGGCGGAGGAGCTGCAGGACTTTCTATAGCTAAATTATTTGTAAAAATGGGATTTGGCGATGTAATAGTATGTGATATTAATGGAGCTATTTATGAAGGTTCAGAGTTTAACAATAGCGAACAAGAAAAAGTGGCAAAGATAACAAATAAGGATAGTAGAAAAGGAAATCTCGCAGAAGTAATGAAAAATGCCGATGTATTTGTAGGAGTTTCCAAACCTAATTTAGTAAATGAAGAGATGATTAAATCGATGGCTAAAGACCCTATTGTATTTTCTATGGCTAATCCTATTCCCGAAATAATGCCAGATATTGCAAAAAAAGCGGGTGCTTGTATTGTAGGAACAGGAAGGTCTGATTATCCTAATCAAGTAAATAATGTTTTGGCGTTTCCAGGTATATTTAAAGGGCTATTATCGGTAAAAGCAACTAGAGTTACCGATTCTATGAAAGTCGCTGCAGCGGAAGCGCTGGCTTACGTGATAACAGATGATGAACTAAGCGATATATATATATTACCGGATGTTTTCAATGAAAAGGTTGTAGAAGTTGTAGCTAAAGCTGTAGCAGATAAAGCTATTGAGTTGGATCTTATTAGAAAGTAGGAGGTTATCGTGGAATACAGAGTTGAAAAAGATACTATGGGTGAAATAAAGGTTCCTAGAGATGTATACTGGGGTGCTCAAACACAAAGAAGTTTTCAAAACTTTAGAATCGGGAAGAGAATGCCGATTGAAGTCATAAAGGCCTTTGGTATTTTGAAAAAAGCAGCAGCGATTACTAATGCGAGACTAGGACAGCTTGGAGAAAATCGAGCTGATTTGATTTGTGATGTATGCGATGAAATAATCGACGGAAAACTAAATAAACATTTTCCTCTTGTAGTCTATCAAACAGGTAGCGGTACACAAAGTAACATGAATGTAAATGAAGTGATTGCTAACAGAGGAAATGAAATAGCAGAAGAAAAAATATTGCATCCAAATGATCATGTAAATAAGTCACAAAGTTCAAATGATACTTTCCCTACAGCAATGCATATTTCGGCTATAATTGAAATTAAAAATAAATTGTTTCCTGCTTGCGACGGAATGATTAAAACATTAAGTCGTTTAGAAGAGGAAAATAAAGATGTAATTAAAATAGGAAGAACGCATCTTCAAGATGCTACGCCGTTAACTCTTGGGCAAGAGATAAGCGGTTGGGAATCAATGATAATTCATGATAAAAAAATGATAGAAAGCACTTTGGAAAGCCTAAGCGAATTAGCACTTGGAGGTACGGCGGTTGGTACTGGTCTTAATGCTCATAAGGACTTCGGTAAATTGGTAGCACATGAAATAAGCGAGATAACTGGAGAGATATTTGTAACGGCAGAAAACAAGTTTCATAGCTTAACATCAAAAGACGCTTTAGTATTTACGCATGGTGCACTAAAAGCCCTAGCAGCGGATATGATGAAGATAGCTAATGATGTTAGATGGCTAGCTAGTGGCCCTAGGTGCGGAATTGGTGAAATAAACATACCAGAAAATGAACCCGGAAGCTCAATAATGCCGGGCAAAGTAAATCCTACTCAGTGCGAAGCTGTTACGATGGTATCGGTAAAAGTTATGGGTAATGATACATCAATTGGAATAGCGGCATCACAAGGAAATTTTCAGTTAAATGTGTTTATGCCATTGATAATAAATGACTTCTTAGAATCAGTGAGATTATTGGCAGAGGCTATACATTCGTTTGATAAAAATTGCTTAATGGGGATAACACCTAATATGGAAAAAATAAATGAAAACAATAATAGATCACTCATGATAGTAACGGCACTTAACCCATTTATAGGCTATGAAAAGTCTGCAATTGTAGCTAAGAAAGCTTTTAATGAAAACATATCTTTAAAAGAAGCAGGAGTACAGTTGGAATATTTTAACAGTGAAAACTATGATATATGGGTAAAGCTTGAAAATATGATCAAACCTTTAGGATAGAAAGGTAATAGGTGTAATCAAAATTGATAATAGGAATAATAGTTTATCTGGTAGTTGTTAATATTATAACTTTTTTTGTTATGGGCGCAGATAAACATAAAGCTGGAAAGAGCAAATGGAGAATACCCGAGAAGACACTTTTCACTTTTTCATTAATAGGGGGAAGTATAGGTGGTATAGTAGGAATGAAAATTTTTAGACATAAGACTAATCATTGGCAATTTAAATATGGATTTCCATTAATTCTAATAGTGCAGATAATATTACTCGTATATATAGTTACGATTTATTCTAAATAGTGTTATTAAAATGTATCTTTGTTAATAGAGACAAAGGTATATTTTTTTGCAATTAAATATAATGAAGCTATGAGAATGATCGCTAAATTGGCAATATTTCATTCAGGAATTAGTAGGAATAACCTTCTGCCTTTTTACAAGCTGTATCCATGTTAAAGAAAAAAATAACAATATTACATGCAGAACATAGCATAAGAGAATGCTTAAGTGTATTTATTGTGTATTTTCTGTGTCATTTCAGAAAAAAAGTGTTGATTTTTGGCAACAAATAAGGTATCTTAAAAGAGAACACTGTTAATTAATAAACAATGAATGTTTAGGGGGTGTAGTAATTGGCACAAGTCAAAAAGGATTCAATTATGAATGACATCTTAAATCAATCATTTGAAATGATGAAAAAGGATGGATATGAAGCAACATCTATGCGCCATATAGCTGTAGCATGTCATATTTCGGTAAGTAACTTATATAATTATTTTGATAATAAAGAAGCAATACTAGACGCATTGGTTGGCGAGTTTTATAAGAAGATTATAACCTTATCAAAAATAAATAGAATTAAACCAGTTTCTCTCTGTCAAGACGATTATTTGGAGTATCTTATAGCGGCAACGGCAAGTTTACAATCATACATTATTAATAATAAAGAATTATTATATATTCTTATATTTAAAACAAAAGGAAGTAAATATGAAAGCTTTTGTGATGAAATTGTAGAACGATATTATGAGTACGAAATGTGGTCAGTGACAGGAGCATTTTCAGGGTCTAAAGTTCCGACGTTAAAGGGACCAAGTAGCATTATGATTAAAAATTTATGTGGAATGTATATTGAACTAACAAAATGTTACCTCAGCGAAAATAAGAGTGAAGAATGGTTTACAAAGAATATACGAGAATTAAACTTATTTGTAATAAGTGGATTGGGAATTTATTTAAAAGATTTAGTTAAATAAACAAAAAACATAAGGAGGTATTTTAGTGGAAAAAGAACCAGTAATTATTGCACTTACCGGTAAGGGAGGCGTTGGAAAAACTTCTATTTCGGCAACAATTGTCAAAATATTGGCAAAAGAATTTCCAGATAAGAAGATTTTAGCAATTGATGCAGATCCTGCAATTGGTTTAGGAACAGCATTGGAAGTAAAACCTGAAATTACGCTAGATGATATTAGAACTGAAATTATTAATTCTGTTGAAGAAGGAGATACAAAAAATGCAATGGAGTTAGTGAGTGAATCAAGATACCGAATCTTTGAAGCGATTGTAGAAACCGATAATTTTGCGTTTCTAGCAATAGGAAGACCGGAATCTGAAGGATGTTATTGTAGAATCAATTCCTATTTGAAAAACGTAATTGAAATGGTAAGTAGCCAGTTTGATTTTGTTGTAATCGACGGAGAAGCAGGCATTGAACAGATTAATCGTCGTGTTATGCAAAAGGTAAGTCATCTGTTGTTAGTTACTGACGCAAGTAGAAAAGGTCTTGAGGTAATCAAGACAATCAATGAAGTAGCAAAAGAAATGGTTGATTATGAAAGAATTGGTGTTGTAATCAATAGAATTGAAGATATGTCTTTAGTAGAACAACTTGATACAGGGAAAGTTGAACTTTTGGGTCTTATACCAACAGATAAGAATATTATTACTTATGATGTTGCTGCTAAAAATTTCATGGAATTACCAGATGATACAATTTCTGTAGTGAAGATTAAGGAAGTACTGAAAAAATTTGGAGTATTAAATGGAGGAAAACCGGAATGAAAGATCTGAAACACATGATTTATTTCGAGAGTTTACTAGAAAATGCATATAACGAATTGGTACGTAAAGCAAAAGATGATGGCAAAATAGCATTGGGCTATACTTGCTTTCATATGCCTGAAGTTTTATTAAACTTGGGCGATTGCTTTTCAGTAAGACTGAGAGCTCCTAACATGGGCTCAATGGATATTGCGACATATTATATGGCAAGTAGCTCTTGTGAATATAGTAGAGCATTGCTAGAAAGAGCTATCGAAGGAAATTATCATTTCCTAGATGCAATGGCAGGAGTTGACTGCTGTGAAGCAATGAATCGTTGTATGGAAAACATGGAATTATTAGAAACAAATGATCCGACAAAAGAAAATTTCTTTTGGACAAATCTAGATATTCCTTGTTCAGATGATGAAGATTCTGTAACACACCTAATCGAACAAGTATCTAGAAATTTTTTAAAACCGCTCAAGGAAAAATATGGTGTTGATATTTCGGATGCAGAAATTCGAAAATCAGTAGAAGAACACAATAAAATTTGCCGATTGATTACTGAAATAGGTGAATTTAGAACAGAAATGAAACCTGTTATTACAGGCTCGGAATTTCACAAAATATGTTTAGTAACATATATTTGTCCTAAGGTAGATGTTATTCCTTATCTAGAAGAAACATTGGAAGAAATAAAAACAAGAGAACCAGATTCTAAAAATCACTACAGAGCAAGAGTTACGATTGTAGGTTCTGAAATTGATGATCCTGAATTGATCGAATTAATTGAAGATAATGGCGCATTAGTTGTAGCGGATCGTTTCTGTTATGGTTCATTCCCTGGTAGATCTGAAATAACTTTAACAGATGATGAAGATGCACTTACGCAAGTTTGTCGCAGATATTTAAAAGATACTGAATGTCCTAGACAATGTTCCGATCATAAAGTGCAGTATCGTTATGACAGAGCAAAAGAATTGACAGAACATTTTCATGCAGATGGAATTATCTATGAACAAATGAAATTCTGTACTTATTGGTCATTTGAAAGAACACTAGCAAGTCATGTGCTACAAAATGAATATGGTATTCCTGCTTTATCAATTGATAGACCTTATAGAAGTGGAACAAGTGGACAGCTTCGAACAAGAGTACAAGCGTTTGTGGAAAGTTTAGAAATCAAAATGATAAAAGCCAGAAAAGAAGAAAAAGAAAAAACGAAAAAGGGGGACGAATAAATGGCATATAACCCTAAAACTGGAAAAGGAATGGGGAACTTTTATGATGCAAACCATAGAGCGTTCACTCATCGTGAATGGAAAGGTTTTAAAGACACGGCGTATGATTTTGGACGTTGGTTAAAACTGTACGGATTTATGGCAGCTAAGTTGGGAGTTCATCCGATTTTAATGATTAAAGCGTTAATGAGATACCGTTGGATGGTTTCGTTTATTACCGCATCAAACATGGTGGATAGACATACTATAGGTCTTAGAGGAAAAGAATTAAGGTACACACATGAAGCTTTTTTCTCTCTAGTACACAATTCAGTTGTAAATATTGCAAAATTAATTGAAAAAGACGAACATTTACGTCCGAACAATAAAAAAGCAGCAAAATTAAGAAAAAACACAGTAATGTTTGATGAAATGACGCCTTCCTTTATTATGGCAGGATTTCCAACTGTAGAATGGTTTGATATAGCGATGTTTGTAATCGGAATGCCGGGTGAAGTTGATCAGAATGCGAATATGTATTATATTGATGCGATTGAACATTTTGGATTAGCATCAGATGTATGTCCTCTTCCGGCAGCGGAAGCTGGGGCGGCGGTTGTAGATGATTATCCAATTGTAGGTAATACATATATTACAAGCTCTATGCCATGTGATGGTTCTATTGGGCAAACAACATTTATGGGAAGATATTTTAAAGATATTCCAGTATTCCAAGTTACTCCTCCACAACGTTTTAATGAACCCGAAGTAAATGAATATGCAGTTAAGAATTTAGAAAAATGCATTTCGTTTATTGAAGAAAATTACAATGTAAAATGGGATTGGGATGCATTCTGGGAAGGCTGCAAAGTATATAACGAAGAAGCACAATGTGCAATCAATAAATGGGATGTGAATTGTACTGATTATCCACAAGTATGTGGAGGAGCATTATCACTTCCTAGAGAATATGAGTTCCAAAGTGCAGGATGCATGGATCCATATATGTATAAAACAGATTTAAAAATTGATAAGATGATGAAAAAAGGATATGAGGAAGATAAGAAAAATGATGCAAACAAACCAAAATATCGTGCAATTGTTTGGGCTTGTCCAGCACATTACTATACGAATTTTACCTATTGGGCTCAACATTGTTGGGGTGTAAAATGTTTAATTGATATGGAATGTATGCTTTCTTATCACATGTTCCATATTGGAGATGAAAAACAAGCAATGGTGGATATGGCTAAAAGTTATGAACGTATGATGATGCGTTCACATACAAATGGTGGGTATGCAAACTCATTGGATGAATGTTGGAAAATGTGTGAAAAATTCAATACGAATATTGTAATTATGTATGATCACGTATCTTGCAAGAATGTAGGTGGTTTACATGGATTATATGAAGATCAAGCTAGAGAACGTGGCATTCACCTAATCTGGGTTCCTCATGATTTAATGGACCCAAGAACCGTTTCAAGAAAAGCAATGCGTGATGCGATGAATAACTATATGATTAACGTATTTAGAGAAAAGCCTTTAGATCCTACGTTAATAGATTATGATGACAACTTAACTTGGTAGAAAGTGCAAAACAGGAGGAAAAAAAATGAAATATTTTGGTGGATGTGATGTTGGCTCAACATACACAAAAGCAGTAATCTTAGATGAAAACAGAAAAGTAGCTTCAAGTGTAACAGTAAGAAGCAAAATGAATAGTGCGGAAAGTGCAGAAATTGCAATGGGAGAAGTCGTATCAAAAGTAGAAGGATTGGAAAAAATTGAAGATCTTACTTATTTAGTTGGTACAGGTTACGGAAGAAACAAAGTGCCACAAGCAGAAGAAAACATTTCTGAAATTTCTTGTCATGCAATGGGCGTTCATATTACTAACCCAGATGTAAAAGCAATTATTGATATTGGTGGACAAGATGTAAAAGGTATTGCTGTTGCAGAAGATGGGACTGTTCAAACCTTTGCGATGAATGATAAATGTGCAGCTGGTACAGGTCGTTTCTTTGAAGCTATGGCAAGAGCATTTGAATGTACATTAGATGAATTTTCACAACTTTCATTAGACGCTAAGAATGTAATTCCAATTTCAGCACAATGCACCGTTTTCGCTGAATCAGAAGTAATTACACTTGTAGGTGAAGGAAAACCTCGTGACGAAATCGCAGCAGGCATACAACAGGCCGTAGCAAAACGTTGTTTTGTAATGGCTAAGAAAGCTGGAGCAAAGGATTCTATTGCACTTACCGGTGGATGTGCAAAAAATATGGGATTAAAAGAAGCTCTCGAAAAAGTACTTCGTATTAAAGTTGTTGAGCTAGATATTGATCCTCAATTAATGGGTGCTTTAGGAGCAGCTGAATTTGCAAGACAAAAAGGCATGGACGTTTACGGAGAATAACATACGGAGGTGTAAGAATGAAAGCATTAATAATTATTCTAATTGTTTTAGTAGTTTTATTTATTCTGTTATTTGTAGCATATATTACAAATGCAGATGGAAAATTAGTAGAAAAAACTTATGATAAGTTAATAAAATACCATGATGATAGGGATATAGAAGAAAGTATTTAGTCCTGGAGGAGGTTAATTTGAAAGTATACGACAAGGTGATTAATGAAACATTCAAAATTCTTGAACCGTATAATATGAAAGAATTAGCTGTGAATTCAAATGTGGAGTGGAAGTGCTTAGAAAACAATGAGTTTTTAATGGGTAAAGAAGTTGCATTTGAGTTAGGAGATCGACTTGCCCCGTGCACGGTGTACAATTGCCCAACAAGTAAAGAAATATTTGTAACGGAAGATCGGATCACCTTAATTGGGAAAGATATATCAGAAATAAATAGTGATACAAATTTTTCTAGAATCACCTTTATTGACATAGATGATGTAGATGATCCAAATATAGCTTATACACGTATTAAACGGTTAGAATTTGAACGTTTTAAAGTTATTCCAGAAGGTTATATGATTTTGACTTCAAGTGTAGAAAATAAAGAAAATATTCGAGTTAGTAAAAAAGCAATAAAAAACGGATTAGATTTTTCTATCATTGGGAATTTGTTTATTAACCGCTATAAAAAAATCCCAGGTGTAAATCATGTATGGATGATTTTTATTGTAGGAGATCATCCTATGATTCCGGAGTTAGTTAAACAAAGTCGTGAAGTGGACAGTATTACAAATGCATTTGAACATGTTATGAAGAATATTATTACAGACTGTAGTATTTGCCCATTACAAACGATATGTGATGATGTTGAGGTATTAAGAGAACTTCATTTTAAATCAGTAAAAGAGAAAAAAGAACTGGAAAAACAAACGGAGCAAAGCCAAGAAGGAAGTAAACCGAAATGGTTTAAAAAAGAAAAAGAGGGAAAATAAATGAGTGAACTTAAAAAAGACCCACTAGTTCAAGAACTAGTAGACAGCTATGGTGATTGGTTTCTAGAACATCCAGAAGATGCAAAAGGCATGACGGGGAAATTGTATCCTTTTAAGACGATGTTTTCTCCAATCAATATAAACAGAACAAAGATAAAAAACAGAATCGTAATGGCGCCAATGGGAAATCTTCAAATGTGCGAAGAAAGTGGGCGACCAAATGAAAAAATGATCCAATATTTTACAGAACGTGCAAAAGGTGGTTGTGGTCTTCTTACAACTGGGCTTGTTCCAATTTCACATGGAATTGATCCGACAGTTTCGGAACCAGGAGGGTTGTCTTACTTCCCAAGAATTGATAAAACAAGAACTAATTTGGTTGGATGGCGCGATTTAGCTTCAAGCGTACATGCTTATGATTCTAAAATATTTATTCAGTTAACACCAGGACTCGGTCGTGTAGGAGCACCTCTTTGTTTACCAAACGAGTTGAAGTTTCCGGTTTCTGCATCGTTCAATAAAAACTTTTATATTCCAGCTATTCCGTGTATAAGACTTTCTGATGGCAAGCTAAATAAAATTATTAAAAATGGAGCACAAGCCGCACTTGATGCGCAATGTCAAGGTATTGATGGAGTATATCTTCATGGTCATGAAGGATACTTATTAGAACAAATGACAAATCCTGCATTTAATCGTCGCAAATTAGGTAAATATTCAGATCCTTATCGTTTCGGAGTAGATTTAGTAAAAGCAATTAGAGAGAATGTTGGACCACATTATCCAATTATGTATCGTATAGATTTATCTCTTGCATTAAATGAAACATATGAAAACATTGAAAATATGGATACACTTAAAAAATATACTAAAGGTAGAACTGTAAATGAAACACTTAAATTTATGGAAGCTTTAGTAAAAGCAGGCGTTGATTGTTTCGATGTTGATCTAGGTTGTTACGACAACTGGTGGTTACCTCATCCACCAGCAGGAATGCCAGCAGGATGTTTCAAATCAGTATCACAAGCTGCAGTAGATTATTTTAGAAGCAATAATATTAAAACAAATACAGGTGGCGATGTTGTAATCGTAGCAGTTGGTAAACTTGGATTTCCTGATTTAGCGGAAGAAGTTCTAAAAGATAATATGGCAGACATGGTTATGCTTGGAAGACAATTATTAGCAGACCCTTATTGGCCAGAAAAATGATTTAATAATAAGGTGGAAGACATCAGACCGTGTATCGGATGCCAAGAGGGCTGTGTAAACGAATTTGTAGAAGGTGGACATATTCAATGTGCTGTTAATGCGCGTTGTGGATTTGAAGAAAAATATGTTAAACCAGTAAAAGTTGAAAAACCAAAGAAAGTAGCAGTAGTTGGAGCAGGGCCTGCAGGATGTGTATATGCACTTGAATCAGCTAAAAAAGGTCACGATGTTACCCTATTTGAAGCAACTGGTGAAATCGGTGGAAAATTAATTTCTGGTGGAAAACCAATGATTAAATTTGACATAAAAAACTATGTAAATTACTTAAGAGTTCAAGTAGCAAAAGCTGAAAAAGAGTATACATTTAAAGCTGTATTCAATAAAAAAGTTGAAATTGAAGATTTAAAAGCAAGATATGATGTAGTGGTAATAGCAACTGGAACAAACGACATTATACCTCCATTCCCAGGATTAGATGGCATTCCACATGCGATGGCAACGGATGCATTATTAGATTCATCGATTTTAGATGGAAAAGAAAAAATTGCAATTATCGGTGGTGGTGTTGTTGGAACAGAGACAGCTTATAAATTAGCATTTGAAGACAAGAAACAGGTTGATGTAATTGAAATGCTTGATGACTTTATGGTCGGTGCGTGTACAGCAAATCGTGGTCATTTGTTAAACTATATGAGAAAGAATGATAAAGTTAATCTTCATAATGGATGTAAAGTTTTGAAGTTTGAAAACGGGAAAGTAATAACGGATCAAAAAACAAGCAAACATCTTTCAGATCCATATATGTGTTGGACACCATTATTACCTAAAAACACAGATAACCCATTAGCAAAATCAACGGGTACAGATGCGGTTGAAAAAGAAATTGATACAGACTTTGTATTGATTGCTCTAGGATATCGTTCAGAAAACAGTTTATATTACAATGCTTTGAGTGAAAGAGTTGCTCCAGAAATATATAACTTAGGAGATTCATTTAAGCCAGGTAAAGTTGTAGATGCAGTAAGAAGTTCTTATGCGCTTGCAATGGAAGTTTAATAGATGCTAGAATAATCAAGAATTCGTTTCTATCGCAAGTTGCTAAGTTCGTTGGAAATATAATAAAAATCCACGAACAGGAAAACAGCAAGTTCTTGGAGAATGAAAAGAATAGTAAAAGAAGTAGAGTTACTCTCCAGAGAACAGTCAGAAAAATAGGAGAGTAGCTTTATTTTTGCAATTAAATATAATTGGGATATAATAGTAATAGATTAAACGAGGAGGATTGATATGACTTTTCAAATTATACACAATGATATAACAATGATGAATACGGATGCTATAGTAAACGCGGCAAACTCTGGATTGAGAAGAGGCTCGGGAGTATGCGGAGCCATATTTGAGGGTGCAGATGATCCAGGACTAAAAGAAGAATGTGACATTTTAGCACCTTGCAAAATGGGAGAAGCAGTCATTACAAAAGGCTATAATTTAAATGCGAAGTATATTATCCACACAGTTGGCCCAATCTGGCAAGGTGGTGATAGAAACGAGGGTAAAATTCTTAGGAATGCATATAAAAATTCTTTGGAATTAGCAAAGAAGCACGATTGTAAATCAATATCTTTTCCTCTTATTTCTTCAGGAGTGTATGGATATCCTAAAAGCGAGGCTTTAGATGTTGCGGTATCAACTATCAAAGAATTTATTATGGATAACGATATGGAAGTTAATTTGGTTGTTTATGATAAAAAGTCAGTTACTTTAGGAGAGGAACTGACTAATGATTTAATTCACTATATAGACAAGTATTATGATGAAGATACAGAAAGAAGATACAATAATTGCAGTTATAAAATAAATCTAGAAGATTTAGAACTAGATTCTTTTGATGAAGAATTTAATAAAAAGGAAATGCCTGAATATCTTACGCCGCAGGATGTAAGCGGTTCGATGTCATTTGATGACGATTTAGAAAAAAGTCAAAGCAGAAAATTGGCTGATATACTAAAGAATCCGGTTGAAACATTTACAGGAATGCTGTTTAGGTTGATAGATGAAAAAGATTTTACTGATGTGGAAGTTTATAAGAGAGCCAATATTGATAGAAAGCTTTTTTCGAAAATAAGGAGCAACAATGATTACACACCTAAAAAGCAGACTATTATAGCACTAGCGATTTCTCTTAGATTATCGCTTGATGAAGCTAAAGATTTACTGGGGAAGGCAGGATTTGCATTTACTGACAATCATAAATCAGATGTAATAGTAATGTATTTTTTTGAGAAAGAAGATTATGATATATTTAAAATAAATGAAGCGTTATTTGCGTTTAATGAACATCTTTTATAAATATTAAAATGTCCCTTTCAAAGCGACCACACCTTTTCTTAATGCTGATAAAATGTCAATATAGAAAAGGGAGGTAAGCAAAATGAAAAAAGGATTAACAGAATTAGTATTTATTCTAGACAGGTCGGGTTCTATGTCAGGATTAGAAAGTGACACAATTGGTGGTTTCAACTCGATGATTCATAAACAATTGAAAACTGAAGGTAAGGCAAATATTACGACGGTACTGTTCGATGATAGAGTTGAGATACTGCATGACAGAGAGCCAATAGAGAATGTAAAAGACATGGATCATACCCAATATTATGTAAGAGGTTGCACAGCACTTCTAGATGCTGTAGGAACCACAATAAGCAAAATGGGTAATGTCCAGAAAAAGCTGGATAATAAATTGAAGGCTGAAAAAGTTATTTTTGTAATTACTACAGATGGCTATGAAAATTCTAGTAGAGAGTATACTTATGCTGGACTAAAACGTATAATTGAAAGACAAAAGGAAAAATATGAATGGGAATTTGTATTTTTAGGTGCTAATATGGATGCTGTGAAAGAAGCAGAAAAGTTTGGAATATCGGCTGACAGATCGGCTACATATATCAATGATAAAAAAGGTGTTCAAATGAGCTATGGTGTTGTATCGGATTTCGTATGTAAATGTAGAGCTAGTGATGAAAGAATCAATGAAAGTTGGAAAAAAGATATAGTTGAAGACACTGAAAAAAGAGGATAATAAAAAATGGCAAAGACGCTAGTCTTTGCCATTAACGTTGTTGTTATTTATTACTACTTGGTAAAAATGGTGCTATTGCTGATGCCATATCGCTAGGTGATAATGTTTGTAATCCTATTTTACCAGGACCAGTAATAACAGTATTAAATAAGCCTTCTCCGCCAAGTAAAATGTTTTTTGCACCTTTAACAGTAGAAACATTTATTGAACAAGTGCCACTCATGTAAGCCAAATGGCCTGTACTTACTACCATTTGTTGCCCTGCAGCTAAAGTATATTCTATAACTGCTCCATCTATTTCAATAAAAGCCATTCCGCTACCGCTTAATCTTTGCATAACGAAACCTTCTCCGCCAACTAAGCCGGCGCCGAATTTTTTCTGGAAAAACATAGATAATTCCACTGACTGATCGCTAGCTAAGAATGCAGTCTTTTGTACTATATAGTCTTCATTACGAACATCAATTGGTACTATAGAACCAGGAAAACTTGACAAAAATGCTATTTGAGCGCCATTTCCTCTAGCTGTATATATATTTCTAAATAAAGATTCACCGGAAAGCATTCTTCCTAAAACTTTTTTAGCTCCACCGCCGCTTGTTACCATCTCTATGTTTGGAGTCATCCAACCCATACTACCACTTTCAGTAATCATTGAGTCACCTGAATCTAATGTACAAATTAGAACTGGTAACTGTCCGCCTTCGATGTTATATTGCATAATAACCTCCTTATAAACAGTATAATAACTTGTATATAATTATATAGCTAGTTATTATTGTAGTCAACTATATTTCGCATTTTGAGTAAAAAAAATAAAAGCTCAAATGAGCTTTTATTGAGTTGCTGAGTTATTGATTTAATGCTTCGTCTATCAAAGCGAGGTAGCCTTCTATGACAGCTTCTTCACTACTCCCTGGAGCACCAATTTGTGGATTCCCTACTATATTGCCATCTGAATCGACGAATACTGTAGTCGGTATAGCGTCTACAGTAGATAAGAATCCTGTTGACATTTCATCAGACGGTATAAGAACTGCAAAAGTTGCATTGTTAGTCTCTAATATTTCTTTTGCGCTATCTGGCTCTTGATCAGCATCCGTACAAATTCCGATGAATCCTACGTTTTCTGGTAACTGTTCATTTAACTTAGCTAAATACGGCATTTCTGCTACGCAAGGGGGACACCAAGTTGCCCAGATGTTTACCATAGTTATATCGTTTTCTGAGCTACTACAAGAACTTAACATTAAGATAGTAAGCAGTAGTATTAATAATATTTGTTTTTTCATATTTTTCTCCCATTATATTAATATTAGAGGTAGCAATATCCCAGTTGTAAGCCCGATAAATATGCCTGCAATTACTTCAATAATATTATGACCGGTTTCTTCATCAAATTGCTCTTTTTCATTAAATAGTTCAGGATGAGATAATTGCAACATATTTAGACTTGCCGATAGTCTGCCTGTAGTTTGTCTAACGCCCACAGAATCATAGATGACAACGCTAGCTAGTATTGTAGTGATGGCAAAAGCTGGTGAGCCTATGCCCAAGGTTATTGCACATGAAGCGGCTAGACTGGTTACTGTTGCTGAATGTGAGCTAGGAAATCCTCCTGAGCTAAGAAAATATTTTAATGTGAAATGTTTTGATTTTATGCTATAGTATATTATTTTAGTGATTTGAGCTACTGTCCATGAAGCGGCAGCAGCTAATAATACATAGTTGCTTAGTAAAACGTTCATAAAAACTCCTATCTCTAATCAATATATTATATATGAAAATAGATTATAAAGCAATAAAAAAGCCTTTAAGCAAATTGATATGATCCCCCTTAAGTAGACATGGTAAATAACCAAAATCTACTTAGGGGGAATTTTTATGGCTAAATCACCACACACAGCTGAGTTTCGAGCAATGGTAGCTCAAGAATACTTAGACGGAATTACACCAACTAG
>JAENWG010000019.1 GCA_016650175.1 Peptostreptococcaceae bacterium | reverse complement strand
TTCCGATTCCTGAAAATAAACGAATTGAAAAGTATAAAGCTAATTGGATTGCATAGAAAAACTGCTGCACCAATTTAGTACAGCAGTCAAATAAATTTTTAGATATTTAACCTGTCTACTTGACAGTGGTCATATCACTTAGTTAAAAATGTTGTTTTCATTGAAACTAAATGGAAATAGGATTATACTAATATCGTTGTTAAAATATATAATTTGAAAGGTAACATAATGAATCATAGTATAACCATTAATGATATTCATAAAAGCTTCGGAAAAACCGAAGTATTACACGGAATATCTCTTAATGTCGAAAAGGGTAGCATTTATGGTCTCTTAGGACCGTCTGGATGCGGTAAAACCACTACGGTTAAGATAATAGCAGGAATAACAAAGGCAACCGCTGGCTCTGTAGAAATACTTGGAGAACAAATGCCTTCGTATAAGATAATGCAGCAAATCGGATATATGGCTCAGTCAGCCGCTTTATACGAAACATTAACTGCTAAAGAAAACTTAGTTTTCTTTGGTAAGTTGTATGGTCTCAAGAAAAACATATTAAAAGATAGAATAAATTATGTTATGGAAACTGTTAATTTAACTGGTGAAATGAATAAGCTAGTCTCACAGTATTCAGGTGGCATGAAAAGAAGATTATCCTTAGCAGTTGCGCTACTAGCTAGCCCTACAGTATTAATCCTGGATGAACCTACCGTTGGCATTGATCCACTTCTTAGAAATGATATTTGGAATGAGTTTAAAGAACTTACCGATAATGGTATAACCATAATAGTAACTACTCATGTAATGGACGAAGCAGAAAAATGTTCTTATCTTTCTATGATGAGAAGCGGAAAACTAATTGCTTCAGGAACGCCTTTGGAGCTTATGGAAAAAACCGGTTCCGTGTCTTTAGAGGAAGCCTTCATTAAATATGGAAGGTCAGGTGAAAAACATGAGAATTAGAGCACTCGCCTTTAGAATACTTACGCAAATTAAGCACGACAAGAGAACTTTAGGTTTAATCCTAATAGCTCCTCTTTTAATCATGACTATTATATATTTCATATTCAACGCTAGTGACACGTCTTTAAATATAGGCGTAGTAGAAGTACCTGATTCATATATAGCGATATTTAATGATAATGAAGACTTAGATGTAACCACTAAAGAGTATAACGAAACAGAAGTTGGGAAAACTGCTCTTACAGATGAGGAAGTTGTAGTACTTTTAGATATGAGCAACGACGAACCAATTATCTATATTGACGGTAGTGAAGCCACGAAAAGCAAGCAGGCTATCTCAGTTATTAGTGCTGCTAAAATACAGACGAAGCTCGATGCTCTTCCTGAGCAAATGAAGACTAGCTTAGAAACCGACGAATGGGATACCGCGTATTTATATGGAAAAGAAGACAGTTCAATGTTTGACAGCTTTGGGGCAGGCATGATAGGTATAGTAATATTTTTCTTAGTATTCCTTATCGGCGGTATTAATTTTCTAGGAGAGCGAACCTCAGGTACCTTAGAGAAGCTATTATCTACTCCTATCCGAAGAATAGAAATCGTTTTAGGATACGTATTAGGCTTTGGTATACTTGCAATCATACAATCACTGGTTTTCACTCTTTTTGTAGTAAAAGTTTTAAACTTAGAAGTTGTGGGCAGTATTTGGTTATTAATATTAATAATTCTATTAACCTCTGTAACTGCTCTAACCTTAGGAATGGTTCTATCTACTACAGCGAGTAGCGAATTTCAGATGGTTCAATTCATACCTATAGTTATAATCCCGCAGATTTTTCTTTGCGGAATATTTAAGCTTTCAGGTGCGTTGAAAATTGCAGGTTATTTCATGCCTTTATACTATACAACTCACGCACTCGATGAAGTTATTTTAAGAGGTCAAACATTTATGGACGTCAGTTTTGACTTAGGTTTGCTATTTTGCCTATCAGTTTTCTTTATACTGATTAATATACTTTTATTAAAGCTTAAACGTAATCTATAAAGTATTAATATTAATGTAAAAAGCCTTAGAAGATTAATTTTCTTCTAAGGCTTTTTGGTTGCTTGTAAAATTATTATTAAGATTTGTTTTCCGTAACAACTATTTCTTTTAGATTGAACTCTCGACCGCTTAATAGTTCCCAGTCATCAGCTCCGCAAATCGGACATTTACCTTTATTCTTTGCAACATTAAATACTTTGTCGCAATGATGACAAAGCCCATTACCAGGTATCATCTCGATCTTTAGTTTTGAACCTTCTAAGATAGTGCCCTCAGTAGTATTAGGGTAATACTCCCTCATATACCTAGGTACTATAGAAGACAACTGACCGATTTGAATTATCACTGTATCTATACTAGCTACGTTATTTTCCTTAGCGGCTTCTTCTACCATTTTAACTAATTCAACTAATATTGTTACTTCATGCATCTTATTTTCTCTTCCAAACTACATCTTTCATCATAACTTCATCTCTGTCATGATTCATTGCAGTTTTAATCTTATTAGATATAGCTCTTTTAGCTGCATGTGGTTTAATTCCTTCATATGTAAAACTGAATGCATCAAATTTACGAGAAATTGTTATAGCATCGAATTGACATCTAACAGTACATTCTCCGCAACCTATGCACTGGTTAGGATCTACTCTAGCGGCTCCACATTCTAAGCATCTCTTTGTTTCTTCTACTATCTGATCTTCTGTAAACGTAATTCTAGGATCCGAGAAAGTATTATTCTTTCCTTTATTTTTATTTACAGGTTGACGTTTAGCTTTATCATATCCATCAAAATCTACTATTTCCTTATCAAGTGCAGTCCATACTTTTCTGTTTCTTCCTATGGTTAAACTTTGTCCAGCATGTACATATCTATGCATTGAATCCGCAGCAGATTTTCCTGCTCCTATAGCATCTATTGCAAACTTAGGTCCTGTATATACATCACCACCTGCAAATACATCCTTTTCATCTGTTTGCAAAGTAAGTTCATCAGCAATTACTGTCTGGTTTTTATTTAATTTAACTTTATAGTTCCTAATTAGATTTCCCCATAAAATTGATTGTCCAACTGAAATCAGTACGTGATTAGCTTTAACTGTTCTTAAATCTTTTTCGTCATATTCAGGTGAAAATTTGCCTTCATCATTAAAGACTCTTGTACATTTCTTAAATTCAACGCCCGTAACTTTTCCGTCTTCAGTAAGAATTTTGTTAGGACCCCAACCGTTATAGATTGAAATTCCTTCTTCTTTTGCTTCATCAACTTCTTCGTCTTGAGCTGGCATTTCTTTTTCGCTTTCAAGACAGAACATATTAATTTCTGTGCCTCCAGTTCTAAGTGCAGTCCTTGCAACATCTATTGCAACGTTTCCTCCACCTATTACTACTACGCCACCTTCTGTTTTAATATCTTTACCAAGATTTACTTCTCTTAAGAAATCAACTCCAGTAATAACGCCTTTTGCATCTTCACCTTCAATGTTAAGCATTCTTCCGCCCTGAGCGCCTATTGCTATATAAAATGACTTATATTGTTCTTTTCTTAAATCTCTTATTGTTTTGTCTTTACCTATTTCAATACCAGTTACAAACTCAACTCCCATTTCTTTTAATACTTCAATTTCGGCATTGATAACATCTTTTTCTAATCTAAATGATGGAATACCAAGTGTTAACATGCCTCCAAGTTTTTCTTCTTTTTCAAATACTGTTACTGAGTACCCGTGAAGTGCCAAGTAATATGCACATGAAAGTCCTGATGGACCTGCACCTATTACTGCCATTTTAATGTGTCTAAAATCATATAAAATTTCAGGAATAAATCTAGTTTCTGCATTTAATTCCTTCTCAGCAATAAATTTCTTGATTTCATCTATTGCTATAGGTTCATCTAAGCTTCCTCTAGTACATTCACTTTCGCAATTACGAGGACATATTCTTCCGCATACTGCTGGGAATGGATTTTCCTTTTTAATTAATTCTAAAGCTTCTAAATACTTGCCTTCCGAAGCAAGTTTAATATATCCTTGAACTGATATGTGAGCTGGACATGCTGTTTTACATGGTGCACAACCAGTTTCATATGTGTTTTGAAAATTTTCTCTAAATTCAGGATCATATCTTTCTTCTCCCCAGTTATGGTCATCAGGTAATGGCATTACTGGAAATTCTATAGCTGTCTTTGTACAAATATTTGGCCCTAATTTAACTGCATTAGCAGGACATGTCTCTACACATTGTCCGCAAGCTGCACATTTTTCAGGATCTACTTCTGCTACATAATTTGAACGTGACATGTTAGGCGTATTAAAGTACTGAGAAGTACGAAGTGCTAAGCAAACATCTCTTTGGCAGTTACATATAGCCCAAATTTTACTCTGACCATCCATGTTAGAAACCTGATGAGTGTATCCTCTTTTTTCTGCTAGTTTTAATACTTCTTCTGCCTTGTCTCTTGTAATTCTTCTTGCTTTGCCTGTTTGAATACATGACTCAGCAGTTGCTCCTAGAATAATGCAAAGCTCTTCTGCTAAATCACCTGAGCCCTCGCCCATTTGCGTACGTACTAAACGACACTGGCAAGGAGCTAGTGCTATATGGTTTTGATATTTAGTAAGCCAGTATGAAATTTCTTCATATGGAGCTTTTCTCGTATCTGCTTGGATAGCTGCTTCTACAGGAATAACTCTCATAGCTCCGTTACCCATAGGCATTACCTCGGTAACTTGCTGTACTGTTTCTCTTGTATATTGTTCGAAAGCTCTTGCTATTTCAGGATGCGAATCAGCTTGCTCTCTATTTAACATCATAAGTTCGTAAATTCCAGGAACAAATATTGGTAATTCAAAAGAATCAGTTCCATCGCTTTGAGGTTTTAACTCCAAAATACCCATGTCGGTAAGTTGCATACAAGTATCAAAAGTGTCTGAATAGCTTCTACCTACTCTTTCGGCAATGTCTTCTACTTTTTCTTCTATTCTACGTTTCATAGCGATACATACATCTGCTTGATCATCAGTTACTAAATCATGAAATACGTAATATTCCGGATCAGCTTCTGTGTACATCTTGTCTCTACCAGCTATGTGCTGAGACATTTTTAAAATCTTTTCTCTTACTGCCATTAGTATCCTCCTAATTGCTTTCCTTTACAAATTTAACTTCGCTTCTCAACCAATCCGTCCATTCCTTTATACCTTCACCTGTTCTAGCTGAAATAGGGAAAATTTTAATATCCGGATTTAGGCGTTTTGCTCTCTTCTTTATCACATCTATATCAAAATCAAATATGTCTATAACATCTATCTTGTTTATTAATAGGACATCTGCAATTTCAAACATTAAAGGGTATTTTAAAGGTTTGTCATCACCTTCTGGAACCGATAATATCATAGCATTTTTTGTAGCTCCTGTATCAAACTCTGCAGGACATACAAGATTACCTACGTTTTCGAGTATTGCCATATCAAGATCTTCTATTCCTAAGTTTTCTATACCTTCTTTAGTCATTGGTGCATCTAAGTGACACATTCCACCTGTGTGAATCTGAATTGCTTTTACTCCTGTTTTAAGGATTGTCCTAGCGTCAACATCAGAATCAATATCAGCTTCCATAACGCCTATTCTCATTTCTGACTTTAATTCTTCTATTGTCTTTACCAGTGTAGTTGTTTTACCTGATCCGGGAGAACTCATAAGGTTTAGCAAAAATACATGCTTATCCTTCATATCTTTTTTCAGTTTTGCTGCTTCTACATCGTTACTCTCGTAGATGCTTTTTTTAATCTCAATTACTTTTAATTCGTCCATTAAAACCTCCGCCTTTAACAGTATAGTAAAGCCTTAAGTTGGCTTTCCGTAGTTTTTAAAACTAACCTGACAAAATCCACTTGTATTAGTCTTTGCTCATTCATTTCTTTAAGTTTATCCCTATTATTTATACTTAATGCTAAGTTATATCCACCTACTACAATTACATGCCTAGCCTCATAAAATTCAAATATGTCCATAACATCTAAAAAATCTAGTTTACCGGCTGTTTCTACTGATAGCATTTTAATACCTTTAGTAAGATCATCCATTCCTTTAACAAGTTCATCTACATTTACATTGTTATCAAGAATAGTTCTCTTAATTGATATTAGCCTAACTAACATTTCTCTTTCATTAATTATCTTTTCTGTTTCTTCTAATATGAACTTTTTATAGCTTTCCTTTGTAAAAGATTTTATTTTCTTAAGATCTTCAGCTTCAGACTCAATCCACTTAGCATACTCATCATATAGTATTATTGAAAACAACGTTTCTTTGGTTTCAAAATATTTAAAAACTGTTCCCTTGGCTATGTTACAGCGCAAAGCTAACTTGCTCATAGTAATATCGCCAAAATTCATTTCGCCACACATTTTCCTAGCTTCATCTAATATTAATTTTTTCTTTGAAGCTTTTTCGGCCTCTGTTAATTGTTTTGGCATTTTATCCTCTATAAACCATTAGTCACTTAAAACCGTTTTTAAGCGACTAGTGGTCATCTATAATTATTTATTTTCAGCGATTACATCCTGATATACTTTAGTTTCTTTATATACTTCATCCTTAAACGGATTAAGTTTCTTTTTACGAATAATATTGAACTGATAAATTGCTAATCCTAAGTTTGCTGCTAGTGCTAAAAAGCTTACTACAAAGAAAACTGTCGGATTATGTGTCGTTGGTACTGGCGCTATTCTATCTGCAAACTGTGGCACTGTCATAATGAACATTATCCATAGTGCAAGTGTCTGTGCTCTATGCTGTAACCAGCAACCTTTTTTAATAAAGAATGCAGGTATAGTACATGATAATAGAAGTATCATTCCACAGTATACTGAGTGATCAGATATACAGTTATATGTATATGCAAAGTTCCAAAGGTCATATGCTATTACGTATGCCCAAATCATATCAGGATACATCATGTCTTTGGTTTTATCTTTAGAAATAAATATTCCACACCATCCGCAAATCACAATGATATTAAGGAGTCCAGCGATTCCGTTCATAATGTTCCAAGGTCCAGATATTGTCCAAAGGTTATCTACTACTCCTCCATCAAAGAGGCCAAAACCATATACCTGAAAATCCCTTATACATGCTTCGAATATGTTAAGCGCTAGAATAAGCGGCGGAAATGCTAATGCCCATTTCTTCTCTACTAGTCCTGGTATGTAACGTATGGCCATAAATCCTACGCAGCCAGCTAAACATGAATAAGTTTTAACCCAGTTAAACCAAGTTCCTGTACCATATTCATTCCCCGCTGCAGCAGTTGTCGGCCATACAAATATGGTTAATACTATTGGGGCTACTATAAACATTAGTATCCCTCCCCATTTTGTTGAACGACTGAATTCATTAAAAGCCATCAAAGCTAGCAGTACAAATGCCATAAATGCCCAAGTTTTCGCATCTGGCACCTGATATAAAATACCCATAATAACGCTCCTTTCGTGATTGTTTTATCAAATAAAATTATACTAGTTTGTTTAAATTTTGTCAAGGTAATGTGTGAGTTTTGTGATGTTTTTTAAGAAATTATTACCTATTTAACCTATGTATTATTGACTATGTATTATTTTTATGTAATAATCGTTTTAAGTAAGCTAATTTTTAACGAGGTAAAGCAAATGAATATCAACACTAAACAATCTATTATAGATGCTTTTAATAAATTAATATTAGATGACCTGTTGAATAAAATTACAGTTATTGCTATTTGCGATGAAGCGGGCGTAAACAGGCAAACTTTTTATTACTATTATAAGGATATAATCGATCTTATGACATCTACTGTTTCAGATGAAATTTATGCGAAAATCGAGGGTGGTAGAAGCTACGAAACTTGGACTTACGGTTTTCTTATGACTATGAGATATATAAAGGAAAATAAACCTAAAATTAAGCATATATATTATTCTACCTACTGGGATGAAGCAGATCTTTATTTCATACGGTTTAATAAGAAACTTCTTACTCATGTAGTAAAGGAATGTGCTAATAATCTAGATACTAATATAACTGATGAATGTATTAATTTTATTGTACATATATATAATATGATTTTTCATGGCGTATTTATTGAATATATGGAAAGCGATATGAAAATAGAACCTGAAGTTGTACTTAGTAAACTACTTAAAGTAATATCCGGAGAAATCCCTAGAGCAATCATTGCTTTTTCCGGTTGTAAGTAACTGACACTTTGAATAGACTGTCTATATAAATATTTTTCCTTCTTATTTATAATATATGTGAATTTATAAATAAGGAGGATTTTTTATGTTTACGTTTAACACTTCATTTATTGTGGCTATTGGCGGATTGCTTTTAGTCTTTATTGGTCTATTTCTTTTTAACGAAGCCGTTAGAAGAAATGATAAAGCAGGATTCTTTGCATTTGTAGTACTACCTATTGTCTTAACCATATTATGGCTTACGACACTAAGAGATACCACTTATACAGATTGGTTCCATTTGTTTAAGGTTTATTCTTCTGATGCCGGATGCATAGGCTTTTGGCTAATCGGTCACTGGGAAAAGAAAGATAAGAAAACAGGAGAAATAACATGGAGATTTGCAAATAACAAAATCGCCCTATGTTTCCCACCTCTTATCTTGGCAATTAATATAGCAGAAGCCGTAATTAGAGATTTTCAGGTTGGAGCTATGCATCTTAACCTAGAAGAAAACGGTGGTCAAATACTACTAAGCGGTAACTGGAATTATCTTAACGCTATAGCAGGCATATTCTTGATATTAACTATCACCGGATGGTTTGGCATTAAAGTAAAAAAACCAAGTCCTAAAGACGGTAGCAAAGATATGCTTTGGCCGGATATGCTTTGGTTTTGGATAGTTGCTTATGATATTTGGAACTTCGCATATACATATAACTGCCTGCCAGGTCATGCTTGGTACTGCGGCATAGCACTACTGCTTGCCCCAACCTTGTGTGCATTTACTTTAGGAAAAGGCGCATGGCTACAGCACAGAGCATATACATTAGCTATATGGTGCATGTTCGCACAAACTTTCCCACTGTTCCAAGACAACAGTATTTTCTCGGTTACTTCTACATATAACCCAGCTATTTATATGTTCTTTGGAATTGCAGCTCTAGTATCTAACGTAGCAGTATTTGTATATATGATTTACAAGGTTACAAAGACCAAGAGAAATCCATATGCTGCAGAACTTTATACTGATTTAAAAGATTATAAAGAAATAGATGAAATGGCATCTTAATCTAGACAATAAAAAACAGACAACTGATTAATAAATATCGTTGCCTGTTTTTTTGATTTCTATAACTTTTTTACTTAATAAAAATAGACTTAACATTTAGTCATCTAATTCTAGACTAGTTGTTGCTTCAAACGCTTCTCTAATAGCGTTCATAATCCCCTGTGCTTTCCCCCCACAATCTCCAATTTGACAATACTTATATGGACTAGTTTCAATCCATTTAAACAATTTTCTAGCCGATGGAGTATATCCTGTAGCCAAAATCACTACTTTTGCTGGAACCTCTTCCATAACCCCTTTATTACTAATAACAACAAAGTCTTCTTCTATTTTTTCTACTAAAATTTCTGTTTTAAAATTTATAGGATATCTAGCAATTTGTTTCATCAATATCCACCTTGTGCTCGCTAAATCTTTTGCGATTTTTTTCTGCATTTCAAGTATAGTAATATTCCCCGAATAATCAAAATCATTAGCTGTTCCTTCTTGATTATATAAATCTAAAAACTGTCTACTATTTCGTAAAATTTTTGAGGTATTTAATATGTAAAAAGCAAGTTCAACACCACTAGCGCCCCCACCTATAATACATACTTTTTCTTGAAGAAGTTTCTTCAAACTTTTTTCATCTGCATTAAAAATTTCTTTAGCTGTAAATACATTTTTATTTTCTATACCTGGAATAGGAGGTTTTACACATTCTCCTCCTGCTGTAATGATAATTTTATCTGGGCTATAAGCTTCTATGTATTTCGAATTCACTTCTGTATCAGTAAGCATTTCGACTCCTGCTTTTTCAGCCTCATAAACCATTGCCTTAATGTTTTCTAGAAATAATTTTTTGTCTGGTGCTTTGGACGCATAATACATCATACCGCCAAATTGGTTTTCTTTAGTGCATAATCTGACCCAGTGGCCTTGTAATGCTAAATATTTTGCAGCTGATAATCCCGCTGGTCCTCCACCTACTATAAGAATTTTTTTAGAACCTTCCATTTGTGGTGTGTTTTCAATTGCTGACAATTCTCTTTCATAACCGATAGTTGGATTAAATATGCATGTAGGCGACTGACCTTTTAGAACTCTTTCTATACAGCCCTTATTGCATCCAACACATTTTTTATATGGTATTATCTTTTGTATTTTTTCCACAAAATGACTATCCGTTAAAAATGCTCTTGCACAACCAACAAAGTCACTAAAACCTTCTTCAAGTATTTCCTCAGCAATATCACCACTATTTATCCTATTACATGCTATAACCGGTATCTTTACAACTTGCTTTATAGCCCCCGCTAAAAAAGCAAAATTTCCTTCCGGTACCTGCATAGTTGTCTGCGGTATTGATGCCTCATGCCACCCCCCAGTTACATTGATTGCATCTACAAATTTTTCCGCCTTCATTGCAAATCTCTGCATATCTTTCAAGCTATATCCCCCTAGCATATCTAGACCCGAGATTCTTAATATTACCGGATATTCTGCACCTACTGCTTCACGTACAGTTTTTATTACTTGTAAAGGAAAACAGAATCTGTTTTCTAAACTCCCTCCATACTTATCAGTTCTTAAATTTGTAAGTTTGGATAAAAACTCTGAAAGTAAATAACCTGCACTACAGCTTATTTCTACTGCATCTACTCCAACATCTTTACATAATTTAGCCGCTTCTGCAAACCAAGTATAAATTTCTTCAATATGCTCTTCCTCTAACTCTTTGGGAACAGTTTTATATATTGGCGAAGGTAATGGTGATGGTGCTACTGTAAATGCTGTATTATCTGCAAGCGTTCCCTTAGCTGCATTTCTGCCTACATGGAATAGTTGAATAGCAAGCTTACCTCCTGCCATATGCACTTCATCTGCCATTTTAGAAATACTATCTTTATTTTCAATAGATATAATATTCATATCTGAAACAGCTGCAGAATTATGCACACCCATTACCGCAGTAACTAAGCTTGCACCACCTTTTGCCCTTTCAGCTAAAAACGCAGATTCTTTTTCGAAGTTCAGCCCCATGTGCATGGCTGACATAATAAATCTATTTTTTAACCTCAATTTACCTATGTAACCTTCTTTAAATAAGATTTTCATATAACATTTACCTCTTAAACTATGCATGACAAAAGTGCTGTTTCTTTCAGAATTATAAAACCTTACTACTGTTTTTCCAAATACCCATTTTTTCTGCTTCTTTGATTAGCTCTTCTCTGAAATCCGGATGTGCAATTGCAATTAATCGTTCTGTTCTTTCAAATGTAGACTTTCCCTTCATATTTGCAACTCCATATTCAGTTACAATATAATTAGTAGCACTTCTAGGACAAGAAACTATTGAACCTTGTGGTAATGTTGGCACAATTAAGGAAGATAAAGAACCGTCCTTGTTTTTTCTAACTGATGGTGTGCAAAGAAAACTTTTTCCACCTTTTGATTTGAATGCTCCCATAACAAAGTCAAGTTGTCCTCCTGTACCTCCAATATGCTGGAAACCTACAGATTCTGAATTAACCTGTCCAAATAAATCAACTTGCAAGCAGCTATTAATAGATACCACCTTATCATTAGCTCCAATAACCTCTAAGCTATTAACATAGTCTACTGGTGCCATATATGCTAAAGGATTATCATCTAGGAAGTCATAGACTTCCTGAGATCCCATAGCAAATGTAAATACCATTTTACCTTTATTGGTATTTTTATTACCTGTAATCTTTCCTTGCTCATATAAATGCACATATGCATCAACAAACATTTCTGTATGTACACTTAAATCATTTATGTCTGATTCTGCAATCATTTTACCTACATAATTAGGCATACCACCAATTCCAAGTTGTAAGCAACTTCCGCTTTCAATTTCATTTACTATATGTGCTGCTATTTTCTTTTCAATATCAGAAGCATCTTTAGCTACAACATTAGGTAAAGGTCTTGCCTCAGATTCTATTATCATATCAATTTCAGCAATATTAATAGAATTTTCCATACCATGAACAATCGGTTGGCATTCATTTACTTCTACAATGATTTTCTGTGCAGATTCAATAATGCCCCAATATTCTCCTAATTGTGGTCCAAAGTTGAAATTACCAAATTTATCCATAGGTCCTACTTGGAACATTGCAACATTTATATCGCCCACATTCTCAGCCCAATATTTTGTGTTTTCCCTAAATTGCACAGGTATAAACCAACAGCAACCCTCTTTGTTCATCTTTCTGTCCATGGCACTAAAATGTGTGCTTAAACACTTAAAGTGCTTTGCCCTAGGATCTGCTTGAAGAATTGCTGGAGGTTCAGGATAATTCCAAATAGTTGTTGCAACTCTAACATCAAATAACTCTTCTGTTCTTTTTGCAAGTGCAGTGTCTAAATCTCTTACAAGACCTCCGAATAATCCATAATGTACCAGATCTCCAGATTTCACTACTTTGACTGCTTCGTCTGCACTTACAAGTTTCTTTTTATATTCATTTTGAATATCGTTCATTTTGCTAAACTGTCTTAATTTTTCCATTTCAATTTCTCCCTTGTGTATTTTATAATTTCAGTATCTACTGCATTTCAATGATAACAGCTGTTCCCATACCGCCACCTGCACAAAGTGTTGCTAATCCATATTTCTTGTCTCTCTTCTTAAGTTCATTCATAAGTGTTACTACTAGCCTAGCGCCAGTTGCACCTACTGGATGTCCTAAAGAAATACCACTACCATTTACATTTAATTTTTCTCTATCTATTCCAAGTTCATTCTTACAAGCTATGCATTGTGAAGCAAAAGCTTCATTTATTTCAAACAAGTCAATATCTTTAACTTCTAATCCCGCTTTTTCTAGTGCTTTTTGAGAAGAACTAATAGGTCCGATTCCCATAACATCTGGGTCAACTCCTGCAGTTGCAACTGAAATAATCTTAGCGATAATTGGCGCACCTAGTTCCTTAGCTTTTTCTTCACTCATAAGAATTACTCCAGAAGCCGCATCATTCATACCGGAGGCATTTCCTGCGGTAACAGTACCATCATCTTTAAATACTGTCTTTAATTTACTGAGCCCTTCAATATTCGCATCTCTCTTAGGGTACTCATCTGTATCAAATACAGTCTCTCCCTTTCTGGTTTTTATAGTAATAGGAATTATTTCATCCTTAAACTTACCTGTATCAATAGCATTTATTGCTCTCTTTTGTGATGATATCGAATATTCATCCTGCATTTCCCTTGTGACTCCATATCTTTCAGCTACATTTTCTGCTGTAATACCCATCGCCGGACCAACTCCTAAATTTGTAAGAGAATCCCACATTGAATCCCTAAGTTCCATGTGTCCGAACTTTTGTCCAAATCTTGCATTAAATACCATATGAGGAGCGGTACTCATACTATCTGCACCACCTGCCATAATACAATCGGCTTCTCCTGATTTTATTTGATAATATCCCATCTGGATTGACGACATTGAAGAACAACAATTTCTATGCACAGTAATTCCAGGGACGGTTGTAGGTAAACCTGCTTTAACTAATGCTATTCTTGCCAAATTGTTTTCTAAATAAGTTCTCTGATAATTACATCCCCAAATAACATCATCGATTATGGCTGGATCAATTCCCGCTCTTTTTACTAAATTTTGCATAATCGGAATAGATAAATCCAATGACGTGATCGTTTTAAACTGACCTCCTATAGTTCCAATTGGTGTTCTACATCCTGCTACAATTACTACGTTACCCATTTTTTTCCTCCTAAAGTTATCTCATATATCTTTTGTTTTTTTACTAATATTCTATTTATCTTTTCTAATAAAGCATTTTATACCTTCATTTTTAATCTGCCATGTTAAGCTAAACTAACCACTTTTCTGATTCAAGCTTTATGCCAATTTAAGTCCAATTTATTTGAACTTGCTCAATGAATATATTTAATTCCAGATCTAAAACTACAGTTCCTAAAAATCTGTTTTCTAATACTCATTCTTCCGCGACATTCTTTATCTATTTGTCCATATTCACAGCGTAGATAGCTGCTCCTAACGCTCCCATAATTTGGGGGTTATCTAGTCTTACAATTTTTTCCCCAAGTTGATTTTCTATACAATCAACCACATTTGTGTTTAAAGCCACCCCTCCAGTCATTGTCACTGTAGGTTCTATCTTTACCGCCTTACATAATCCCGCAATTCTTTCAGCAATTGATTTATTGACACCTAATGCAATATCTTCTGTTTTTTCACCTGCTATCAATTGGGAAATTATTTCTGATTCAGAAAACATTGTGCTCACCTTAATTACTACAACTGCTTTTTCTCCCTTTTCTGCTAATTGGCTAAGCTGATTTAATTTACATTCAAGCACCCTTGCCATAACTTCTAAGAATTTACCCGTTCCCGTCGCAGATTTTTCATTCATAGCAAAATTTTCAACCATTCCATTTGATGAAAGTTTTATTACTTTAGCATCTTGCCCACCAATATCAATAATTGTTCTCACATCCGGTATTAAATGACGAGCGCCTATTACATGGCAACTTATTTCTGTAATTTGCTTATCAGCACCATCATAAATCATTCTTCCACGCCCTGTTACTACGCATTTTTTTATGTCCGCTCTCCTGATTTTTGCTTGTTCCAAAGCTTGTTTTACCGCTAAATCAAAGCCATTACTTTCTGTTCCTAAATTTACAATTGCCATTCCTTTTATCCGTTTACTTGAATCAATTACTACCGCCTTGGAAGACGAGTATCCAATATCAATTCCTAAATACATATGCTTCTCCTATTTTGACCACGCATTTCTGCAACCTTCGGATTCTTGTTCTAGGCTATAACATCTACTGCCTTATCAAAATTCCTTTTATGTAATCTTGTGTCCCGCAAATACTTATTAATTCTAAATGTGTTCTAACTTATTTGCTTTATCTTAAATACAATATTATATATTGCAACTGCTATGCCAAAAGTTGATTAAAACATAAATGTTTTCATCTCTCATTTATTTATTTTCCAAGATCATTGAAACTTGAGTCGTTCCACTATTTGTTAACATAGTGGAATAAACTTATAATTATCTTTTTACTAAATAGAACAGCACAAGCTGATGTATTTTTACATCAAGTTGTGCCACTTATTATATTAGTGATGCATTTTTTCATCACCTTTACACTATTTGAATAATCTTTATATTCCGTATTTATTTTGTTTTCTTACAACAGTAGATTGATCCATATCAAGGGCCACCGCTATCTTTCTAGTAGACCCATACTTTTCTTTTGCTTCTTGTAAAACGTGTCTTTCCACTCTTGCTAATATCTCAGCCATAGTCTCTTCCCTATGAGTCTGAGTTATCTTCTTTTCACAAGTTCCTAACAACCATGGAATATCACTTAATTGCAAGTAGTCGCCATTACTTAAAACAACCATATTTTCTATAATGTTCTTTAATTGTCTAATGTTTCCTTTCCACGGATATGCTTCAAATTCTTTAATAATTTCATATGTCAATTTTTTATTCTGTCCATATTTTTCATTAAATCTATTTATAAACTTTAACGCAAGTGGTGCAATCTCATCAATACGTTCTCTAAGAGGAGGTATTTCAATATTTATAACATTTAGCCTATAATATAGGTCGTCTCTAAAACTACCATCTTCTATTTTATCTAGCAGTTTTTTATTTGTTGCTGCAATAATTCTTATGTCAACAGGCACCTGCTCTGAAGACCCCACTCTTAAAATTGTTCTAGTTTCTAATACTCTAAGTAGTTTGACTTGAAGATTTAAACTCATTTCTCCCATTTCGTCTAAAAACAGTGTCCCACCATCTGCGGCTTCAAATAATCCCTTTTTGCCCCCTTTATTAGCACCTGTAAATGATCCTTCAACATATCCAAAAAGCTCAGATTCCAATAAATTTTCTGGTATTGCTCCACAATTCACTTCTATAAAAGGCTTTTTATTTCTTATCGGGTTTTCATTATGTAAGAATCTAGCTACTAACTCTTTTCCAACACCAGATTCTCCAGTTATAAGCACAGTAGTATCAAAAGCAGCAACTTTACCTGCCAATGCATAAATTTCCTGCATTTTCGCATTTGCTACAACAATTTCTTTCTCACAAGAATTTATTTTTTCAACATTCTCTCCATTTATCTGGTCCAGATAATATTTTTCCATCTCTTTTGCTTTAAGCAATTCTTCTCTCAGCTCATAAATTTCTGAAATATCTCTAGTATTAACTACTACCAGTTTTATAGAACCATCCTTATTAAACAAAGGTGTTCCTGTTACCATTATATTCTTTGAGTTTTTAGTCGTATGATTTAGCGAAACAGGTTGTCTCTGTTCTATTGTCAAAAGAACAACAGAATTTTTCATCCAAACCGGATTAATAAATTCTCTTACATTTTTACCTAGCAATTCTTCTCTTTTAATACCCGTGTTCCTAACATATGACTGATTCATCATCAGAACATTGCCTTCTCCATCCGTAACTAAAATTCCATCAAACGAACCTTCAATTACTTCCTCTAAGGTTGCTAATTCATGTTTTGTTTTTAAGCTATTTATTTTTTCGTCTTTTTTGAAATCATATTCTATCAAAACTACCCCCTATTAAAGCCCTTATATTTTATCATTATATAGTCAATTTTTACCCTATTTTCTAGATTTAAACGGTCGTATGCTTCAGTACTATGATAATTTCTTCAGTAATATCCTTAAATTAACCATCCTTTTACTGCTAAATCATAAGATTATGACTACCAAACAACAGCATAGAATAAATTCCACTCTGTTACCTAATATTGTTGCTTGTTTTTGATTTCTATAAAGTTACGCCATCTTTTAGTGGTGCCATTTGATAATAACCGTTTTTTTCATTGCAAGTTATATAATTACCATTAATAGTATTTAATATACTATTTAGTAATTCGCTATTAAGTAGTTCTAAATCTTCTTTTGTTTTGGCTTCTAACAATCTACCTGCATCATAATCAATCCAGTGTGGTTTTCTTTTAGCTAGTTTAGTATTTGAAGATATTCTAAACAGAGGACCTGCAAAACCAGCAGGTGTTCCCCTACCAGTAGTAAATATAGTAAGTGAAGCACCAGCAGCTATTTGTCCTGTTACTCCTGCTAAATCATTACCAGGACCACTAACTAGTATAAAACCATTTTTAGTTGATACCTCTCCATACTGCAACACTTCTGTTACTGCGCAATGTCCACCTTTTTGCGTACATCCCAAAGATTTTTCCTCTAATGTAGTTAATCCACCTGCTTTATTACCTTGAGTAGGATTGTCACTTGCCTTTTCCCCGTACTTTTCAAAGTATGCTTTATAATCCTCTATCATTTTGACTATATCTTTATATACATCTTTGTTTATCGCTTGATTCATTAGCAAATGCTCCGCACCAAACATTTCTGGAACTTCAGTCATATTCATAGTAGCACCTTTTTTTACTAGTGTTTCACATAACGTACCTAATAAAGTATTGGCAGTGATTCCTGAGTAGCCATCTGAACCTCCGCAATTCATAGCTATGTGCAGTTTATCAAATCCTAGTGGTTCTCGTTTATCAGTTTTAACTTCTTCCATTATATGATCTATTAATTGCATGCCTATTTCAAATTCATTTTCTACGTCTTGCAAAGTTAAAAGTTTAATTCTTTTTTCATCAATATCACCCAAGTATTTTTTTATTAGATCTTTATTAACCATCTCGCAGCCGTTACAAACTACTAATACTCCTCCAAAGTTACTGTTATTTATTATACCAGCTATTGTTTTAGCCGTAATTTCTAAATCGTTTCCTGTTTGGCTGCAACCGTAAGGTTGTGTTAACGTTAATATACCATCAAAATCTTTATTCGTCGGGTATTTAGCCTTTGCTAGTTCTCCTAATCTTTCTGCCGGTCCGTTGGCACAAAAAACCGTTGTTATTATACCAAGATAATTTCTTGTACCTGCATTACCCTTCTTTCTAAGATACCCATTCCATTTTTCATTGGATACTCCAGGCAATACCATTTTATCGGCTTCGTAATTATAACTGTATGTTTTCTCTTTATCTAACCCTGTTGCTAAATTGTGCTCATGCACCCATTCGCCTTTTAATATAGGCTTAGTTACATACCCTATACTGTTGTCGTATTTAATAACAGTATCCCCTACAGCAAAGTTTTTCAAAGCTATTTTATGAGCATTAGGTATATCATTCAATAGCTTTATTTCCTCGCTATCGATATTTATTAACTCGCCCTTATTTAAGTTCTTAGTTGCTAAAGCAACATTATCGTTTTGATAAAGTTTTATACATGCCATCTTGTATCCTCCTATTATATGTTTATTCTTTATATATAACTGCAAGTATTGTACCATTTAAAATTTTTCCAAATACTTGTTGTAATTACCCACTTAGCTATATATAATACGAATAAGTGCATCAAAAATCGGCTCACTACAGATGCCATTTTGCATCATTATTAATATTTTCTGTCAATATTGCATCAATTGTTAAGTTCAACATTGATATAATGCTGAACTTATTGCTTATAAAATTATAACTTGTTGCTTTGTGAAATTTTTAATTCATTTCACCCCAACGCTTTTTAGCACTAATCATAATTAACAACTTCTTTTTCTTATCGGTTTGGCATAATACTTGCAATATTAAAATAGTGTTACAGAAAATTATATTAGTTTAACACAAGGAGGAATAATTATGAAGAAATTACTTATTCTGGCAATATCATTAATTATGTTAGTATCACTAACAGCCTGCGGAAGCAGTTCAGATGATAGCGCTAGTGCAGAAGAACCTGTAGTTATACATTTTGCATCTACAGTTTCAACAACACACGACTGGTACATAAGTGCTCAAACATTCAAGGACACAGTAGAAAAAGAATCCAATGGTTCTATTGAGGTCGTAATAGACTTTGGTGGTGTTTTAGGAAGCGATAAAGAAATCGTAGAAGGCGTTGCTGCTGGTACAGTAGATATGAGCATTGACTCAACTGTAGGTATTGACGCAGTAGTTACAGAATTAGGTTTTGTTAATTTACCTTATCTTATGACAAGCTATGACGAAGTAGATGAATTATTCTACGACGGTTGGATTGGCGAAAAGGCAACTGAATTAGCTGAAGCTAAAGGAATCAAAGTATTAGGTTGGACAGATTGCGATTTCAGATGGATGACTAACTCTGTAAGACCTATAGAATCAGTTGATGATTTAGCAGGCATGAAGCTAAGAGTTCCAGAATCACCTATGTATCTTGCTTTCTTTAAAGCATTAGGATGTACTCCTACACCTATCGCTTTCACTGACTTACCTTCCGCTTTACAGCAAGGTGTAGTTGATGGTCAAGACAATGGTCCTGTACTAACATACACAGCTAATTTATATCAGTTCCAGAAATATATGACTAAGTCTAACCATTCATTTGCTGCTGCTGGTGTTTTATTTAACCCTGCCAAATGGGATAGCATGTCTGCTGAACAACAAACAATCGTTCAAGACGCTGCTGATAAGTATGT
This sequence comes from Peptostreptococcaceae bacterium, assembly GCA_016650175.1. Lineage (GTDB taxonomy): Bacteria > Bacillota > Clostridia > Peptostreptococcales > Anaerovoracaceae > JAAYHV01. Next base: position 8,614 of record JAENWG010000019.1, on the reverse strand, counting down.
TACCGATGTTAAAACAGCTGTAAGAGCTAGCGTAATTTCTATTGAAGCTGATATGACAGAAGAAGGTGTAACTATTATCGAAACTACACCTGAACTAGACGCATCAATGCGTGCTGCTGCAGAAAAAGTATGGCAAGATGAAGAAGTTACTCAGTACTACGATCAAGATGCTGTCGCTAAAATTTTAAAAGATGCTGGACTAAATTAGTATATATCATTATACTTAATTTATTCGTAATTGATTCGTAGCCAGACCATTGGTCTGGCTACGAAACTATATAAACATTAGGAGTAAATATGGAAAATAGAAATAAAATCCAAATAATTGGTGATAAGCTATGTTGGGTTATGGAACAAATCACTTGGGTATCTTTTTCAATAACTTTAACATTGCTATTTATACAAGTAATATGTAGATATGTATTGAATATGCCTCTAGCTTGGGCCGAAGAACTAGTACGTATGATGTATATTTCTGTAAGCTTTACCGGAGCTGCCGTAGCTTTAAGAAAAAATGAACACATTACAATTAATATAATACCTGTACTTTTTAAGAAAATTTTTAAACATAACGAACGAAAAATACGCAAAGCTTTAGATATTCTAGATATTTTAACTTTTGCAATAACTGGAGCTTTCTGGATATATATAACAATTGCTGTAAATGCATATATGTTTACCACTAAAGATTCTGCAATGTTAACTGTAGCAATGCAATGGCCAGTTTGGATAATGTATATTCCAATAGTCGTTTCAGGTACAATAATGGTTATACATTCAATTTTAAATTCAATTGAAAAAATCATTGACATAAAACAGATTACACAAGGAGGCGAAATATTATGATATATTTAGGAATATTTTTACTGCTTTTCCTATCATTAGCATTTATTAGAGTACCTGTTCCTTTTGCTATGGGTATAGCTTCCGTGCTTACTATGGTTTATGCAGGTCTTAATATACTTACTGTCCCAATGTCTGTAGGAAATTCATTAAACATTTTTACTTGGCTTGCTATTCCAGCATTTATATTTGCTGGTGACTTAATGGCAGCTACTGGTATAGCTTCAGCTATTATGATGTTTTCTAAATCTTTTATTGGAAGACTTAGAGGCGCTGCCGGAGCGGTTACAGTAGTAACTTGCATGCTATTTGGAGCTATTACTGGTTCATCATTAGCCACAATTACAGGTATAGGTGGCATGATGCTACCTGAACTTGAAAAAGAAGGTTATGATAAACGTTACGGAACTGCATTAATATCAGCTTGTGGATTTTTAGGTATACTTATTCCGCCTTCAATTCCAGGAATTATTTATGCTATGATGTCAGGTCAGAATTTATTGAAAGTATGGTTGTGTACTGTAACACCAGGTATTGCGCTTGGACTTCTATATATTTTAATTAACTACCTCGTTAAAGGCAGAAAAGAATCAAAGCCCACTGAACCATTTAAATTATCTACTTATACTGTTGGTATAGCTGTTGCAACATGGAAATCATTAGTCGCTTTATTAATGCCAGTTATAATTTTCTACGGTATATACGGTGGAATATTCACACCTACCGAAGCCGGTGCTGTCGCTGTTGCTTACGGCCTATTAGTAGGTTGGGTAATATTACCATTAGCACGCAAAGGTTGGCCTCAAAAGAAATTCAAGCAATTGGTTAAAGATGCTGCAGTTACTTCAGCTACTATAGCTATGCTAAACGTATTCGCCGCTGTAGCGGGTAAAATGGTAACTTATACAAGAATACCAGAATATTTAACTGACGCTATGCTGGAAATTACAGATTCAAAGATCGTATTCTTATTAGTATTAAACATAGTATTAATAATAGTTGGTATGTTTATGGAAACTAACAGTAGTATATTACTGCTAGGTCCAATACTTATCCCTGTAGCAATGTCATTTGGAGTTGATCCTATTCACTTTGCTGCAATAATGTTATTGAACTTAGAAATCGGCATGATTACACCTCCTTTCGCTGTAAATCTATTTGTAGGTTGTAAGGTTGGTAAATTGAACATGGACGAAGTCTTGCCTCACATGGTACCCTTCTACATAGCCGCGTTTATTGTACTGATGATAACTACATACATACCTTCAGTAGTAATGTTCTTACCAAATTTAATTTAATAAATATGTAACAAATTATATAAACACCAAAAAACGGGCAAATTCAATTGCCCGTTTTGTTTTATTCTTCTGTTCTGAGCATTCCACATCTTATTCTTTGAATCCAATTTAATATATTTATTAGTCAGACAGCTTTTTAAATGTTAATCAAATTTTCATGAATGAATTGGTCTATATTTCTATTCTCTTTTTTAGTTAAAGTAGATCTTATTTCAGCAACAACATTTTTGTCTAAATATGGATAAAGAAAAATCAGCGATTCCTTATCCTTCTCTATTTTATTTCCACGTTCTTTGTTGATTATCATTTTATGCAATGCATAAGCTTCAGGAGTAGGTACAATTACTAACACACCAAGGAATTTTACTTCTATCGTGTTATCTATTAAAACATTCATGTGTCTCAATGCTTGTGCATTAACTCCTAAATTAGTTTTTAAAACAGATTCAGTACCTTTGCCTTTTTGATTTATTAGGAATTCTATTTCTAATTGCGACGTTGATGATATCTTCGTCGAACCTGTAAGAACATCCTCATTAATAAAATATCCTTCCGCCTTAGCTATTTCAGTTAAGCTTATCTTTTCTTTAGGTTTTTTTAAATTAGTTACTAGGAAATCTATATCAAGAGTTCTGATACTTGGGATAAAATCTTTCAACATACCAGTTTGCATATAGATATATTCAGACCATGAACCTATTAATATTAAATGTTTTATACAATCATTATCATTTAAAATTTTAATAAATTTCATGAATTCTTTCTGCAAAACACTATTCATTTGTTTTATCCTTTCCTATAACTTTTTTAATCTGTTTCACCGATTTATCAAGTTCGTTAAGTTTTTTTTCTAGTTCTTGTCTACGCTCTACTTTTTTTGCAAATGGTTCCACTTCAATTTTATTTATATATTTGCTTTTAACTTTATCGCCCTCACGTTTTTGCTCATAATAATATTCTTTTCCATTAATTATTTTTTTAGATAAATAACTACTCGGAAGTTGATTTAATTCATTGGTTATATTATTTCTTATTCTATTTATTCTTTCCAACTCTTCTTCTAATACTTCTTCTAGTATTGACATACTTTTCCCCCTTAACCTACATTCACTATTGTGCTGCCATTTGTAGGTTAACTTCATTTTACATTCCATAACCTACATTGTCAAGCAATCTCTAAATGTAGGTTAATTTGTGATGTCAATCAACTATATTATAACAAGTAAAAACCAGGCATTTAATTGCCTGGTTAGTATTTCCTTATTCTTCTGTTCTAAGCATTCCGCGGATTATTCTTTCTACTTACCTTCTTTAGCAGTTATATGATCTATTTCAATTTCATATACAGCCGTTGCTTTTGTTGCTTTGTTGATATATTCTATACCTTCTTTTTCAAATTCAGAAGAATATTTTTCTATAAGTGAAAATGCTGCAGCCTTTTTCTCTGTTTCATCTTCAATCATGTGGCATTTACCAAAGCATATAACACTCTTATACAGAGAATCAAATTTTTCAGCCAATATTGTTTCTTCAAGTACAGCTGTAAAAGCTACTTTTTTTTCAGTACTAAACAAATCATTTTTATATCCTGATTTAGCACCATGGAAAATAATTTTATCATTATAGTATGCAAAGTTTATAGGAAAAGCATACGGATAATCTTCATCACCATTTACGGCTACTACTCCATAGTGCGCTTCATTTAGTATTTTTTCTACTGCTGCTTTGTCTAACTCTTTTTCTTTTCTTCGCATCTGTCTGAACATGCTTTAATTCTCCTTAATTGATATCTTATTTTTTATTCTCTTTAATCCACGCTTCTAGTTTGATTCTATCATTTTTAAATTTGTTTTCATACCATTCACTGCACAAATAGTACATTCCACCTTTAATCTCATAAAGTTTTGAATAGTATCTAGCTGGTTGGATATGAGTGTTTTCTAATTTGATAAGCAATGGATATTGTATATCAAACAGTTCTTTACAAAAGTCCCTGTCTTGATAGTCCAAAAGATCTCCATCGGATATTGTTCTACTGTTTAAAATTTTAGGCACTACTGTTCTAACAAGTTGACCTATTCTCAAATGTTTATATTTATCAAGTTTCTCATATTCGTTCTCTTTATGTATTTTTTCTTTTTTAGCCGGTTTATCAATGTTCTCATCATCTTGCTCTTCTTCATTTACATCAAACAAACTATATAATTCTATAGATTTCAAGAAGAATTCATGAGAATCTGCTAATTGTCCTGAAATGTTTTCAGTCGGATTTAATATTTCATCATAAAATTCTTCATTGCAATACAAAAAACATTCTATCGGCATATTATCATTTTTAAGTAATTTATTAAGTTCTGCTACCGCATCTTCTAATGCAGTATATACGCTTTTATTTACTTTAGGTGATGCGAATATTGCTTTAATTTCAAAGCCATCCCAATATGCCAGAGCGCAAGCCATACAATTTACATATTTTTTAATTATTTCTTCTACAGTTTTTTGTGTGAATCCATCTTTTAAACCTTTTTCATCAAAAACTGCATCTACAATATAGACCGTATTAGCCTTTTTCTCACAACTAATTCCCATAACGCCTACTTCTGTTTCAGCTAATAATAAGTCTAATGAATTATTGTCAAATATATTCATATTACTAAATTCCGGAAAACCCGCATTGATAATATCTATTAAACCAATTATTTCACTTCGGTTTTTAATTTCCCAATTAGGCGAACATACCCAATCTTTTTGAGTTACTTGGCATTTTTTAATCTGCCTCAGATAAGAATAAACTAAAGATTCTACTACTCCATTTTTCATAATGTTTCCTCCAATTTCAAATTTATTAATTGCTAAAATTCTTCTACTGCTATTTACTTATAGCACTTAATACCAACGCTTCCATATGCTTAAAATCGCCTCTAAAAGACTCCGCACTGGCTTTTAACATTTCATTAGTATCAATTACTTCAAAGTCCATTTCAAAGCCTAAATCGCTAGATAAGAGCTCGATAAAGATTCTTTGTACTCTACCGTTTCCTTCTCTAAACGGGTGAATCGCATTTAATTCTCCCAGATAATATGCTAGTCTCTTACTAATAGTTTCTTTGTCATTATATATATTAAGATACTTTTCTGCTTTTACTTCTTTAAAAAGCTCTTCCATGTGTTCATTTATATATTGATATAGACAAAATTTATTTCCCTTAGCAATGTTAACCGTTCTAATATTGCCTGCCCAATCAAATATTTCTCCAAACAGTTTCTTGTGTAATCTTTTATAAGAAGCATAATCAAAAGCACCGTCACTGCCTTCTGCTAATATCTGAGCAGCGCGAATAGATGTGATTTCTCTTTCGGCATTTGTTAATTTTTCTTCGTCCGTTATATTTAATTTGTTTTTAAGTACGTGTGAATTTTTATAACAATATTTGCTATCATAACTAAATTCATAATAATAATCTTACATAATAAATTCCTATACGCATTTATATTTATCTACTAGTTTACATACCTCATCTTCATACGAGGATTCACCTTCTAAACATCGCTTTAATCTAGTCTTGTCTTCACTTGTTAAAATCATATTTTCCATTCTCATATTAGCACATACGTTGCTAATTATTCTATCTGTATTTTTCACGGCTTTCCTCCTTTCTAATAATATAATTATACCATTTATATTTGTAATTTAAAAGTATTTTAAGTATTTAATTTCATACAAAAACCCCTTGTTCTCTATAAAACAAGGGGTTTAGCCATTTTATTCAAAGGCTTGTTCAAATTCTTTCATAAGTTCTTTTACAGATACCATTTTATCAAGCATGTATGCTTTTGCTCCTACAAAGACTAGACCTTCTTCAGTTCTGCCTTCTACTGAATCAACCAGTGCTTTTGTTATACAAAATGGAGTTTCCGCGGGATTACATTTACTAATGCAGTTATAGCATTTATCGATTTTAACCTTCGCTCCTGTTTCTACACTTTTAAGGAACTCATTCTCTAAGGCTCTCCCAGGAAGTCCTACAGGAGACATCATTATTTTTATATCTTCTTCTTTACTTTGTATATATGCCTGTTTAAATCCATCACTTGCATCACATTCATAAGTTGCTACAAATCTTGTGGCTATTTGTACTCCACTTGCTCCTGCATCTATTACTTCTTTTATATCTTTAACGTCATAAATTCCACCTGCACCTATTACAGGAATATCTAGTTCTTCTTCTTTTAAATGGTCTACTAATTCTATTACAATTTCTGTTAGACTCTGAGAAGTCTTATTAACTAGTTCTTCTTTAGAAAATCCTAGATGGCCTCCTGCTAATGGTCCTTCTACAACTATTGCATCAGGTAATCTTGAGTCCCTCTTCATCCATCGTCTCATTATTAGCTTTGCCGCCCTGAGGGATGACACTATAGGCACTATCTTTACATTTGATCCTTTAACTAATGCTGGCAAATCTAGCGGAAGTCCTGCTCCTGATATTATTAAATCTATCTTTTCTTTTACTGCTATTTTTACAAATTCATCATAGTTTTCCATTGCAACCATAAGGTTTAGCCCTATGATTCCGTTTGGAGCCATTTCTTTTGCTTTTCTAATTTCTTCAGTTAATGCTCTTTTATTAGCTTCAAGAGGATTCTTTGCAAAATCCTTTTCTCTAAATCCTATTTGTGCTCCTGATATTACGCCTATACCTCCGCAGTTCGCTACAGCAGAAGCTAACGATGAAAGAGATACGCCTACTCCCATTCCACCTTGAATAATAGGTAACTTTGGTTTTAAATCCCCTATTTTCAAATTTACTTTCATATGTTATTCCTCCTAATTTACTTTGAATCTCAAACAAATTTTATTATAACATTCTTTTGTGTAATTTAAAAGGAATTTTTAAATTACATTAAAGAAAAAAAGCAAAGGATTAAGCACCTAAATACTTAATCCTTTACCATCATATATTTTAACCCTTTATACATCGCATATTCTATAGCCTTTTTTTATAAACGCCTTTTTAATTTCACAAAGATGCTCTTTATCTCTTGTTTCCATAGATATTCTTAGTTTACATTCTCTGATATCTGTGTTTTCTCCACCCGGATCATATCTTACCCCTACTACATTAGCACCGCAACTTGCGACTAAATCTGCAACATCTCTTAGTTGCCCTGGTTTGTCTTGTAGTTCGATATCGAGGGTAGTTTGTCTACCTTCTGTTAATAGCCCTCTGTTAATGACACGAGACAAGATGTTAACGTCTATGTTACCACCAGACACTACTGCGCAAACCCTTTTACCTTCTATAGGCAACTTGTCAAACAGTACCGCAGCAACCCCTACCGCTCCAGCTCCTTCAGCTACAAGCTTTTGGTCTTCTATAAGTTTTAGTATAGTCGTTGCTATTTCATCGTCTGATACTGTAACTACATCGTCTAGGTACTTCGTACACATATCAAATGTTAAATCCCCTGGTCTTTTAACCGCTATTCCATCAGCAAATGTTGATACTGAACTTATTTCAGTAAGCTCAGACTTATTAAACGAAACTGACATGCTATTTGCCCCTGCAGCTTGTACTCCGTATACCTTGCATTCAGGATTCAACTTCTTAATGACATATCCTATGCCAGAAGCTAAACCACCACCGCCGATTGGTACTATTACAGCATCAACGTTTTCAAGCTGGTTCATTATTTCTAGTCCAATAGTTCCTTGACCTGCTATCACATCATAATCATTAAACGGATGAATAAATACCGCGCCTGTTTCCTCTTGAAATTTGATAGCTGCAGCATAAGCATCATCATAGATACCATCGATCAGTCTAACGTCTGCTCCGTATTTCTTTGTAGCTTCTACTTTAGATATAGGTGCTATTGAAGGTAAAAATATTGTCGCTTCAATCCCGTTTTTTTGTGCAGCAAACGCAACCCCTTGTGCATGATTCCCTGCAGAACAGGCAACAACTCCTTTTGTTTTCTCTTCGTCTGTTAAATTAGAAATCTTATAGTAAGCGCCTCTAAGTTTAAAAGATCCGGTATGTTGCAAGTTTTCAGTTTTTAAAAACAATTCACATTTATCAGTAAGTTTTCTGGCAGGAACAATGTCAGTGTTCCTGGCAACCTTTTCTAAAACAAATGCAGCTTGATATACTCTTTCTAATGTCAGCATATTATTATCAGTGCTAAAAGCACACCCCTTTCGTATTAATATATCTATTTAACCACTAAACGGGCCATACGTCAAGGGTTATTTGTTATTTTTCACAATATTCCTACATTTATTTTGTTTTTAAACCACAGCTATTGCTTTTGTAATCGAGTAGGAGGGAAAATTAATTAATTTCCCCGACCTCTCACACCACCGTGCGTACGGTTCCGTACACGGCGGTTCAATTTCATACTAAATACGAACTAACTGATAGTGGTCTAGTAGAAATACTAGACCTCTTTTCTTAAGAATTGCATTGTTT
>JAENWG010000024.1 GCA_016650175.1 Peptostreptococcaceae bacterium | reverse complement strand
TATGAAAAGTTTAAAACACATGAAATCCGTATCATTACTAGTATTACTATTACTTGTAATAGTTATGGCAACGCCTACAATAAGCATGGCAGCACAACCGACGGTAAATTTAGGAACAACTTCCAGCTTTGCTGTTTTGGCAGGAACTGAAATTACTAATACTGGAACTACTACAATTAATGGAGATGCAGGAGGGGATGTAGGCTTGTATGCAGGAACCGCATTTACTGGACAGTCGAGCGCAGTAATAGGTGGCACAGTACATTTAACTGATGCAGTTGCAGGAAAAGCAAAGGAAGACCTTGTGACAGCATATAATGATGCAGCAGGGAGAACACCAGTGACTATAATTCCTACTGAACTAGGTGGTACTACATTGACTCCTGGTGTATATGCTTCAAAGGATGGGACCTTCCAAATTACAGGAACGCTTACATTAGACGCACAAGGCGACCCGGATGGAGTCTTCGTTTTCAAGACGGAATCTACTTTAGTAACAGCGGTAGGCAGTAATGTTTTGCTCATAGGTGATGCAAGGTATTGTAGAACCTTTTGGCAAGTAGGTAGCTCAGCTGTTTTAGAAGTAGGTTCCAATTTTGTAGGGCATATCTTTGCGATGCAATCTATAACAGCTAAAACCAATGCAACGATACAAGGACAACTATTAGCAAGAAATGGTGCGGTTACTTTAGATACTAATACAATCACAAATGGGATTTGTGAAGTAGCACCAGTTACCCCAGTAACACCTGAAGAAGAGTCACCTGTAACAGGAGATGGACCGTTTATGTACGTAATGATTCTAGGTCTTATTTGTGGCGGATTAATTTTGGGTGATGCTATATTGTTTAGAAGCAGAAAGCGTTATGAATAGAAAGAAATTACTATGGGGTAAATTCTTTCCGATTACTACCATATCTCAAGGGATTATGATTCTAGGAATAGGATTTATTCTTTGGTGTATGGTAGGTATATGGGGGTAACCAGACCACTCTAATACTAACGGGACAGGCATAGACTTAAGTGATGTTGAGATTGCAACGGTGGATAAAGTTCTCTACCTTATGCATCCTTCAGAATGTGAGAATATCGGGAGCTTGCCTATTCCGGTTTTAAATTTGTAACAACCATTATGGTTCTTTGTCAAATGGTGTTGGTGAAGAAAAAAAGTGCTAGTTTCTTATGCCAGGTATCAGATTATGATGCCTGGTATTTTTATTGTATTACTTTAGTAGCGGTTCCGAGCGAAATAGCGAGGAACAAAACACCACAGGTTATACCGGTGTGGATTAAGTTGCTTGAGCTGTTGGCAAAAAAAATTCCCCCGTGCTATGATGATTAAGGTTCGCCAACCGTAATTATCAAACAAGGAGGAAGTCTATGAAAGACAATAACAGTTTAGCACATACAAAGTGGAATTGTAAGTACCACATAGTATTTGCACCCAAGTATAGAAGGGTAGTAATTTATGGAAGGTTAAAGAAAGACATAGGAAATATCCTAAGATTGCTTTGTGCAAGAAAAGGGATCGTAATTCTGGAAGCAGAATGTTGTCCAGACTATGTACACATGTTGGTCGAAATACCACCAAAGTACAGTGTGTCTCAAATTGTGAGATATCTCAAAGGTAAAAGTTCCTTGATGATTTTTGACCGCCATGCTAATTTAAAGTATAAATATGGCAATAGGCATTTCTGGTGCAGAGGTTATTATGTTGACACTGTAGGAAAGAACACACAAAAGATTCAAGAGTATATAAAAACACAACTTCAGGAGGATATCGCTGATGATCAAATATCTATTAAAGAATATTTAGACCCGTTCACTGGAGAAAAATAAAGAAATAGCCCTTTAGGGTTGGCCGAAAAGTTGGTGCGGTTGGCGAATAATTCAATGCACCTTGAGGTGAGGCAGGTAATAGTCCCTTCTAGGGACAGAACAAACTACCGGTTGAGCCGGTAGTTATGATATTGGTTTAATTAGATTCCTGGATATTAATATTCTGTTTCTAAAGTGGAAAAAGCTTTTGTATCCAAATGCAACCCGTTTAATAACTTTTATGTAATTGTTTAAACCTTCAATTGTACCGTTAGAATATTCGTATTTGAGAGCGTTTTCTACATATTCCCCATGTTTTAGTAGACTTGAAATTGCTGTGTTCATATAATCACTGATGTTTTCGCCTAAGCGTGCATTTAAATCCTTCTTTAACTTGACAGTGTTTTTAGTTTTTATGTCATAGAGCAGTATCTGTAGTGCATCATATGTAGTCGCTAGCATAGGATCAACAGCGATACTTGTTTTTACAAGAGTTTGCTCTGATATCCAGTGGCTAAAATGAGTATAATGTTTAAAATCAGTTCTATTCAATTTCGTTTCATTTTTTAGAAATAAACACCAATAACGCTTTAGCCGTTTGTATTCCATTGACTGCTTCGGAAAATTTGCCATTGCTTTAACTCTGGTTTTATTAAAAGCTCTAGTTAAAAGTTGCACTATATGAAATCTGTCCATCACTATTTCGGCATTAGGAAACATGTCTTTTATGATAGACATATACGGAGCATACATGTCTATGCAAATGGTTTCTACGTGTTCTCTAGCAGTTGTGCTATACCTTGAAAAGTAATGCTTTAAGAAGCGTAACTGCCTATTTTCTGCTATATCAATAATTTCATAGGTTTCACAATCGGCAAAGATGAAACTCATAGAACCTTTTGCATCTTTGGTAGACTTAAATTCATCAAACATCAAGTGCTTAGGCAGATAATCAAAGCTAGGCGAAAACGCAGTATATTTGCTATCAACGGCTCGAGATATGGTAGAGTGTGAGACATATGTCATGAAAGCTATATCTTTTTGACTTAATTTCAAACTTAAATATGAGAGAATCTTAAGCTTTACTTGTTTGGATATATAGCAATTGGGTTCTACTATATCAGAAGTAGCTAAAAAGGAATGAGCACATTCTTTAAAGAAAAACCGCTGTTTCTTAAGACGAAGAAGGGTTGGAATCCCATTACATGGGAGCAATTTTATGTCGCTTGGTTTAGTTCCATATTTGATTATGGAGTAATCTTCGTTTACGCAGCCACATATAGGACAATACTGAGGAGTATATGAAAGCTTTGCGCTGATAAGGTTGTATGTGATGTTTTTCTTTTTAATTTTGCTAATGTTTTTAGAAAATTCGATATTTGGGTCTTTCAATTGTAATAGTTCTGTTATAAAATTAGATGTGGACATGAGGTTCCTCCTATTATTTTGGCTTTACACTTTAATTCTAAAGGAAAAAGGACCTCATGTCTTCGTTTTTTTAAAAAAAACGATGTTGACGATGAAAACCTAATTTCATCACCAACACCAAAAATTATACAACCAAAGTTTTCCAGTTATTAGCTATGATAATACAGTTTTAATATTCGTTCTCATTCACTTATTTATGTTCATTGGCAAAACAAGATCATGTCATAGGTGTATTTGAACTCATTTGTAAGTAAACACTATTTAACAGATATTCTAGATTACATCTCTATAATTAATAATTTACTTAATACTTACCTTATTTTCACCTTTACCTACACCCATAATATACTTGATTTTTTTTATTACTTTAGTAACACCTTTAGGCATTAGTATGGCTAGAAATAATAGCTATTATTTATGTTAAAAAACTTATTTTTGTATTTCGAGACGAACAGTAGTTGTTGTTCCAAAATCACTTTCAGAGTAACTGAGCTGACCATTTTCATAAGTTATTGTTTTAGTGTCATCTCCAGAAGCAAGTAGAGAAGAGTCGGTTTGACTATGATCATTTTCAGAATCCCAAGAATAAGGTTCATCTGTTGTTGTTGGTGCAACATATGTTCCTGCCCAATATAAAGATTTAGTGGCACCACTATCAGAAACCCAGTATATAGTAATTGTTTCTCCTTGGATAGTAGCTTCCTGCCAACTATCTTCTGAATTACTATTTACTTGTTCCCACTCCCCCACAAGGTCTGCTGGTTCATTTGAAACTTTTGCTAAATTTGTTGACGCACAAGCAACCAAGCCAAACAACATACTAATAAGAATGATTAAGTATAAACTTTTCTTTTTCATAATTTTTCCCCCTTTCCATATTATTACTCTTTAATTTACAGTTCTTCGTAACATTAAATGTTTATATTTTCAAAAAAATAATTCCTGATTATCAGAGCTTTCAATTTGATTTAGTTACATGCTAAGCAACACAAGATCCAAAACTCAACTTACTTTCCATATTCAATTTATCAATTAATTCAAGAACAGCTTCATTACTATTCTGCTTTAAGTATGTTTTTTTTCACGATATTTGTACTTCTAAAGAAACTGGCCAGAATTTAAGCATTCCCTTTCCGTGCCACACTTTGCATTCTGCAATATAAGCAGCTTTATTTTCTAATGGAATATAAACATCATTTTTGCCAACTTTATTGAAAGTTTGAAAATAATAATGAATTTCATCAGTAAGTCTTTTATGAACAAAGCCAGAGCTATCATAAGACCATATTTTGAGATTTTATTCATTCTTACTTACCCTTAAGAATTATATTAGTTTAGTGATTTATATATTATATCACAAAGATAGATAAGTATATATTATCATTTATAGATTTTCTATTTCTAATTCAACTGAAATAATTGAATTGCCCATATAATCTTGGGTTTTTTCTACTGGTTCAATAAAGGGTTTCCCACTGCTCACCGAAACATCAACTGCAACAAAATAATTGCAACAAAATAATTGCAACTTTTATCTTCTATTTGTTTTACAAAAAGTTTGACTAATGACACTAGATTTATCTGCTATATATGAGTAATATTCTAAACTTGAAAACTCGTAAGCACTAAATGATCCCGTATCACAGAAGCGAAGCCATAAGAAGTTTCTCTACCAAAAACACTTTAAATATGTTTTCAGGACATTAAATTGTTTAACATCTCGAATGGAATCAACACTTTATATTAACTTCCGCCTTTTTCTTAGTTTGCCATAATTGAGATTAAAACAAACTGATAACAATTTAATACTTTTTTGATCTTAATCAAAGTAAAATACTTCTTCAAACTTTTTATCCAAAGCAATACATAAAATTAAAGCCAGTTTCGCTGTTGGATTGAATTCGCCCCTTTCAATCGAGCTAATTGTATTTCGAGAAACACCAACTACTTCAGCCAGTTCTCGTTGCGATAGATTTTTATCAGTTCTTATTTTATTTAGATGATTTTGGAGAATCAGCTCATCTGCTTCTATTCTTATACTTCTTTTACCACTTACCATGTTTGAATCACGTACCATACGAGAAAGCCCAAACACATCAGTCCCGTAAACATACTCATCCAAAGAAAAGGTTTCTCTTGCGCCGCTTTATAGCGGAAAAACGCTCCAATCGATAGGAAAGTAAATAGTAAAGCTGGTACATCTCCAAAAGGTAACTCCTTAATGGCTTGATACACCATTAATAATAAGGCTAAAAAGCTAATTCCATAAAACCCATATAAATCAGCCTGTGTATTTATATGCGTTTGTCCTTCATCTTCGTTTTCTTGTCTATACTTTTTCAAAACATCTTCTTTTTTCATTTTTCACCTCGCCAAGTTTACTTTGCAATATGATTATACCATTCGCCAAGTTTACTTGTCAAGCTATTTACCATTTAAAATTTTTAGCAGAATAAACATACTTATCCATATTGCTAAACTAAATAAAAAAAGCTTATAGAAATGTTAATTTCTATAAGCTTTTTCTTTGTTTACATCTAACATCTCTTGCTTTGCCCCCTAATCAGCGATGTTGTAAGTGATTTCTGTATGTAACATAAATATGTCCACTACCGAATACAATCGTTGCAACACCAAGGAGCCAATGTCTCAACATCAAACCACTTAACATAAAAATACATGTTGGAATTACCGCCAAGATTATTCCTTTAATCATAGTCTTTCTTTTAAGATATGGAACCCAAATAATCAAATATACTGTTATAAGCAAGTTGTTTCCGATAAAATATATAAGCATCACTTCTACACTTGAGAAACCGAACTTCCATACAAGTAGCGGCAACCACATCAGCACTATGCATACCTAACGTCCAATCTGCTCTATGATATTCATCACTTTATTTGTGCATTTGTTTTCTGTATCTTTGTTCTTCAAAACATATAATATATTTGGTATAAGCATTACAGTTACTATGCCTCCACCAAATATATTGATCCATCCAAACTCCATCTGCTGCCTCCTTCCCCGTGTTCAACAATACTGCTACGATTGAAAGTCAAACTTTTTGGATCGCACCATACGACTCTTTTTTTTTAAATTTTTTAAATAACTTGGACACGGAACATCTATTAAACCCATATACCATGAACTTGCAATATACATTACCGTGTTTTTAATTTCTCCTTCTTTTGCAATAACAGACACCATTTCATCTTCGGTTCCTGTGTATCTTCTGGTTTCGTAAGAAGCTTCAAATGCCATTATGCTTTCTCCAGTATTTTCAGTTTCATACTTACTTCCATCTGCTTTATAAAATATGTCTTCATCGAAAACTATACTAGAAGTACATATTAGATACTCATATCGTATGCATAATTTGTGTTCAGTAAAATAAGCTTGGTAATCACCATTAAACCATTCATTATACGTGTCAACTGCTGGTCCCGCAATTCCTTGTACGCTGGGGGATGGGCATGTTGCTTGGTTATCGCTATAACAAGTTACATATTCGAGACTTCTTGAGTTAGCTTTAACTTGTTGGAGATATTCAGGATTTTCAGTTATATTAAGTATTGCTTCTAAATATTCTTCATCAATTTTATAATATACTATATTAAATTCTTCGTCTAAAGTTGCATAATAAAAACCGCCATCTGGTGAATAATTAGTGTCTTCATATCTATCTTGATATTCTAATAAAGGATTCCCGTCACCACAGTCTCTACAAGTTACACTATTCAGTCCGCCTTCATTATCTTTAATGCTTGGATATATTTCATTTGCAACTATATCAATTATTTTAGCCATATTTTTGTTAGCTTCTAATTCTTCAATATTGTTATCAGTTACATTGTTGTATCCTAGACTTAGCATTTGATGTAATTCGTCATTTTCAATTGTTGTTAGTTCTATAGTTTCGTCATATTCGTTTATTAATTCTTGATTTGCTATTATTTCAAGTTCACAGGCTTCTTTGTTTGCATTTAATATTGGCGAAATATAAACGTAAGTTCCGACTCCTATTAGCGATTTTATTATTTTTTTCATTTTTGGTTCCCCTTTTCTGTCACATGTCCTAATACTACTCTTATATATTCATACTTTCAATTAATAACAGGTGTTAAGTTTTACAATAAAGAGGTTGTTTATTACAGTACCAAGCAATAGTGTTATAAGCGCTAACAAGACCCCTTTTTAGTGACTCAAGTCAGCGTCAATCTAATCTTTTATCATTGAATATTAGGTTTATTAATTATAGATAACTCATTAATTACTTTTTTTAAGACCGTATCTATGATAGTAAATTAACCATACAAAGAGTATACTAAAGATAAATTATTTTCAAAATGAAAGGAACAAAATGAACACTTTAGATTTATTACTTATTAACAAAGTCCTCGTAGCCGCATTTACCGGCTGGGCCCTCGCTCAACTTATCAAAACAATTATTCACTTAATAATATCCGGAAAATTCGTCATGGAACGTCTCGTTGGAAGCGGTGGAATGCCAAGTGCGCATTCTGCAACGGTATGTGCACTTACTACAGCCTCTTTTATCGAATATGGTGCTGACAGTTTTCAATTCGCGCTTGCTTTGATTTTCGCCTTTGTTGTTATGTACGATGCTATAGGCGTACGTAGAGAAGCCGGAAATCACGCAGAAATGTTAAATGGTTTAATGGAAATGTTTGCACGTTTGGAAGACAAAAATATTTGTCCAGAAGATAAACTAAAAGAATTTATTGGACATACTCCAATCCAAGTCTTTGTTGGAGCAATCCTAGGTATTATAATTGCTATATTTATATGTTGATTGTTGCTAATTAAAAAGAACCTGTAACTATTGATGTTAAATAGTTACAGGTTCTTTTATTTTTTGTTATTCTATTTGTATCTTTTAATGATACTTTTCATATTGCTTTTTAGCTGTTTTACTTCTTCGTATATAACCAACTGCTCCGCATACAGCAATATATGTTCCGATTGCCATAGTTCTATAAAGATCAATTTCTCTATTTGATGTAAACAGAAGAACCGCTCCTATTAAAATAAGCACTATCGCAATTGACAATGACAAGCTCTTATATCTATCATAGGTTCTCTTCATGTAATCCGGGTTAATGTCACTTTCACGTACAATATCAATGGATTCTTCCATAAAATCTTTTTCAATTGAATAATAGAGTTTGTCCTGGTTAGGTACTTCCACTTTTAAGTTTATAACTCTATCACTAAGATTATTGCCTTCAATCTTTATCGACTCATGTACACAATGATAAATGGTAAAGTAGTTATGACGAATATCTGATGAGAAAAATGTAATTAAACTCCATAATATGCTAGACATCGCTTCATTTTCTTTTTTGTCAGATGCCTTCGCTAATTCTAATGATATTATATGATCTTCATTATCAAGCTCTATCTCAATATTAGTCATTCCTTTTGTACTCACAACGCCAGTAGCTAGAAGTGAGCCATCTTCGTAACAGTCATAGTATTTTGTGGATTCTAAATCCATACCGTCAAGTTTAATTAGCATTACTTCTCACCCCTTTCAGCGTTTAATATTATTTCTTTGTATTCATTTTTTTGGCGAATCCCTATTATGTATAATTTGAAATATTGAATAACCCCTAGAGGTATAATTAACATTCCAAAGAATCCTACATAACCAATTCTTGATGGACCAAACGTATCTATTATTAATATAGCGCCTAATACTATCGTAATAAGAAGATATTTAAGAAGCATTTTTCTGTATTCATTCCAGCTGTCTTCAATTTCATCTTCGCGTTTGTCATAATCGTATGTTATCTTAATATCTTCATTTTCTGTTTCTAGATTTAAATACGGATTAAGATATGTAAATTGACTAAAACGCAAATCTAACTCCTTGTCACCATAGAAATTTCCCGAAAGAGTTATTTCGGTTTTTTTACTTATAAAGTAATTCATGAAATACTGATCGGTAAATAGTTTAGGCATAAATATGTTAATCAGCGTAAAGATAGTGGATATAAAATATTCCAAATATCTAGGACCAGTAATTAAGCTTTCCTTTTTCTTTGAACAAATAAGTTTTACCGTCTTACATTTAGGCAAATCAATTTTAAGTGAGGGACTTTTTTCTTTTCCCATATCCGCATCACTTTCAAATAATTCTCTAAATAAAAAGTTGCCATCTGCATATACCGCTATCAACATTTTATTATTATAGTTAATATCTTTTATATTTAATATCATAATACCTCCGTCTAAATTTATAAACTTGTCTTATAACTATACCTCAGAATGGTATTAATTAAAAGCAATAATTAATAGTAGCCTTAACAGCTCTTTTCCAACCTTTAATGAGCTCTATTCTCTTTTCTTCTTTCATGTCAGCTACAAATGTTTTATCCTCTTTAGCCGATGCTTTGATATCATCACAATCTTTAAAATATCCTACACCAAGTCCTGCCAAGTACGCCGCGCCAAGAGATGTAGATTCAATATTTTTAGGTCTAATAACCTTCATATCAGAAATATCAGATTGAAATTGCATTAAGAAGTTATTATTGCATGCACCTCCATCAACTCTAAGCTCTGTAATCTTCTTGCCCAGGTCAGCTTCCATAGCTTTAATCAAATCATCACTTTGATATGCTATTGATTCTAAAGTAGCCCTTACTAGATGGTTCTTATTTGCTCCCCTAGTAATCCCAAATATTGCCCCTCTGGCATATGGCTCCCAATGAGGCGCACCCAAACCAACAAAGGCCGGTACAATATATACTCCTGCAGTATCTTTAACAGAAAATGCCATTTTCTCAGAATCAGGAGCATTCTTTAATAAATAAAGTTCATCTCTTATCCACTGAATCGCAGCTCCACATATAAACACAGATCCCTCTAAAGCGTATGTAATTTTACCGTTTATTCCCCATGCTATAGTAGTTAAAAGTCCATTTTGAGAATAGATTATATCTTCTCCTGTATTTAGAAGTAGAAAATTACCAGTTCCATATGTACTCTTAGCACTTCCCTTATCAAAACAGGTCTCTCCAAACAGTGCAGCTTGCTGGTCTCCAGCAGAACCCGCTATTGGAATTGGCCCACCAAACAATGTTGACATAGTATATCCGTATACCTTTGAACATTCCACTGGTGTCGGTAACATTGCTTTTGGAATATCTAAAAGTTCAAGTATTTCATCGTCCCACTTTAATTCCTTTATATTAAACAACATAGTTCTAGATGCGTTTGAATAGTCCGTAACATGTACTTTTCCGTCAGTCATCTTCCAAATCAGCCACGATTCCACAGTACCAAATAAAAGTTCTCCTGCTTCTGCTTTTTCTCTAGCACCTTCTACATTATCGAGTATCCATTTAATTTTAGTACCACTAAAATATCCATCTATTAAAAGACCCGTTTTCTCTCTTATAAATTCACTATATCCTTGTTTTTTTAGATCTTCACAATATCCCGCTGTCCTTCTACACTGCCATACTATAGCGTTATATATAGGTTTCCCTGTTTTTTTATCCCACACTATAGTAGTTTCCCTTTGGTTTGTTATGCCTATGGCTGCTATCTCACCATAAGTCAAGTTCGCATTAAGCATAGCTTCTTGTGCTACTGACATTTGTGTAGACCATATCTCAATGGCATCATGCTCCACCCATCCGTCTTTTGGAAAGTACTGCCTAAATTCTTTTTGTGCAGAACCTACTATATTACTGTTGTGGTCATAAATAATGCATCTTGAAGTTGTGGTTCCTTGATCTAATGCTAAAATATATTTATCCATAATTATATTCTCCTTATTAATATATATTCTACCATAAAAAATTAATTTGTAAAAATGTTTTAAAAGTATTGACATATATTTTTTAAGTGTTATTATAATAATAGTAATCGTTACTATTATTAGTAAGGAGGAGAAATGATCAAACACAGTAAACAGCGTGATGCCATAATTGAACGTTTGTCCGACCGTACTGATCATCCTACTGCGGAAACACTTTATCAAGAATTGAAAGAAGAGTTGCCGAATATCAGTATGGGAACAGTATATCGGAATTTAAACCAATTAGCATCACTAAACAAAATTCTAATAGTGAGATCTCCTTTTGGACCGGACAGATATGATCCTATTCCAAATCAACATCCACATTTCTTTTGCACAAACTGTTTTGCTGTATTAGATTTAGATGTAGATAAGAATAGACTCTTAGCTACAGGCCAAGAGGGTTTCAAAGGTGAAATCCAAGATTGTATTTCTAGCTATTACGGACTATGTCCTGATTGTTTAGAAAAATTAAAACTTAAACATTAAGCGAAAAGCGAGAGGAGTAACAAATTATGAGTAAATGGGTATGTAAAGTATGTGGTTATGTTCACGAGGGTCCAACACCTCCTGAAAAATGTCCTGTATGTGGAGTAGGTCCAGATAAATTTGAAGAAAAAAAGGAAGCAAAAGCTGAAGAGGCTGAGGCTGAAGAAGCACCTATAAAATGGGTATGCAGTGTATGCGGGTATGTTCATGAAGGTCCAAACCCTCCTGAAAAATGTCCTGTATGCGGCGTAGGTCCCGAAAAGTTTACCAAACAATCAGACGAAATGGTATGGGCAGCAGAACACGTACTAGGCGTAGCACAAGGATCAAGCGAAGACATTATGAACGATTTAAGAGCAAACTTCGCAGCTGAGTGCACAGAAGTAGGAATGTACCTAGCAATGGGTAGAGTTGCACATAGAGAAGGATATCCTGAAATAGGAATGTACTATGAACAGGCAGCTATGGAAGAAGCAGTACATGCATCAAAATTTGCTGAACTTCTTGGAGAAGTGCTTACAGATAGTACAAAGAAAAATCTAGAATTAAGAGTTGCTGCTGAAAACGGCGCAACACTTGGAAAAGTCGATTTAGCTACAAGAGCAAAGAAAGCTAATCTAGATGCTATTCATGACACAGTTCATGAAATGGCAAGAGATGAAGCAAGACACGGAAAAGCTTTTGCAGGTCTATTAAATAGATACTTCGGATAAGAATAAAGCGAGGCGAGAATATTAATTCTCCCTCGCTATTTTATTTATACAAAACAAACCATAATCTTATTACTAATATCGATTCCTTTATCAGTTAGTATTAATCTATCATCCTTTATTAGTAAATACCCTTCGCTAATAAAAGAATCAATTTCCTCCTTGGAATCCTTATAATATTCCCAAAACTCTTCCTTGCTTCCCAGAATTTCTTTCATTGAAACACCTTCAGCTTTTCTAAGCCCTGTAAAAACAGCTTCAGAAATATCATCATACCTTGTATTCTTATGTCTTTCCGATATGTATTTGTTATTGATGTATTCATTTATATCATCAGTATTTTTTAACCTAACTCCTCCTATGTAAGAACTTGAGCCAAGACCCAAACCTAAGTACTCATCCATGTTCCAATATTTGAGATTATGTTTGCACTCATAGCCTTTCTTAGAAAAGTTTGATATTTCATACCTAGAGTAATTATTTTTCTGTAATAAATTGCTTCCCCTATGGTACATATCTCTATCTATATCATCAGGTATTTCATCCAGTTTTCCATCTTTAAAATCTTTAAAAAACGAAGTGCCCTCTTCTAACTGCAAACTGTAATATGATATGTGTTCAGGATTTAATTTAATTATTTTTTCCAAAGTATCCATAGTCGTTTCCAGGCTACTTGCAGGTACTGCAAAAATAATATCAAGGTTTATGTTGTCGAACCCAGCTTCCCTTGCCAAAGCATATTCTCTATATACATCATCTGCGTTATGTATCCTTCCCATAACGCTTAACAGACTTTCATCTAAACTTTGTACACCCATGCTCAGCCTATTTATTCCGGCATTTCTATATCCTTTTAGATTTTTTTCATTTAAAGTGTCCGGATTTGCTTCCATAGTAATTTCCACATCTTTAGATATGTTAAAATTACCGGTTATTTCATTTAAAATCTCAGCTATTTCACTAGGTTTTAGCAAAGAAGGCGTTCCTCCTCCGAAAAAAATCGTATCTACTAAATACTTAGAATCCGCTCTTTCTTTTATCTCTAGTTTCAAGGCATCAATATATCTTCTCTTTAAATCATCATTCATTTTAAAAGACAAAAAAGCGCAATAATTGCACTTTTTTACACAAAACGGTATATGAATGTATATTCCTAACTTATTCATATTTCTCCTATTTATTATCATCAAATTTAAGAACAGCAGTAAATGCTTCTTGTGGCACTTCCACTTTACCAAATTGACGCATACGCTTCTTACCTTTTTTCTGCTTCGATAAAAGCTTTTTCTTTCTTGAAATATCACCGCCATAGCATTTGGCAATTACATCTTTTCTGTATGCTCTGACAGTTTCTCTTGATATAATCTTCTGACCAATAGATGCCTGTATCGGAATTTCAAACTGCTGCATCGGAATTATATCCTTGAGTTTTTCGCATACGAACTTTCCTCTATTATATGCCTTTGACTCATGCACCATCATGCTAAAAGCATCAATCAGTTCTTTATTTAACAAAATATCCATTTTAACAACATTGGATTTTTCATATCTTATAAACTCATAATCAAGAGATCCGTACCCTCTAGTTTTTGATTTAAGCGCATCAAAGAAATCATATATAACTTCATTAAGAGGCATTTCATAGTGAAGCTGCACTCTAGTTTCAGTTATGTATTCCATATGAATTAAGTTACCTCTTCTATCTTGACACAGCTCCATAATAATACCTACATAATCTTTAGGTATCATAATATCAGCCTTTACTATAGGCTCTTCAATATATTCTATATCTACAGTATCCGGCATGTTACTTGGATTTTGAATCATAAGCTCTTTGCCATCCTTAGTATGTACCTTATATATTACGCTAGGGGATGTAGTAATAACTCCTAGGTCAAACTCTCTTTCTAGTCTTTCTACGATAATTTCCATGTGTAGAAGTCCTAAAAATCCACATCTGTAACCATATCCTAAAGCTGTAGATGTTTCCGGTTCAAAATTAAATGCCGCGTCATTAACCTGTAGTTTTTCTAAAGCATCTTTAACGTTTTCTTCTTTTTCACCTTCAGCAGCATAAATACCGCAATACACCATTGATTGCGCCTTCTTGTATCCCTTTAGAGGCGTTTCTGTAGGATTGTTTGCTAATGTTATAGTATCACCAACTCTAGCATCTGCCACTTTTTTGATACTTGCACATATATATCCTACTTCCCCAGCCCTTAATTTATCAACTGGAACAATAGCTGGAATACATACACCAACTTCTATAACTTCATATTCTTTTTTCGTATTCATTAGTCTTATCATATCGCCTTTTTTGACAGTTCCGTTAAATATTCTGGTATATATAATTACACCTTTATAGTTATCATACAAAGCATCAAATATTAAGGCTTTTAACTTTCCATCAGGATCTCCTTTAGGCGCAGGGAATGTTTTTACTATTTTTTCCAGTAAATCATCTATACCAATTCCTGCCTTCGCAGATACAAGTGGAGCTCCTTCAGTGTCAATTCCAATCATTTCTTCTATTTCTTCTTTTATTTCATCTGGTCTTGCACTTGGTAAATCTATCTTGTTTAATACAGGAAGAATTTCTAATTCTTCATCCAAAGCTAGATATACATTTGCAAGCGTTTGCGCTTCAACTCCTTGAGTTGCATCGACAACCAAAATAGCGCCTTCGCAAGCAGCAAGGCTTCTTGAAACTTCATATGTAAAATCTACATGTCCTGGTGTGTCAATAAGGTTTAAAATATACTCCTGACCATCTTTAGCTTTGTAAACCAGCCTAGTTGCCTGAAGTTTAATTGTAATACCTCGTTCGCGCTCTAAATCCATGTTATCTAGTAATTGCTCTTTCATGTCACGATGACTTACAAGCCCCGTATTTTCAATCAATCTATCCGCTAAAGTTGATTTTCCATGATCTATATGTGCAATAATGCTAAAATTCCTAATATAATTCAAATAATCCATTCTATACCTCTTATTCTTATGGTCAATACATTCTATACCATATCGACTAGCTTTTCAACAAAATTAGTAAAACCCCTTGCAATAACTATATGTATGTTATATAATCGCTATGCGAATTAATACTATAAAAAAACAAAGTGGGGTGAAACAAATGGCAAATATTAAATCGGCAAAAAAAAGAATCAAAGTTTTAGACAAGAAGACTGCTAGAAACAAGAGAGTTAACAATCGTATCAAGGACTTAACAAAAGAATTTGATTTAGCAATTGAAAACAATGACGTAGAACTAGCTGGCGAAAAGCTTCAAGCTTTAGAAGTTAAAGTAGATCAAGCTGCAGCAAAAGGTACTATGCATAAAAATACTGCTTCTAGAAAGATTTCAAGACTAACAAAAAGATTCAACGCTGTTAAAGCAGCACAATAAAACTCACCCGTCCCCACACGTGTATACGTTAAATGCACAAAGAAACTTTAAACGATGGAAGTGTCTCCCATCGTTTTTTATTTTACCTAAATTTATTGTTAATTACAAGTATAAATGCTATAATTAATTTATATAGTTAGGAGACAAACATGTCACTTGTATACATCTCGGAACTCGCACACGACTGTACTAAAAAGTACATAAGAGACAAAGGACACAGGATTATAGAGATACCTGAAAACAATTATGTTTTAAGGGCAATATCATCTCATCCTGATATCTTTATGTGCAAAATGGGATGTAAGTCAGACTCTCCAATTATCTATTCCGACGAATTTAAATTCTTAATGGGTTCTAAAACTCCATATGAGGATTTTAAATTTTCATTGGGACCTAAATATCCTAACGATGTAGTTTATAACGCCGCGGCAACTGGGAAATATCTTATACACTGTTTACGTTATACAGATGGCAAAATAATCTCAGCAGCTAAAAAATTAAGATTGCACTTGATTGATATACCACAAGGTTATGCAAAATGCAGTATAATCGTTGTTAATGAAGAAAATATAATTACCTATGACAGAGGAATTTCAAGAAAGATATATACAGATTATTTCCCTAATTCACCTACTATACTTCAAATCAACCCAGGTCACGTAACATTGCCTGGTATGCGTGTTGGTTTTCTAGGTGGTGCTAGCGGAAGATTGGGCGATGAAATAATTTTCAACGGTGATCTTAACGAACATCCTGATGCTCTTAAGATCAAAGCATATATTGAATCCAGAGGTCTTAAGTGTGTATGGTTCAACGATTATCCTTTAGTGGATATAGGTACGATTATTGAAGAAGGGAGAGTACAGTGAAAAAACACGCAATCATTCCAATTTTTGTAACTCACGAAGGTTGCCCCTTTGATTGTACCTTTTGTAATCAAAATAAAATCACCGCGCATTCTGCTCCATTAAATGCCAAGGAAATCGAAAATACCATAGAAGAATGGTTATCAACTTTAACTAAAATGAATTTAGATACTATAGAAATCGCATTTTTTGGAGGAAGCTTCACTGGAATCCCTTTAGAAAAACAGTGTGAGTTTTTAGAAGTAGCTAAAAGGTATAAGGATAAAGGTATAGTCCAAAAGCTTCATTTATCTACACGGCCCGATTATATAAATGATAAAATACTTATTAATTTAAAAAACTATAGTGTAGATGTAATAGAATTAGGTGTACAATCATTTGATGATGAAGTCTTAGAATTATCTAACAGAGGTTATAAACACGATATAGTATATAGTTCTTGTGAGCTTATTAAATCTTATGGTTTTGAACTGGGTATACAATTAATGATAGGTTTGCCAGAAGATTCCTTAGAAAAATGTATATATTCAGCTAAAGAAACTGCTAAGATAGCTCCAGATTTAGCAAGACTTTATCCTCTTGTTGTAATTAAGGATACCCAGTTATATGAAGATTATTTGAACAAGACGTTCAAGCCTATAGACTTAGAAGAATCAATTTTCAGAACTAAAGAAATGTACAAAATAATAGACGTCGCTGGTATAAATATAATTAGAGTCGGTCTTAAAAGTAGTGATATAATAAAAGAAAACGGTGATATAGCAGTAGGTACATTTCATCCTGCATTCAGGCAACTTGTCGAAGGCGACATAGCATATGACATTATTACTACTAAGC
This sequence comes from Peptostreptococcaceae bacterium, assembly GCA_016650175.1. Classification (GTDB taxonomy): domain Bacteria; phylum Bacillota; class Clostridia; order Peptostreptococcales; family Anaerovoracaceae; genus JAAYHV01. Next base: position 2,338 of record JAENWG010000024.1, on the reverse strand, counting down.
TGGAAGAAAAATTAAATACTCAAAACAACAATTTCATAGATGTTGAAATATTTTCTAACAATCAATGCATGTCAAATGCAGTAGGTAATGCTGGAAGAAATAAAGAGAGATTATCTGTTGACTACCCTGTGATAAATTTCTATTTTATAGTCAACAATAGCCTTAACAAAAATGAATACGAAGTTAACGTAACTGACATATAAACTTACTAAGGAGGAAATTAGTATGATAAAATTAGCAATTAACGGTTTCGGAAGAATAGGTAGATTAGCTTTTAGGCAAGTGTTTGAAGATGCGGAATTTGAAATAGTAGCAATTAACGATTTATCCTCACCTGAAATGCTTGCATATTTATTAAAATTTGATAGTGTCCAAGGCGGATATCATGGTCATGAAGTAAACAGTGATGATGACCATCTACTCGTAGATGATAAAAAAATCAAAATTTATCAAGAACCTGATGCAAAAAAACTTCCATGGAAAGATTTAGATATAGACATAGTATTAGAATGTACAGGTTTTTATGCTAGTAAAGCCAAATCACAAGCTCATGTAGATGCCGGTGCAAAAAAGGTGTTAATATCAGCTCCCGCAGGAAGCGATCTTCCTACTATCGTGTACGGTGTAAATCATGAAACTCTTAAAAAAGGTGACAATATAATAAGTGCTGCATCTTGTACTACAAACTGTTTAGCTCCTATGGCAAAAGTACTAAGTGACTATAGAGAATTTAGAACAGGATTTATGACTACTATACATGCTTATACAGGAAACCAAATGCTTCTAGACGGGCCACAAAAAGGCAACAAGTTCAGAAGATCAAGAGCCGCTGCAATTAACATTGTACCTACTTCCACAGGCGCTGCTAAAGCTATTGGTTTAGTAATTCCTGAACTTGACGGTAAACTAATTGGTTCAGCACAAAGAGTACCTGTAGCATCTGGATCTATAACTATATTGGATGCAACACTTAAAGACATGACAGACTCAGTAACTGTAGAAGGAATAAATGAAGCTATGAAAAAAGCTACTGATGAATCTTTCGGTTATACTAGTGAAGAAATAGTATCAAGTGATGTAATCGGTATGCACTATGGTTCACTTTTCGACTCCACGCAAACATTAGCGCAGCAATGCGGTACTAATATATTTGAAGTAAGAGTTGTATCTTGGTATGATAATGAAATGAGTTACACATCTCAGCTTATACGTACTCTAAGACATCTCGGTACTTTACTATAAGGGAGTATTACTATGTTACTAGGAAAAAATAAAATATCGTTTCTACATTTGCCGACTCCACTTGATCATTTGGATAATATTTCTGAAGATCTCGGAATCGACCTATACATCAAACGAGACGATATGTTGCGTTTAGGCATGGGCGGAAACAAGTTACGAAAATTAGAGTATCTTGCAAAAGAAGCAATAAACCAAGGCGCAACAATGTTAATCACAGAAGGTGGAGCGCAAACTAACCACGGGCGTTTAACCGCCGCTGTCGCAGCTAAATTAGGTTTAAAATGTGCTATAGTTACTGCGGATAAGTATCCTGGAGAAATATCATCTAATCTTCTACTAGACGGCATGATGAATTGTCCTGTATATTTTAAAGCTGAAGATGGACTGCATTCACAAAACGAAAGATTCAAAATGTGTGCAGAAGAAGTCATAGCAAAATATGAATCTGAAGGTGAAACGGTCTATTTTATACCTTTGGGCGGTTCTAACGAACTAGGAACTTTAGGCTACTACGAATGCTCTATGGAGCTAACACGTCAAGCTAAAGATTCAGGAATAGAAAACGCATTAATTGTAACTACAGTAGGAAGTATGGGCACATACATGGGCCTCGCAGTTGGTCTTGAAAACGAAAACTCCAAATTGGATTTGCTAGGAATAGCAGTAATGCCTTATCCTAACGGAATAGATACCCATGCTGCAAAATATCTAGCTTCAGTTAATTCTTATTTTGGAATAAACGCAAATCCTGAGTTTAACATTCGAACTGATTATGACAGAGGCGCTTATAATAATCCAGTAAAAGAAGTAAGGGATGCCATGTATTATATGGCTAAAAAAGAAGCTATAATATTAGATCCTTGCTATACTGGTAAAGCTTTTGCAGGACTCCTCGATATGATTAAAAAAGGTGAAATCCCTAAAGGAAGCAGTGTTATTTTCCTTCATACAGGAGGACAACCTGGCATTAATACACCTCATCACAGAGTAGAAATGGAAAAAGACTTAGACAATTACATACATATAATATAAAAAAATCCCTCGCATTTATGGAGGCCACTGAAAAAGTATCGATTGAAAAAGAATCATTAATGTT
>JAENWG010000026.1 GCA_016650175.1 Peptostreptococcaceae bacterium | reverse complement strand
ATGGAATTAAGAGAGAAAAGCAACGGGGATACAAGTTCAATTTTGCGTAATTTCTTTAATTTACTGAAATGTTCGATATCTAAGCAAAATAAAACCAGCAATTTTAGCTTTTGCTAATTGCTGGTTTGTCTTCAGTCTGAGTCCGCCAGCTTTTAGCTGGTGGACTTTTGACTTTTGATGTTTAATAACAATAGTTTGGCTGAAATTAAAATGAAAAGAGGTCTAAATAAAGAGTTTAAAAGAGAGTAAGATATGAAATAGTAATGAGTTTAGTACCCGCTTTTTAAAAATCATTGTCAATTTATTACATTTAAGTGTCATTGCGTGACAGTCAACTTGTAGTACAAGCTAACTGGTGATATAATTTTAAACTTTGAGTTGAGAAAGGAAACTGAAGAATGGATACTTTTGAAGAAAAAAGAATGAGTTCAAGGGCAAATTTAAACAAAAGGTATAAATGCAATAAACCTAAGGGGTTAGAAGTGGAAGTTCATGATATTAACAGGGATTATTTGACTGTCAAATGTGAATTAGATCCTCCAGGTAGAATTGAAGTTGAAATGGTAAACGGGGTTGTGTTGGAATGTGAATATGAAAAAGATATTCATGATAGATTAGTAATGTATAAAGTAAACAACCTTGATAAAGAGAGTAGAGAAAAAGTATTAACTGAATTATTAGCAGGTAATAATAAATAAACTAAGAGGCATATCAAAATGATATGCCTCTTTTAATGTATTTATTAATATTTGTTTTTATGGAACTAGTATCTCACCATCGGCAGATACAATTGCATGCTCTTCGTTGTTTTCGTCTGTCAAGAAGATAAGGTATAAATCGTCATAGTCATCCAGTTCGTAACTCATACCTTTGTTGTTTAATATTAACGCAATCATCATACTGTGGTTTTCTGACATGCTGCTGCTATACTTATCGATTCTGCTGTCAATGATTTCACCGCCATACGTATCAGTATAAGCGGTAGTGGCATCGTCTACAATTGCCTGTTCACTACCACAACCACTAAAGGTGAATAGCAGTAAAAGTATTAATAAAAATGTAATTCCTTTTTTTAACATAATTTCGCCTCCATTCAATTAATTGTATACATTAAGTATACAATAAGAGAAAGTAGATGTCCAATAATTTAAACAAAAAATTGTAAAAATTTATAAATAAACTGTGAATTTAATCCGATGCCATAAATAGGTAACTTAATGTAATGATAAATGTGTAAAGGGGTAAATTGCTATGTATAATTCACCTTTAGTTTTTGTCTTTAAATCATGCTTTTTAAGGATCACGGTTACTTTTTAGAAGGGCATAAGTAGTACCTAGTAGGGATATTGCAGAATATATATGAACCATAGTCGCTTTTGTTCTTTTTGATAAACCATATTGTATAGCTTCGATGAAAACATTTTGGATTAGAAACACCTTCTAAAAAGTATTGACAAGGCTATACATATGCGTTATACTTTGATAGTCAAATTATTTAGTTTGATAATCAAAGTATATGGAGAACGCGTATGGTAGGAAAAATAGTAGGAACAGGAAGCTATGTTCCTGATAATGTACTAACCAATGAAGACCTTTCTAAAATGGTAGATACCAATGACGAATGGATATTGGAAAGAACAGGGATAAAGACAAGATACATAACAGAAGATGACACTACATCATCTATGGCAATAAAGTCAGCAGTAAAAGCAATGGATGATAGTAAAGTTGATCCGATGGATATTGATATGATAATAGTGGCTACTTTAACACCAGATGTACTAGTACCTAGCGTATCATGTTATGTGCAAGCACATATAGGAGCAAGGAATGCGCAGTGTATGGACATTAATAGCGCCTGCACAGGTTTTTTAATGGCATACCAGATAGTACAGTCATATATTCAGTGTGGCACTGTTAGAAACGCACTAGTGATAGGTTCAGAAAACTTATCAGCAATAACAGATTTTACAGATAGGTCAAATTGCATCATATTCGGAGACGGAGCAGGAGCATGCGTTATTAGTGCTACAGAGGGAAGAGTCATATCTATAATGCATACAGATGGCGAAAGAGGGAAAGTACTTGAAGCTGAATCAAGAACACCCAAGGATTGGATGGAAAGAGAAAAGAAGAAACTCACATATATTAGGATGGATGGCCAAGAAGTATTTAAATTTGCAACAAAGGAAGTACCAAATGTAATAAACGAGGTACTTGAAAAGGCAAAAGTTAATATAGAAGAAATAGATTACTTTATACTTCATCAGGCGAATAAAAGAATAATTGATTTCATCGTAAAAAGATTAAAAATTGATGCAGATAAGGTTCCGACAAATATTGAAAGATTTGGAAATACATCAGCGGCGAGTATACCGCTTTTGATTGATGAAATGAACAGAGCAGGAAAATTTAAAGATGCGCAAAAGTTAGTCATCGCTGGTTTCGGCGGCGGGCTTTCGTGGGGAGCATCATATATAGAGATATAGGTAGTTAATTTTAAAGAAAAAAGGAGATAAGAAAATGTTAGAAAAAATGAAGGAATTAATTGTAGAAGGACTTGGAGTAGATGCAGAACAAATTAAATTGGAATCAAAATTTTATGATGATTTAGGAGCTGATTCACTAGATCTAGTTGAATTGGTAATGTCTTTCGAAGATGAATTTGGTGTAGAAATACCTACAGAAGATTTAGAAAAGATACGTACGGTAGGAGACGCAATAAAATATATCGAAAGTAAGAAAGAAGCTTAAAATGAAGACAAGGATTACAGAATTATTGGGAATTGAATATCCAATTATACAAGGCGGCATGGCATGGGTAGCTGATTATCATCTCGTATCTGCAGTATCAGAGGCAGGCGGGCTTGGAATAATAGGTGCAGGAGCTGCACCTGCTGATTGGGTAAGAGAACAGATAAGAAAAGTAAAAGAAAATACAGATAAACCATTTGGCGTAAACATCATGTTACTAAACCCAGCTGCAGAAGAAATAGCAAAGGTAGTAGTAGAAGAAGGCGTAGCCATGGTAACAACAGGCGCTGGTAATCCTGAAAGATTCATGAAAATGTGGAAGGAAGCCGGTATAAAGGTACTGCCTGTAGTAGCATCAATAGGTCTTGCCAAAAGAATGGTAAGAAGCGGATGCGACGGATTAATAGCAGAAGGAACAGAAGCAGGCGGACACATAGGAGATTTAACAACTATGGTACTAGTTCCTCAGCTTGCAAGCGAATTTGATATACCCGTAGTAGCAGCAGGAGGAATAGCAGATGGAAGAGGACTTGCAGCAACATTAATGCTAGGAGCAGAAGGTGTTCAAATAGGAACACGTTTTGTTGCAACAGATGAAGCAAATGTCCATGAAAATTACAAAAATGCAATTCTAAAAGCGAAGGATATTGATTCTAAAGTAACTGGAAGAACTACAGGACATCCCGTAAGAACATTAAGGAATGCACAAACTTTAAAGTACATCAAACTAGAACAAGAAGGAACAAATTTTGAAGAACTTGAGCGACTTACAGAAGGTGGACTTAGAAGAGCAGTAGTAGAAGGTGATGTTAAAACCGGAAGCATAATGGCAGGTCAAATAGCAGGTTTAATTAAAACAAAGATGAGTGTAGAAGATGTAATACTAAGCATAATGGCTGAAGCTAAACATACCATTAAGGAGAGTCAAAAATATGTCTAAAATTGGATTCGTCTATCCAGGGCAAGGAGCTCAAAAAGTTGGAATGGGTAAAGATTTTCTGACACTGGAGATCTTAAATAAAGCTAAATTGGCTGTAGGTATAGATTTTAATGAAATCATACTTGAAGAAAACGAACTTATAAATCAAACAAAATATACACAGCCTGCAATATTATTAATAGAAATGTTAATAACAGATGAACTGATAAAAAGCGGAATAAAACCTGACTTAGCAGCTGGTTTAAGCCTAGGAGAATATGGTGCAATATATGCATCGGGCGGTATAGAATTTTATGATGCATTAAAAGCAGTATCTGTAAGAGGAAAGCTAATGGAAGAAGCAGTTCCTTTAGGAGTAGGCACCATGGCAGCAATTCTCGGATTAACAGGAGATAAGGTAGAAAAAGTAGTAAGTGAAATAGACGGAATAACAGTAGCAAACTACAATACAGATACACAGATAATAATTACAGGTAAACAAATGCATATGGAAGAAGCAATAACAAAGTTAAAGTTATCAGGAGCTAAGATGTGTAAGGAACTAAACGTATCTGGTCCTTTTCATTCACCTATGTTAATACCCGCAGGCGAAAAACTTAGAGAAGCTTTAGATAATGTAGATATCTGTGATATGAAAGTGCCTTACGTAGCTAATGTAACGGCAAAGATAGTAAATGATAAATCAGAAGTAAGGGAACTTCTGGAAAAGCAAGTTTCAAGTCCAGTAAGATGGGCAGATTCTGTGAAGCTAATGATCGAAGAAGGCGTAGATACATTTATAGAAATTGGGCCATCTAAGACGCTTACAAACATGATTAAAAAAATCGATAAAAGGGTTAAAATATATAACGTTGAAACAAGAGAAGATTTGGAAAAACTAAGAGGTGAATTAAATGCTTAAAGAAAAAGTAGCATTAATTACTGGAGCTTCCGGAGGTATAGGGAGAGCAGTAGCAATTAAACTCGCTGAAAATGGAGCAACTGTAATAGTACATTATAACGGCAACAAGGAAAAGGCAGAAGAGACAGTAAAATATATAGAATACTTAGGAGGCAAGGCAATCCTAAAGAAAGCCGATGTATCCGATTCTGAGTCTTGCAAGGAAATGGTAGAAGAAATTATTAAAGAGTTTGGTAAAATTGATATACTTGTTAATAACGCAGGAATAACAAAGGATGGGCTGTTTATTAAAATGTCAGAAAGAGATTTTGATGAAGTAATAGACATAAACTTAAAAGGTTCTTTTAATTGCTCAAAATTTGCATCAAGATATATGATGAAAAAGAGATCAGGTAATATTATAAACATGGCATCAATATCAGGAATTATAGGGAACGCGGGGCAGGTAAATTATTCGGCTTCAAAAGCAGGATTAATCGGAATGACTAAAGCATTAGCTAAGGAATTATCAGCAAGAAACATAAGAGTGAATGCAATAGCACCTGGTTTTATAGAAACAGAAATGACAGAAAAACTATCTGAAAAAATTAGAGAAGAAGCAGTGAAACAAATCCCGCTAGGTAGGTTTGGAAAAGCCGAAGAAGTGGCAAATGTAGCGCTGTTTTTAGCAAGTGAGCAGTCAGGATATATCACGGGTCAAGTGATAAGAATAGATGGCGGAATAGTAATATAAGAGGTTTATAATGAGTAGAAGAGTAGTAGTTACAGGATTAGGAGCATTAACTCCAATCGGAAATAATGTAGAAGAATTTTGGGCAGGAATTAAAGAAGGCAAAGTTGGTATAGATAAAATAACCAAATTTGACACAGAAGAATTCAGTGTAAAATTAGCAGCCGAACTAAAGGGATTTGATCCTTTAGACTATTTGGACTTCAAAGAAGCAAAACGAATGGAAGATTTTTCAAGGTATGCAGTTATAGCAGCAAAAGAAGCCTTTGAAGATTCGAAGTTAAATATGGAAGAAGAAGAAGACCCTTATAGAGTCGGATGTATAGTAGGATCAGGCATAGGTTCGCTTCAAAGAATGAGAGCAGAGCATTCAACACTTCTAAACAAAGGACCAGGAAGAGTAAAACCACTGTTTGTACCTATGATGATATCAAATATGGCTGCAGGAAACGTATCCATCAAATTCGGATTAAAAGGGAAATGCACAAATGTAGTAACAGCCTGTGCAACAGGAACACACTGCATAGGAGACGCATTTAAAGCGATAAAATATGATGATGCAGATGTAATAGTAGCCGGAGGCGCAGAAAGTACAATAGATCCGCTAGGTATAGCAGGATTTACAAGTATGACAGCTTTAGCTACGGGTTCTGACAGACTAAAAGCATCAATTCCATTTGATAAGAATAGAACAGGTTTTGTTTTAGGTGAAGGTTCTGGAATAGTCGTATTAGAAGAATTAGAGCATGCTAAGAAAAGAAATGTACATATCTATGCTGAAGTAGTAGGCTACGGAGCAACGTCTGATGCATATCATATAACTTCGCCAGCTGAAGACGGAGCAGGCGCAGCTAAGTCAATGGAAATAGCAATCAAAGAGGCTGGAATAGAAAGTAAAGACATAGAATATATAAACGCACACGGTACATCTACAAAACTAAATGATAAGTTTGAATCAAGAGCAATAAATACAGTCTTTGGTGAAAGAGATGACCTATATGTAAATTCGACAAAGTCAATGACAGGTCATATGCTTGGCGCTGCCGGAGCTGTTGAATTTGTGGTATGCGTAAAATCTGTTGAAGACGGATATATTCACCAAACAGTAGGGACAGAAAACATAGATGAAGAATGCAAAGTTAACGTACAAATAGGAAGTGGATTAAAAAAAGACATAAAATATGCTCTTAGCAATTCGCTAGGATTTGGCGGACACAACGCAACCCTTCTGGTAAAGAAATATGAGGAATAACTTATGAAAGTAGATAATATATATAAACTTATTGAAGAAGTTTCAAAATTAAATGTAGTTTCTTTTGAATATGAAGAAGAAGGTTCTAAAATATCAATGAAATTCGAACCTAAAACTGTAATATTTAAAGAAAAAATGGAATCGGAAAAAGTCGAAGAGATTTTAGAAGAATCAAAGGGAACTATCATTAAATCACCTATAGTAGGAACTTTTTATGCATCAAGCACTGAAGACGGAAATCCGTTTGTTAAAGTAGGTGACGTAATTGGTAAGGGAGATGTAGTAGCTATTATAGAAGCTATGAAACTTATGAATGAGATAAAAAGTGAATGCGAAGGTACGGTAAACAAAGTATATTTACAAAACGGCGATCCTGTAGAATATGGACAGCCGCTGTTTGAAATAGTTTAGGAGGCATCATGTTAGGAATCAAAGAGATAAAAGAAATAATTCCACATAGACATCCGTTTTTACTGGTGGATTATGTAACAGAATATGAACCTGGAGTGTCAGCAACAGGATATAAGGCGGTAAGTTACGTCGAAGATTATTTTAGGGGGCATTTCCCAGAGGAACCTATAATGCCGGGCGTCCTAATAGTTGAAGCATTGGCTCAAGTAGGCGCAATAGCTGTGCTTTCTAAAGAAGAAAACAAAGGGAAAACTGCATACTTTGCAGGAATAGAAAAATGTAAATTTAAAAGAAAAGTAATTCCGGGAGACCTATTAAAGCTTGAAATTACTATAATTAGAGAAAAAGGACCTGTAGGGATAGGATCGGCAGTAGCAAGTGTTGATGGTAAAGTAACATGTCAGTGCGAGCTTAAGTTTATATTGGGTAAAGATAATGATTAAAAAAATATTAATAGCAAACAGAGGCGAAATAGCAGTAAGAATAATTAGAGCATGTAGAGAACTGGGAATAGAGACAGTAGCAGTATATTCAGAAACGGATGCAGAGGCTCTTCATACTCAATTGGCTGATTCAGCAATATGTATCGGACCAGCGTCAGCCACTGAAAGTTATTTGAATATGGAAAGAATAATAAGTGCAACTATAATTAGCGGTGCAGATGCAATTCATCCTGGTTTTGGATTTTTGTCTGAAAATAGTAAGTTTGCAAAGCTTTGCTATGATTGTAATATAACATTTATTGGACCGAGCTATGAAGTAATAGAAAATCTAGGCAATAAATCAAACGCTAAAACAACAATGAAAAATGCAGGAGTGCCTGTAATTGAAGGTTCAAAAGATCCAATAATAGATATAGAAGAAGGACGTAAGATTGCTGGAGAAATAGGATACCCGGTAATTATAAAGGCAGTACTAGGCGGTGGTGGTAAAGGCATGAGAATTGCAAATTCTGCTGCAGAATTTAATGGCGCATTTAGTAATGCAAAAAAAGAATCAAAAATGGCATTTTCTGATGACAGAATGTACATAGAAAAATATATAGAGAATCCAAGGCACATAGAATTTCAGATATTAGCAGATAAGTATGGAAATGTAGTACACCTCGGAGAAAGAGAATGCTCTATTCAGAGGAATCATCAAAAATTATTAGAAGAAGCACCATCATCTGCAATAAGCAGTAGTTTGAGAAATAAAATGGGCGAAGTAGCAGTAAATGGAGCAAAAGCAGCAAAATATGAAAATGCCGGTACTATAGAGTTCTTGCTTGATGAAGATGGAAGTTTCTATTTTATGGAAATGAATACTAGGATACAAGTGGAACATCCAGTTACAGAAGAAGTAACAGGAATAGATTTAATAAAAGAGCAAATAAGGATAGCCGAAGGTGACAAAATGAACCTAAAGCAAGAAGATATAGTAATAACAGGACATGCAATAGAGTGTAGAATAAATGCAGAAGATCCTGAAGAAAATTTCAGACCATCACCAGGTGAAATAAAGGAATATCATATGCCTGGAGGAAACGGTATTAGAATAGACTCTGCTATATATCAAGGAATAAAGATTAGCCCGTACTATGATTCTATGATAGCGAAGATAATAGTGCATGGTAAAGATAGAAAAGAAGCTATAAGAAAGATGGATAGTGCTCTTGGAGAGCTTGTAATAAACGGTATAAAAACCAATACGCACTTTCAGCATGAAATAGTAAATCATAAGAATTTTAAGGATGGAAACTTCACTATAAAATTTATAGACGAAATGTAGGTGAAACATGAATTTAAAGAACTTGTTTAAAAAGACAAATACAAGGAAAATAACAGGAAAAGAAAATACTAAACCTGAAGTTCCTAGCGGTCTTTTTGTAAAATGTGATAAATGTGGCTCTACAATATCTAAGGAAGAATTAGGTAATAATTTATTGGTATGTCCTAAATGCAACTATCATATGCCTATTTCGGCTAAAGAGAGAATTAAAATCGTAACAGATAATAATAGCTTTGCAGAGTGGGAATTTGAAATCAAGACAAAAAATATATTGAATAGTAAAGGCTATGATGAAAAACTAGAAAAAATAAGAGAAAAGATTGATCTGTATGAAGCAGTGATATCGGGTGTTGCTAAAATTGATGACAGAAAAGTAGCTATAGCAGTAATGGATTCAAGATTCATGATGGCTAGTATGGGATATTATGTAGGTGAACACATTACCAAAACGATAGAAAAAGCAACTGCGGAAAGACTCCCAGTTATAATATTCGCGGCATCAGGTGGTGCTAGAATGCAAGAGGGAATAGTATCTCTGATGCAGATGGCAAAGACGTCAGCTGCTCTTAAAAGACACCACGAAAAAGGTCTTTTATATTTAACGGTATTAACACATCCTACTACTGGTGGAGTTACTGCAAGTTTTGCTAGTTTGGGAGATATAATATTAGCAGAACCCGGTGCACTAATTGGATTTGCAGGTCAAAGAGTAATAGAAAGTACAATAAAACAAAAATTACCTGAAGGATTCCAAAGTGCGGAATTTCAATTAAAAAATGGATTTGTAGATAGAATAGTAGAGCGAAAAGAATTAAAGACTGAAATAGGTAAAATATTGGGTTTACATGTTAGAACTAAAGCCAATAAGATATATTCAAAGATACATAAAGATAAAGCAGCTACTAAAAAGATTAAAGAAAAAAATACGCCTTGGGAGATCGTAAATTTAGCCAGGGATAAGAATAGACCGGTTGCTACTGAGTATATCAACAAGATTTTTGATGATTTCATGGAATTTCACGGTGATAGAAATTTTGGAGATGATTCAGCTATCGTAGGTGGAATTGCTAAATTTAAAGGCAAACCTGTTACAGTAATCGCTCAAGCTAAAGGAACGGATATAATTACTAATGTAGATAGAAACTTTGGAATGCCATCTCCACATGGATACAGAAAGAGCTTAAGACTAATGAAACAGGCTGAGAAATTCGGAAGACCTATAATATGTTTTGTAGATACTCCCGGTGCGTACTGTGGAATTACAGCTGAAGAAGGTGGACAAGGAGAAGCAATAGCAAGAAATATATTTGAAATGTCAGGATTAAGTGTACCGATTTTAACAATAATAATCGGTGAAGCTGGAAGCGGCGGTGCACTTGCAATGGCGGTGTCAGATGAAGTATGGATGATGGAAAACTCCATATATGCTATATTGTCACCTGAAGGGTATGCAAGCATATTATGGAAAGACGGAAGTAGAGCTTCAGAAGCTGCAGAAGAGATGAAATTAACAGCTAAAGATCTTATGGAACTTGGAATAATTGATGATATTATTCTAGAGCCTACTAACTACAAAAGAGAAAAGATAAAGGTAGTGACTAAGGTCATGGAGAAAAAAATCTTAAGATTTTTAATGGATTATGAGAGCTATGGGGAAGATGATATTAGGAAACATAGGTACGAACGCTTTTCAAATATGTAAGCTTTGATTTATTCGGAATCATAGAGTATAATGTGTTGAGAACTAATGAAAGGTTTAAAATGAATGCTCAAAAAACAATAAATGAAGTGTTAGTAACACTTTTTAACGAAATATGGCAGCTTGAAGGAGATGCAATCATTACTGAAGAATTTAAAAATATCAGTAATAACGATATGCATGTTATTGAAGCTATAGGCTTAGGCGAAGGCAATAGTATGACTAAAATTGCCAAGAAGCTTAGTATTACTGTGGGGTCATTAACTATAGCAATGAATAACCTAGTATTAAAAGGTTATGTATTAAGAGAAAGAAGCGAAAAAGACAGAAGAGTAGTAAATGTAAAGCTCACAGAAACGGGAGAAAATGCTTACTATCATCATGAGAATTATCATAAACAAATGGTAGAAGCAGTAATAGAGCATTTGAATGAAGATGAAACAGAAGTTCTTCTTGGCTCCTTAGAAAAACTCATGTATTTCTTTAGAAATTACAGTAAATAAGATATATATATATAACACCTTTTAAGATTTGTATTCTCAAAAGGTGTTTTTTGTTGTTTAAAGATTAGTATAACCCATAAGGTTTTTATCTACTATAGTTGCGACCTTTCTGCCTTCATCTATTGCTTTGACTACAATAGATTGTCCTATTCTCATATCTCCGGTAGCATATATATTAGAAATATTGGTACTGTAATCATCTTTTGAAATCTTAATATCAAGAGTTCTTAAAAGATATTCTTCAGGGCCTAAAAAGCCAGCGGCTATTAAAACTACATTTGCGTCTAATACTATTTCGCTATCCTCAAGCGGTTTCATATTACTATCTAATCTTACGGTTTTTACGCCTGTTAATACAGATTGATCATTTCTTAAAAACTCTTTTACAGTAGTATTAAATACTCTAGGATCACTCCCCCAAACTGCTATTGCTTCCTCTTGTCCATAATCTGTTTTTAAAACCTTAGGCCATTCTGGCCAAGGATTGTCACCACATCTTTTTTCGGGTGGCCTAGGCATCATTTCGAGTTGTACGATTGATTTAGCACCTAGTCTTATACTGGTTCCTACGCAGTCGTTTCCAGTATCGCCTCCACCAATTATAATTACATTCTTATCCTTTATAATGTTATTTTTCGTATCTAAGTTGCCAGAAATTAATTTGTCTGTAACATCAGTTAAAAAATCTACCGCGAAATATATGCTTTCACCTTCACGACCTAAGACATTAATATCCCTAGGCTTAGTAGCGCCACAAGCAAGTATCACGGCATCATAATCAGAAAGTGTGTTAATAGATTTTTTACTTTTACCTACATTTACTGAAGTAACAAAAGTAATGCCCTCAGCTTCCATAACTTTTAATTTTCTGTTTACTATATTTTTATCAAGTTTCATATTAGGAATTCCATTCATAAGAAGGCCTCCTAATCTATTGCTTCTTTCGAATACGGTAATATTATGACCTCGTTTGTTTAATTGATCAGCTGCAGCAAGACCTGAAGGTCCACTACCAATTATGGCTATTTTTTTATCTGTTCTGTTTTTAGGAGGAGTAGCTTTAGCTAAACCATTTTCGTAGGCGCTTTCTATAATTGAAAGGGCATTTTCTTTAGATGATACAGAATCATTATTAAGCCCAAGGGTACAAGCAGCTTCGCATAATGCAGGGCATACCCTCGCTGTAAACTCGGGGAAGTTATTAGTCATTATAAGCCTTAAATATGCTTCCTTTAAGTTACCTTTATATAACATATCATTCCACTCAGGGATTAAATTGTTAAGAGGACAACCTGATGTCATTCCGCCTAAAGTCATTCCTGATTGGCAAAAGGGAACACCACAGTCCATGCATCTAGAAGCTTGCTTAAGACGTTCTTCCTTAGGAAGCGTATGATGAAATTCATTAAAATTATTTATTCGATCTAATGGTTCTATAATGGTGGAATTCTTTCTTTCGTATTCTAAAAATCCTGTTGGTTTACCCATTTTTTTGCCTCCTTTCAAGTTCGTAAAAGGCTTCAATCTGACTTTCTTCAAAGCTTAACCCTTTACTTTCTAAATTTGATATAGCTTTCAGCATTTTATCGTAGTCATCTGGTATTATTTTCTTAAAACTGGGTAGATACTCTTCGAAATTATCTAATATCATTTCACCTTTTGTAGAGGCAGTCCTAAGTACATGCTCTTTAATAAGCCCTTTCAGCTCGGTCACGTCATGCTTAGCTGTAACAGAAGAAAATGATATCATATTCTTATTTAACTTAGTATAAAGTGAATTATTTTCGTCTAAAACGTAAGCTATACCGCCGCTCATTCCTGCTGCAAAGTTTTTGCCGATTGCGCCTATAACTACAACTCTACCACCTGTCATGTATTCGCATCCGTGGTCACCTAATCCTTCTACAACAGCTAGTGCACCTGAATTACGAACGCAAAAACGTTCTCCGGCTATTCCGTTTATAAAAGCTTTTCCTGAAGTAGCTCCATATAAGGCTACATTACCGATAATTATGTTTTCGTCTTCTACTAGATTGCTCTTTTCAGAAGGGGAAATACTTAATATACCTCCTGATAAACCTTTACCAAAATAATCGTTACTGTCGCCTTTAACAGAAATTGAAAGGCCCTTAGGTATAAATGCACCTAGGCTTTGTCCTCCTGAGCCAGTGCAGTTGATATTAAAGGTATCATCATCTAAGCTTTCTTGATATTTTTCGGTTAGTTTAGAACCTAATATAGTTCCAAAAGCTCTGTCTGTATTATGAATATCTAAATCTATAGACATAGGAACAGGAGAATCTTCAAACCTGAATTTTTTAAGTAATATTTTTTTATCCAACGCGTCATTTAGCTTGAAATCATATAAATCTTTATGATTAAAGATCTTGTTGTTTTCAATAGATTCATCGGGATTAAGTATACTTGACATGTCTAATTTTTGATATTTATCAGGAAGATTTCCTTTTAGCTTTAATAAATTATTCTTTCCGACTAGTTCGTCTAAAGTTTTAATACCAAGACTAGCCATTATTTCGCGGAGTTCTTCTGCAATAAATTTCATGAAAGTGATTATATATTCGGGTTTGCCTTTGAAGTTCTTTCGAAGCTCAGGGTCTTGAGTAGCTATCCCGGTAGGACAAGTATTTAAACTGCAAACTCTCATCATTACGCAACCGAGTACTACTAAAGGTGCGGTAGCAAATCCGAATTCCTCGGCACCGAGAACAGCAGCAATTGCAACATCTTTACCTGTCATTAACTTACCATCAGTCTCTAATCTTACTTTACTTCTTAGATTGCTTTTAATTAGTGAATTGTGAACTTCAGATAGACCAAGTTCCCAAGGCATTCCTGCGTTTGTTATACTGCTTCTAGGAGCAGCCCCGGTGCCACCATCATAACCTGATACAAGGATAAGACCTGCACCTGCTTTAGCCACACCGCAAGCTATAGTTCCAATGCCTGCTTCAGAAGTTAGCTTTACTGAAATGCGTGCCTTTTGATTGGCACATTTCAGATCATAAATAAGCTCTGCTAAATCCTCTATAGAGTAGATATCATGGTGAGGAGGAGGGGAAATTAACCCGACACCTGGTGTTGAATGCCTGGTTTTAGCAACCCATGGATAAACTTTTTCACCTGGTATGTGTCCGCCTTCGCCTGGCTTTGCTCCTTGAGCCATTTTTATTTGTATTTCCTGAGCGCTTATGAGATAAGAACTAGTAACACCAAATCTCCCAGAAGCAACTTGTTTAACTGCCGAGTTTTTGTTTAGTCCGTCAGCGGAAATAGAAAATCGTTCCTTAAGTTCACCGCCTTCTCCAGTATTGGATTTACCTCCGATTTTATTCATAGCTATTGCTAAGGCTTCATGTGCTTCAACCGATAGAGAACCATAGCTCATAGCTCCTGTTTGAAACCGTTTAAGGATTGAAGACGTTGCTTCAACTTCAATTAGAGGGATACCTTTTTTTGGATAATCAAAGTCAAGCAAAGATCTTAAAGTGCCAGGGGTATCAGTTTCGTTTATCATTTTACTGTATTCTTTAAATAGATTGTAGTCTTCGTTACGAGTTGCTGTTTGAAGAGTATGAATGGTCTTAGGATTATATAAATGCTCTTCTTCGCCACTTCTCAAATTAAACTTACCATAGCTTTTAAGACTTAGGTCTGTGTCTAAAGCTAAAGGATCAAACGCTTTTTTGTGAATGTCGTTTACCTGGCTTTGAATGTCATCTAAAGTTAGCCCTCCGATACGGCTGGTGGTATTAGTAAAGTATTTGTCTATGACAGCATTGTTAATTCCAACAGCTTCAAATATTTGCGCTCCCAAGTAAGATTGTATAGTCGAAATCCCCATTTTTGATGCTATCTTCATAACGCCTGAAAGTATAGCCTTGTTATAATCATCAACGGCTGCATAATAGTCCTTATTTAATATATTATTACGGTATAGCATTCTTATAGTTTCTTGAGCGAGGTAAGGATTTATAGCACTAGCACCGTACCCAAGTAAGGTAGCAAAATGATGGACATCTCTTGCTTCACCGGTTTCTAATATAAGCGAGGTTCTGGTTCTTTTTTTGGTTCTCACGAGATGCTTTTGTACAGCAGAGACGGCTAGTAGAGAAGGTATTGCTACAGTATTATCGCTTATACCTTTGTCGGTAAGTATTAGGAAATTGGCACCTGCATCAAAAGCATTATCTACTTCCACAAAGAGCCTTTCTATTGCTTTTTCTAAGCTTGCGTTTTTATAATAAAGTAGTGAAATATTCGCTACCTTAAAACCCTGAATGTTCATGTTCTTAATCTTAAGTAAATCCGTATTTGTCAGAATAGGATTATGTATCTTTAATATTTTGCAATTATCGGGATTTTGCACTAAAAGATTACCATCGGTACCTAGATATGCAGCAGTGCTAGTTACAATTTCTTCTCGTATTGAATCGATAGGAGGATTAGTAACTTGAGCAAAAATCTGATTAAAATAATTAAACAATGGTTGATAACGATTTGAGAGCACTGGAAGCGGGGTATCGTTTCCCATTGAAGCAATAGCTTCTCGACCATTTAAAGCCATAGGAAGTATCGATTTCATTATTTCTTCATAGGTATATCCGTAGTTGGTTTGTAACCGTAGAAGCTCAGTTTCTGTGTATTCTTCGTTTCTAATATTAGGTATTTTAATATTCTTTAAGTTTACAATATTTAAATCTAGCCATTCACCATAAGGGCATTCTTTTGAATAATTTTCTTTTAATTCTTTGTCCTCGATAATCTTACCAAGCACAGTATCTATTAGAAACATTTTACCTGGGTACAATCTGTCTTTTTTAATTATATCTTCTTCAGGTATAGGAGTAGCTCCAACTTCGGAGGATAAAATTACCTGTCCGTTCTTTGTAATATAATATCTGGAAGGTCTTAAGCCGTTTCTGTCCAAAACAGCACCTAGTATATCACCGTCACTATAATATATACATGCAGGGCCATCCCAAGGCTCCATCATAGTAGAGTAATATTGATAGAAATCTCTTACACCTTTTGAAAGGGTTCCGTTTTTGGACCAAGGCTCAGGCATCATAACAGTGCATGCCAAAGGAAGCTCTATTCCGTTCATCAAGAAGAATTCCAAGGTATTGTCAAACATCGCAGAATCAGAACCTTCGGAACTAATGACTGGCAGAACTTTATGCAAATCTTTTTTTAAAGATTCAGAAGCCATAGTTTCTTCGCGTGCGAGCATTTTGTCTGCGTTCCCTTTAATTGTGTTAATTTCTCCGTTATGAACTATATATCTGTATGGATGTGCTCTTTCCCAAGAAGGTATGGTGTTTGTGGAAAATCTTGAATGTACCATAGCAATTGCAGAAACATACCTTTCGTCCTGAAGGTCTAAATAGAAAGACCTCAATTGGTCTACTAGGAACATCCCTTTATAGATTAAAGTTCTTGAAGATAAAGAAGAAATATATGAAGCTGTTTCTGATTGTTCGAATAATCTTCTAACAATATATAACTTTCTGTCAAAATCTATGCCTGGCATAATTTCCTTAGGCTTTTCAATGAAAGCCTGTTCTATCTTAGGCATACAAGATAAAGCCTTATCTCCCAGTATGGCTTTATTTACAGGAACTTCTCGCCATCCTAAGAATTTAAGGCCTTCTTTACTAACTATATATTCAAATAGCTTTTTAGTTTGCTTTTGTTCTGACTTGTGTTGTGATAGAAAAAACATCCCCACACCATATGAACGTTCTTCTTTAGATAACTTTATTTCAGTGCCTTCTGTGATCTCTAGTAAAAATTTATGTGGAATTTGAGTTAAAATTCCGACCCCATCTCCGGTTTTGCCTTCGGCATCTTTACCTGCTCTATGTTCCAAGTTTTCCACTATGTTTAGAGCATTTTCAACTATATCTCTACTTTTATGACCATCAATATTTATGCAGGCCCCTATACCGCAACTATCGTGATCAATTATATTTTGTCCCATTTTACCCCCCAATCATTAATTGTGCTAATTTAAAAACATAACTACAGTAAGTATATGTGAAATAGTGCGAATCGTCAAGTTAAAATTGTGAAATAATATAAAAAAATGGAACTAAAATTGTGAAATATAATAAAACAGGTGGAATTTGAGCAGTTTGCTGGAAGCGAAAATGAACGGTTAGGGTTATGAGGGATGTTTATAGCGTACAATTACATTCGGGAAAATAAATAAAATAAAACAAGAGACCTAGCCAATATGTTATCATATAGTTACTAAACAAAAACGATAAGGATGGTGATCTCTTGTGTATAATAGTATACTACAATTTAATGAACAGT
>JAENWG010000055.1 GCA_016650175.1 Peptostreptococcaceae bacterium | reverse complement strand
GAATAACTCATATCATACTGTATTAATAGTTTCACTGCTTTTAATCGTTCTTCATAAGAAAACATGCGGTACCTCCTCCTTGTATTATATCAAGTCCAGGTTTTTGTCCGCACCCCCTTTTAGATAATTCTTGATTCGTGGTTTCTGTTTCTTGAATTAGGTCAACAGGTTCTTTTTCGGGTTCCTCCACTGATACTTCTTCTGAATCCCCAACGTCCCGAGGAACCAGTTCGGTTTCAGTTGGCAAAACTTCTTCTTGTTGATTTTCCTGATTCAAATTAGCTTCTTCGGCAAATATGGACATCGGTGCTAATGTAGGTACCATAAGTATCGCCAAGCATATCGCTAAAAGCCTTTTTGCTAATTTACTCTTCATCTTTTCCCTCCTTTCATAGTTTCCGAAGTACGGAATATATAAATTTAGAAATAGTTTACCTAGACGCTCTTGTTGCACGCAGTGTGTGCTTTTGTAAATGTATTATACCATTTTTGGTCACATTTCGGTCACAAAACATGCCATTTGGTAGCTTTTGCACTAAAAAAAATACCTTGTGTGAAACATCTATTACGATATCTCAAACAAGGTATATATTTAGTGTTATTTTTTATTTTTATCTCTATATACAGTATGTCTTTCTTAAATCTTTGTTATTGCTTTTACCTTCTCGTATTCTAGCTCTATATTTGTATATTTCTTTAATGCACCTTCAATTTTATCGGCCCTTAAGTCTTCAACCAATTCTGAAACAGCATCAAATAAAGGTGTTAGCCCTAAATTGCCGGCTATTCCTTTAATGGTATGCGCCGCATTAAAAGCTTCTTGAATTTCCCCTTTATCTATTGCTAATTTTAGCTGTTCTAAACTATTATCATCACAAAACATATCTAAGCATTCTCTATAAAATTCTTCATCCTCTACAAATCTTTTTTTGACGTCCTCTATATCGACTCCATATTCTATCAATGCATCTGTGAGTTTGCTCATGTCTTTCCCCCTTCTTACCTTATATTAATAATATTATTATACGCCTTTTTATTTGATAAAACTATATTTATTGGATATTTTATGTTCCATTCGTTACTTTTCACTGTTTAGTGATGACATTACTTTCATAGCCATTAATTTTATATTGTTAAAAACACTCTAATATGTTAAAATTAATTTATTATAGCAAATAAGTATATGATGTTAATTTTAACATTTTCTACGAAACTCTAGGATTGTAAATCAACAACTATATTTAACGGAGGATATGTTTTGGAACAAAACGAAACGATCATTAAGAAGAAAATATTAGTAGTAGACGATCAACAAATTAATAGGTCAATATTGAGCAGATTGTTATCTAATGACTACATGATACTAGAGGCTGAAAACGGTCAGATAGCATTGGATATATTAGAGGATTATTCTGAAAGTATATCTTTAATTTTACTTGATATTGTTATGCCTGTAATGGATGGTCTTACATTTTTGCGCGAAGCAAAGAAAAGCCCAAAATTTTCACATATACCAATTATAGTCGTTAGTCAGCAAGACGGAAAAGAATCAGAACTTTCCGCCCTAGACGCAGGCGCTACCGATTTCATAACCAAACCATATAAACCCGATATAGTGAAATTTCGAGTAAATAGTTTAATACGTTTTTATGAAGCTGTAGCACTTACTACCGCCATAGAACGAGATAAGACAACCGAGCTTTATACTAGAGAAGCTTTTTTTTCATATGCAAAACAAAAGATAGAAGCCTCTCCTGAAAACGATTGGTCGATTTTGTGCATAAAGTTTATGAATTTAAATCTAATAGACGACCTTTTCGGTGAAAACACCGGACGTCAAATGCTTCATGATACAAGTATGAAATTACGCGAAACTACAAAGTCATATGGTTGCTTATTAGGTAGGGTATGGACTGATTGTTTCTTAATCGCATTTCCATTAAAGTCTCTCGACAACTATCAAACCGAAGTAGGCGAAATATTCGACTATATTAATAACTATCCACTTTCAATTAAGGTTAAAGTAAAAGCGGGGTTTTGTTATGTTGACGATTCATCATTGTCCATAAGAACTTATTGTGATAGAGCAAAATTGGCTCTTGAATCTGTAAAAGATACATATTATTCTACCATTACTGAATATGATAAAATTCTTGCTGAAAAAATTAAATTTGACAGCATATTAACGATGGACTCTGAACGAGCAATAAAAGAAGATCAATTTAAGGTATATTTCCAACCAAAAGTAGACCTCTCTAGTGGAGATTTAATAGGATCTGAAGCACTCGTTAGGTGGAAACATCCAAAATACGGTATAATTCCTCCTGATAGCTTTATTCCTTTATTTGAACAGAATGGCTTCATTACTGAAATCGATTTATACATGTTTGAAAAGACATGTAGCTATATGCGCGACTGGGCAGACAAGGGTTATGCTAGTCTTTCTGCATCAGTAAATTTATCAAGAATTGATTTATTGAATGCAGATTTACCGAATATTCTAATTGACTGCGTTAACAGATATGATTTAGATGTAAGATTACTTCATTTGGAAATAACCGAATCTAGTTTTGTTAATCAGATTGATCAATTATTCGAAAGAATTTCCAAACTAAGAGACTTCGGTTTCATAATAGAAATGGATGATTTCGGATCTGGGTACTCTTCACTAGGAATGCTTAGTACAGCACCGCTTGACATTATTAAACTTGACATTCAGTTCCTACGGAACAGGAGAAAAAACAAATCAGACAATGCCATTTTCCCTCTAATGGCTAGATTTTCCAACGATTTAAATCTTCCAATAATAGTTGAAGGTGTTGAAACATTAGACGATGTAAACTTTTTATCATCTAATGCTTATAAATATGGACAAGGTTACTATTATTCACGACCAATCCCTGCAGAAGAATACGAACTGCTTCTGGCTAGTGCTACCAACAAAGAAATTGCATCATTTGAAAAATGCACTCATCAAATTGCACCAGAAGATTTATATCATTTTATAAACGGACTACCATTTGGCTTAATGTTTTGTAGTCAAGATAATGAAATTGAGTTTATAAGCGATTCGCTTTTATCTTTCTTAGGTAAAAACAACAAACACAAGCATTTAACTGACCTATTAACATTAGAATCAAGTAACGCTTTAATCAATCTACAAAGTAAAATCTTTGCTCAAGATTTTACTATGAACAGCGCCATACCTCTTGAATTAATAGAACCAGTTAGCAAAGTTAAGCGTGTATTTGTTTATGTTAGCAAAGTACCAATAAACGGATATGTTCATTGGCAAATTACTTCACTCCTCAGAATGTCTTCTGAAACGAAAACTGATTCTATGGATGAACTTAATGCAACAATCAACAAAATGAAGGCTGAAGCTAATTTCGACAAACTTACTCATGTCTACAACAGATATCATTTTGAAAGTCTTGTGAACAAAGAATTAGCTACTACCAAAAAAAATTGTGCTTTTATTTATATCGATATAGATAACTTTAAGGAAATCAATGATTCTTCAGGTCACCAAAAAGGAGATATGGTTTTAGACAAGTTTGGAAAACTATTAACTGCAGAGTTTAGAAATAAAGATATTTTAGCTAGAATGGGTGGCGATGAATTTGCTATTTTTGTCAAAGATGCACCTAGTCCAACAATGATTGAGAAAAGACTTCAAAAGCTGTCTGTCAATTTAAATACAACTTTAGGTATAACATGTTCTATCAGTATAGCTCTATCTCCAAAGCACGGTACTACTTTTAAAGAATTATATAAAGCAGCAGACCAAGCTATGTATACCGTGAAAACACAAGGTAAATCTAATTGTTTAATTTTAAAATAATAATTAGTTGTATTTCTTCTTATTTAGAAAGCTAACGCTAACTTAAGCATAGTCAGGAGGTTACCATTATGAAGTTATTTAAAACAAAAGTAGTCGGTATTACTCGCGAAGACGAATATGGTCGAAACAGACAAGATTCAATCAGTTTATTTTTAAACAACAAAAAATCATTTATGGGAGAACATCTATACAAGGGTTTGACTAATACGGAAATTTTAGAAAAGAACATGCACGTTTCCGAATATGACGGCATGCAATTTAATGGAATCCTAGAACAAGAAACGGTTAAAGGCAAGTCTGTAGTTAATGTTTACTTGATGGATGAAAACAAAAAGACACTTTTAGGCTATGTTCCTAAGCATACAGTTGCATCTCTTAATGAGTTTATTAAAGATCATGAATACAGTGTAACCTTAGAATTTATAGGAGGAAACACCAAGGCTGTTGCATGGGAAAATTTTGATGACGATAAAGTTATAATAAAGAGTCCAGTTTATCGTTGTAATGTAACGATAGAATTAAACGAAGACTAATTAATAGAACACAAATATTAAAACCTTGATTTTTAAAATCAAGGTTTTTGTTTTGTCTATTTTATAAATATGGTTTAGTTTCTTCGAGTAGCATCATCAAATTAGTTTTCCTCATCTGATTGTTCATAGCTTCCTCAATATCATTAAGATGTTCATCCAATATGGTATGGATGTTTTTACCTACAGGGCATTTACAATTAGGATTGTCATGAAAATTAAACATCTTATCATTCACCACCTCTACGGCATTGAAAATATCTTTTAGATTAATCTCATCTAAAGGTTTAGCAACAGTTGCTCCTCCTATTCCTGGTTTTACTTCAACTAAGCCTGCTTCTTTAAGCTGCCCTATAAGCCTACGGATTATTACCGGATTTGAATTTGTACTTTCAGCTATAAAATTAGATGTAACTTTTCGAGAGCTTGAAAAACTAGCTATACATAGCATGGTATGAATCGCTAGTGTAAAACGAGATGTGATTTGCATAATATTGCCTCCTTTGTAAGTGTATCAATAATGAGTTGTAATGTCAACGGTTACATCTACTCTGAAAAAAAATAAAAAACTTTGGTTGTAACCATTGACGTTACAACCGGCCGATGTTATATTTGCGTTGTAACCAATTACATTGCAACAAGAAAGGACATAAATATGGAAAACAACAAATTAACATTAGTCGCTCTTGTCAAGGCAAAGGAAGAAAAACGAGACTTTGTAAAAAACGAAATCCTTAAATTGATTCCTATTACAAGAACCGAAGAAGGAAATATAAACTACAACCTTCATCAAGATAATAACGACCCAAACATTTTCATTCTTTATGAGAATTGGGAAAATCGTGAGCTCTGGCAAAATCATATGAATAATAACCATATGGTTAATTACGCCAACGCAACTGAAGATGCTACTGTCGAATGGACATTGCACGAACTTACTAAATTGGATTAGGAGAAAATTAAATGGAAGCTATAAACATGATAAAAGAACGTAGAAGTGTTCGTAAATTTAAAGATGTAAAAGTAGAAAGAGAAGTTTTGCAAGAAATAGTAGAAGCAGCACGCTATGCTCCATCTTGGGGGAATTTTCAAATTGCACGCTACACATTCGTTGATAACTTAGATACCATAAAAGCTATATCAAACGACGGAGTAAACGACTTTGTATATAACATAAATACATTGAAAAATGCTAAAGGCGTAGCCGTTTTAAGTTTTGTAAAAGGTAAAAGTGGTAAATTAGATGTTGAAAGCGATGACTATGTCACATCTAAATCAAACGTGTGGGAAGTTTTCGACGCAGGATTAGCATGCCAAACTTTCTGTCTTGCAGCTCATGCTAAAGGCATAGGAACATGCATTATGGGTATCATAAATGACAAGTCAATTTCTAAAATAGTTGATTTGCCGGAAGAAGAAACCGTTGCCGCGCTAATTGTTTATGGTTATCAGGAAGGCGAAGTTCCTGCTACACCTAGAAAAAGCGTAGACGAAATTATGCGTTTTGCCAAATAATTAAAAAGAAAGGATAACACAAGTTATGCATTACACAGGAGAAGTATACAGACACCCAATGGAAGGTTACACACCTCTTTTAGAAGTAACTATTGGTTGTTCTCATAATGAATGTACATTTTGTACTATGTATAGAGAAACTCCATTTAGAGTTTCTCCTACTGAACACATAAAAGAAGATTTGCAAGAATTAAAATCCGTCTACGGGCATTTAAAAAGAATAAATTTAGTTAACGCCGATCCATTTGCTTTATCTTCAGATAAGTTAGGTACAATTGCGAGTTTAGTAATAGAAGCTTTTCCTGATATTGAAACCATCACTTGTTATGCTTCAATTAAAAACCTAAAGAACAAATCAGTTGATGATTTGAAAATGCTAAAAGCATTAAGATATAACGATTTACATATTGGTATAGAAACAGCCTATGCACCTGCACTAAAAATGATGAATAAAGGTTTTACTGTCGAAGATGCTTATACACAATTATCCAAGCTAAAAGCTGCAGGTTTTAGATATGATGCCCTTTTGATGTTAGGCTCCGCAAGTAAAGGTAACAGTGAAATTAATGTAAGGGAAACCGCTAAGCTATTAAATGAAACTCAGCCATATATGGTCTCTATTATGCCAACCTCTGTTACACTTGGAAGCGAACTTGAAGTTTTATGTAAGAACGGAGAATATATAGAATCTACTGAACTTGAAATGCTAGAAGAAGAAATGCTATTAATACGTTCGTTAAAACTTGAAGACAGCTATTTCTTCGGTAGCCATAATTTCAACTTAGTTCCAATAAGCGGAAATTTAAATACTGATAAGGATAAGATATTAACGCATATAGATGAAGCTATTAAAACAATTGATCCTTCAATATTAAACGGAGTAAAGCCTCGAGGCTCATTATAGAAAGGTATACATATGGATTTTTTTGAAGCAATAAATAGTCGCTACTCATACAGAGGTGCTTTTACAAAAGAAAAACTCAGTAATGACGATATCGAAAAAATATTAACAGCTGGTATCGCCGCACCTACCGGAATGCATATACCTACCACATCTTATATAGCTATTACAGATGAAAATCTATTAAAAGAACTAAGCTATATAGTTCCTGGCAAATCTGTCTTAACGGCAACATTTGTTATTGTTATGCTAACTGAGAATAAAAGCATGATGTCAGGTATGAATTTTGAAATAGAAAACTATTCAGCTGCAGCTGAAAATATTTTACTCGCCATTACTTCTTTAGGATACGCAACAGTTTGGACAGATGGAACACTTCGTTCACCTAGCATTAATACTGGTGTAAGAGAACTTCTTAATGTTCCTTCACATATGACTATACGTGCAGTTCTTCCTATTGGAAGACCTGTAACACCGCTTGCCCCACAAGTCAAAGAACAAATTAGTGATACTGTGATTTTTAATAAATTTTAATTGTGAAAGGAAGAAAACATTATGAAAGCCAAATTAGAACATATCGCTATTGCTGTAAAATCACCAATTGCAACAGCCGAATGGTTTAACAAGTATTTTGAATTTGTGTATTATGATGGAGATGTTTTAGGAGAAGGTATTCCGAAAGACAATACAAGGACTATTATTAAAAACCCAAACGGTGATATGTTAGAAATCTTCTCTTCTGATACTTCACAATATTCTAAAAACGGTCCGATAACTCACTTAGCATTTGTTGTTGATAATCTAGATGATTGTTACCGTATTTTGACAGAAGATAGGCAAATAGATAGTACGTCTCAAATAATAAGAGCCAAAGGTTTTAACCTTTTGTTTATTACTACTTTTGATGGTATAACTATAGAACTCTTGCAAAGATTTAATTAGTCTATAATACATATATAAAATACGGCCCTTGAAAACCTTAAAGTTTCAAGGGCTTTTTATGTGTTATTCCTCCGCTATAAACGGCTTGAAATTAGGCTTTGCCTATTTATTTATATCTCAACACTTTGATTATAGCGCTGTATCAAAGACTTTATTTTCTACCACACAAAATGTTAGCAACGAAGATTCAAACGTACTTATTAAGCTAATCAAATATTTTCAGAAAATAAGGCATAAGCAAAACAAAATATATAAGAGTACAATTAATCGATTTATATTATGTTAAATATTGATTGTTATGTTATACTAGTAAATTCAAGGTAAAATCATATCCCACAAACGGATAAATTCAACCTGTTAACAAACAGAATTTTAATAACATCTATGATGTTATTTTGTTAGAGCATTTAGACATGCCCAGGCGATAAATTTCTTTATACGTAAAAACTAACGTATTAGAACTTAGCGCCAACTTTTAATTACAAGGAGTAATAATATGGATTTTTTAAAGAAAATGTCAAACAACAGTAAAAAGAAAAAGAAAGATAATCAAGTAACAGAAGTTTTAGATTACACTAATACAGATGAACCCGAAAAAGAGGTCTTTATTTCTGCTAAAAAAGGTTTTTATCCTAATGGTTATTCGTTCTATAAAGATCCGGATTTTTCTAGCAAGGAAAGAACTCAATACACTTTAAAAGGTGTTACCACGGGAAATAGACAGCATACATTGAAGTCAATCTATAATAATACTACGCCTTTTAACGAACCTTATAAAGTCAATTTAAGGCAATATGAATTCGAAAGCAAGCCTGCCATTGAAGTAATGATTAACGAGCTTTCTTTAGGCACTATTAACGCCTCTTATGTAAAAATTTTAAACGATGATATTCCTAGTTTAACCAATTCATTTATATATGTATATGGCGGTTCTGAAGGAAAAAGCTACGGATGTAAATTAATAACTTTTAAATAGTAAAAACTAGCGCTAATTAGAAATTATCCACCCAGTTGTAATGATTTTAAAGAAGCTCGAAAAAAGGTAAGACCTTTCTAGGTAAAACCGGATCAGCGCATGTTTCTTAGAAATGGACATATAAAACGATTACAGCCCTTGAAAACCTTTGATATGATCCCCCTTAAGTAGACATGGTAAATAACCAAAATCTACTTAGGGGGAATTTTTATGGCTAAATCACCACACACAGCTGAGTTTCGAGCAATGGTAGCTCAAGAATACTTAGACGGAATTACACCAACTAG
>JAENWG010000020.1 GCA_016650175.1 Peptostreptococcaceae bacterium | reverse complement strand
TATGTTCCCTGCACTAGGGAGTATTCTAAATTAAGTAGTTTTTTCATGTGATTAGTAAGCCTCCAAATTGTTAGTATAACACAATTCCAATAAAATTAGAAGTTAAAAAACAATGCATTGAAGAGCAATCTATGGTATAATAGATTGATTAATTATGATTTAATGAAGGAGTGTTTTATGAAAATAATGATAGACGGTATGGGTGGCGATTATGCACCTCAAGAGATTGTAAAAGGGGCTGTATTGGCTGCAAAAGAGATTAAACATGAGGTTATTATTATTGGAGAAGAAGATAAAATTCATAAAGAATTAAAAAGGAATAATTATAAAGGAAATAACATTACGGTGGTAAATGCTACCGAACAAATTACGAATGAGGAATCACCTGTAAAAGCAATTAGAAAGAAAAAGGATTCTTCAATAGTAAAAGGTTTTAATATGATTAAAGAATCAGAAGCTGATGTATTTATTTCTGCTGGAAGCACAGGAGCGTTACTTGCTGGGAGTTTGTTAATCCTGGGAAGAATCAAAGGAATAGATAGACCCGCAATTGCGGCATTTTATCCTAAAATAGGCAAAAATGAGCCGGCTCTGTTACTTGACTGTGGAGCAAATACTGATATCAAGCCTAAAAACTTATTACAGTTTGGAATTATGGGAAGTATATATATTGAAAATGTTTTACAAAGAAAAGAACCGGAAGTAGGACTACTGAATATAGGGATTGAACCTAATAAGGGAGACAAGCTCCACAAGGAAGCTTATGTGCTCTTAGAGGGCAGTCAGCTTAACTTTATAGGTAATGTTGAAGGAAGAGATGTTCCCGCCGGTGCATGCGACGTTATAGTCGCTGACGGGTTCTCAGGCAACATATTCCTTAAGACTTCTGAAGGTATGGCAAGTTCAATCATGAAACTTATAAAAACAAAACTTATGGAAAGTATTTTATCTAAAATGGGCGCATTACTTACTGCTAAAAAATTGAGATCTCTCAAAAAGGAATTTGACTATTCTGAATCCGGAGGAGCTCCGATATTAGGAGTAAAAGGAGTAGTACTAAAGCTACATGGTTCATCTAAATCGAATGCAGTATACAATGCCATTTTAAAAGCAATACCATATGTGGAAAAAGATTTAGTTAGTATGATAGAGAATAGCGTTAAAAAGAACGGAGATTTAAATGATTAGAGAATCGTATCTGATTTTGGAAGATGCTGTAGGATATTGTTTTAAAAACAAGAAGCTTCTAATGAATGCACTTACACATAGTTCGTATTCAAGCGATAAGGGAATGAATTATTCGGAAAATAACGAAAGACTCGAGTATTTAGGAGACGCATTTTTTGATGCAATAATTGGTACTAGGCTGTATAAGCTATTACCCTTAGAGCGCGAAGGAAAACTTAGCAAGATGAGAGCTAAAATTGTTTGTGAAGATTCACTTGAAGATATTGGTAAAAGTCTAAAATTAGGAGACTATTTATTAATAGGTAAAGGCGAAGAACAGACAGGTGGAAGAACTAGAAAATCTATAATAGCAAATGCAATGGAAGCAATTATCGGAGCTATATATCTAGACAGTGACTATGATACGGTTTACGATGTTGTTAACAAACTCTTTGATGATAAAGTAAGCTTAGCTATTGAAGGAAAGCTTTTAACTGATTACAAAACAAAATTACAAGAAATAATACAAAAGAAATATAAGGATAAAGCACCTTCGTACGAAGTAATAAAAACTGAAGGGCCTGATCACGATAAAGTGTTTTTTATGGATTTAATATTAGATGAAGAAATAATAGGTAAAGGGTTAGGTAAAAGTAAAAAAGAGGCAGAGCAAAACGCAGCAGCGGACGCTCTTACGAGAGGAGTAAAGTAGTAGTGTATTTTAAAAGATTAGAGATGCATGGTTTTAAATCATTTGCAGATCCTGTAAGTATAGAATTTCATGAAGGAATAACATGCATAGTAGGCCCTAACGGAAGCGGAAAAAGTAATATTAGTGATGCTATAAGATGGGTACTTGGCGAACAAAGTCCAAAACTTCTTCGCGGTGGCAAAATGGAAGAAGTAATATTTGCAGGTACTACTGACAGAAAATCTCGTGGTATGGCAGAAGTAACATTAGTAATAGATAATTCTACAGGAATTCTTCCTATTGAATATAATGAGGTAGCGATTACAAGGCGTATGTACCGCTCAGGCGAAAGCGAATACCTAATAAATAACAACCAATGTAGACTCAAAGATATAAGAGAACTTATAATGGACACTGGTATAGGAGTTGACGGATATTCCATTATTGGTCAAGGTAAAATAGCAGACATAGTAAGTACAAAAGCTGAAGATAGAAGAGAAATATTCGAAGAAGCAGCTGGAGTTGTAATGTATAAAAACAGAAAAGCTAAAGCTGAGAAAAAACTTGGAAGTGCTAACGATAACTTAGACAGAGTTAATGATATAATAAACGAAATAGAAGAAAGAATTGGTGGATTACGAGAAGACAGCATTAAAGCAAAGGAGTTTTTAAATCTTAGGGATAGGTATAAGTTTTTAGAAATAAATTTAACTTTAAATAATATAGACAATCTTGAAAAAACTACAGAAACGTTAAAAGAAGCAGTTTCTGAAAGTGAAATAAAGATTAAAGCATTAGTAAACAAAAAGGATTCTTTGGAATCCGAAATGGATCAACTGATGGAGAGAAACGAAAATTTAGATGAACTTAGCGCTGAAGCTAATGATAATTTGATTAAAAAGGTTAATGACCTTAATATAATAAACAGCCAAGGACAAGTCAACGAAGAAAGATTAAATGCTATAGATAAAGATATAGATAGACTTAAAGGTGAAATACAAGAATTAAATGAAAAGCTGGATTCTGAAAGATCTAATTTAAAAGAGTTAGAAAAGGATGAGGAAGTATTAGAAACTGAGAAAGTAAAGGCTGAAGAAAAGCTAGAGGAAGCAGTAATAAGGCTTAATCAAGTTGCTATAGAGAATAACGAAATAGTTAGCAGTATTGATGAAAAGAAAAATAGAATAATAGATATTAACAATGAAAATGTAGGAAGAAACGGCGAAATCAATACGCTAAGAAACTATAAACAATCATTAACATCTAGAAAAAGTCAGATAGAGTTTGAAAACAACAGCGGTGATGAGAGAGGTGCGGAGTACCGAGAAAAAATTGAAACCGTAAAAAATGAACTAAGTAATAATAATGAAACACTCGGAATATGTGATAATGAAATCATTAAAAACGAACAAGGAATACTTTCACTAAATGAAGAATACAACATATTAACAAAGCAAATAGATGATAATAACATAAAACTAAACAGAACTTATGCCAGAAAAACAACTATTGAAGAAATGGAAAATAATTACGAAGGCTATAACAGTGCTGTTAAATTTACTATGAAATCAGGCGTAAAAAATGTGTATGGAACAGTATCCGATATAATTAAAGTGCCTGATGGACTAGAACTTGCTATCGAAACTGCACTTGGTGCGGGTATGCAAAATATAGTTTGCGAGGATGATAGTACTGCGAAAAGTATGATAAACCTTCTCAAGCAAAATAGTGCAGGTAGAGCAACTTTTTTGCCTGTTAGATCCATATATGGTAAGAAGTTAAGTGTAGATGAAGCAGATGGTTTGCTAGGTCTTGCTGTAGACATGATTGACTTTGACAGTAAATTTGATAATGCTATGAATTATCTTTTAGGTAG
Organism: Peptostreptococcaceae bacterium; assembly: GCA_016650175.1. Taxonomy (GTDB): domain Bacteria; phylum Bacillota; class Clostridia; order Peptostreptococcales; family Anaerovoracaceae; genus JAAYHV01. The sequence continues at coordinate 24,375 of JAENWG010000020.1, read as the reverse complement.
AGTAATAATAACTAAAACCATGGATGATGCGGTAAGATTATCCAAAAAGCTTAAAAATGGAGCAAGATTTGTTACCATAGAAGGCGATGTAGTAAATGCTAGCGGAGCCATTACTGGTGGTAAGTATAGAAATAAATCAGCTAATTTAATAGAAAGAAAAGCAGAAATTTCCAAATTATCAATTGAATTTGACAAACTAAACGAAGAGAAAAATAGAATGGCGTCTCAAAAGGAAGCTAATGACAAAAATAAAATTGAGAAGACTAAAGAAAAAGAAAAACTAGCAGCAGTTAAACAAGGGTTACTTTTAGAAATTGGTAATTTGAGCAGTGAACTTAACCATGTTTTGGCTTTAATAAAAGAAACTGGAATTAACTTCGATAAATATGATAAAGAGTTAAAAAGAATTTCACAAGACATTCTAAGCGCAGACGAAATGATAGCAAAATACCAGAAAGAAATGACCGAAGCTGAAATTGAATCAGAAGAATTAAATGATGAAGTACAAAAGCTTATACAGTTTGCAGATGAACTCACAGAAAAGATTGATGCGGCGAAAGACGAAATTACTAACTGTAAAGTCACAGTAAACGGATCAGAAACCAAAGTATTTGGTCTTAATGAGCTTATCGAGAGAATTCATGATACTATGATAGATTATGAAGATGAATTGACAGACACTGCAGATGAACTTGAAAATTTGGTAACAGAAAAGGCACTTCTTTGCACAGGTGATGATGAAGCAGGTGAAAAGGAATCAGAACTTAAAAAAGAAAAAGAAGATCTTGAGAAGTACATAGAAGAGGCTGCAAAAGAAAAAACTACTATTAATGCTAGATATGCAGCAATAAATGAAGAGCAAAAGGCATTAGGCACAGAGCATAACGAAGCGACAGATCAGAAATACAGGGATGAGATTAAGTTGGCTAGAAATGATACTCAACTTACCAATATTAAAGATAAACTTTGGGAAGAATTTGAAATATCTTATGCTGAAGCAAAGGATATGAAAGAGGAAGAGTTTCCTGTTACATCAGCTAATAAAGAATGCAGAGAAGTTAAAGTCAGACTTAAAGAACTAGGTGATGTAAACATATCTTCAATAGAGGAGTATGACAAAGTGGGCAAAAGATACGAGTTCTTAACAGAGCAAAGAACAGATATTTTAGGAGCTATGGATGAGCTTAATGAAATTATTTTCAACATGGATAAAACCATTAAAAAGAAATTTAAAGATAATTTTGATCAAGTAGTAATTAACTTTGAAGCAATATTTAAAGAGCTATTTAATGGAGGACAAGCAGAACTAAGACTAGAAGACGAAGATAATCCTTTAGAATCAGGTGTTGTAATAGTAGCTCAACCGCCTGGCAAAAAACTCAAAAATATTAATTTAATGTCTGGTGGAGAAAAGACCATGACAGCTATTGCACTAATGTTTGCAGTGCTTAAAACAAAGCCTACTCCGTTTTGTATACTTGATGAAGTGGAAGCAGCTTTAGATGACAGCAATATTGAGAGATTTTCTAAGTATTTAAAGAAATTTAATGAAATTCAGTTTGCACTTGTTACTCATCAAAGAGCTACAATGCAACATGCAGATGTATTGTATGGTGTTACTATGCCAGAACATGGGATTTCAAAAGTATTATCGCTACGATTGAATGATAAGTTTGATTTAGAATAGAAAGGAACAATAAATGGGATTATTTGATAAAAAGAGTCCTTTTCAGAAGTTTTCAGAAAGAGTTGCTGATTTTATTTTAGTAAACCCTAAAATAGATGAAGAATTCTTAGAGGAGCTAGAAGAGATATTAATAACCTCTGATATAGGTATAGAAACGACAGAATATATCATGGAAGAGCTTAGAGAAAAGATTAAGAAGGAATACATAGAAGATCCTGAAAAAGTCAAAAAAGCTTTGACTGAAATAATAGCAGGCATTATGGATAAAGGGGATAGAAATAAGATATGCCAAGAAACCCCTTTAGTCATATTAACCATAGGTATAAACGGTGGTGGTAAAACCACATCGATAGGCAAAATGGCCAATATATACAAGAATGAAGGAAAGACAGTAATGATTGCAGCTGCGGATACATTTAGAGCAGCAGCAGCAGATCAACTTCAGATATGGGCTGACAGAGTAGGTGTAAATGTAGTAAGACATGAAGAAGGAAGCGACCCGGCAGCAGTTATTTATGATGCGATACAGTCAGCTAAATCCAAAAACATAGATGTATTAATCTGTGATACAGCGGGAAGACTTCAAAACAAAAGCAATTTGATGAAAGAGCTTGAAAAAATGAACAAAATAATAGGCAGAGAGTTTCCTGAAGCTTTCAGAGAAACATTGTTGGTGCTTGATGCAACTACAGGTAGAAATGCAATAAGTCAAGCTAAAGCTTTTTCGGAAATAGCAGATATAACTGGCTTAATACTGACAAAATTAGACGGTACAGCAAGAGGTGGAATAAGTATTACCATAGCAAACGAATTTGATATGGCGGTAAAATATGTGGGTGTAGGTGAAAGTCTGGATGACTTAAAACCTTTTGACCCTATGGAATTTGCAGGAGGAATATTCAATGAGTAAACCAATTTTAGCGGTAGTAGGAAGACCGAATGTAGGAAAATCTACATTTTTTAATAAAATTATAGGAAAAAGAGTAGCAATCGTAGAAGACACGCCAGGTGTTACCAGGGACAGAATATATGCTGAAGCTGAGTGGAATGGTGTTGAGTTTGCTATAATTGATACAGGCGGAATAGAACCAAATACATCTGACCCAATACTTTCACAAATGAGAGAGCAAGCACAGATTGCAATGGACACTTCAGATGCAATACTCTTTATGGTAGATGGTAAAGATGGACTTACAACAGCTGACACTGAAGTAGCAAATATGTTAAGAAGAACAGGTAAAAGAGTACTTTTAGTAGTGAATAAGATTGATAAACCTAATGATTTACCTGCTAATTTTTATGATTTTTACGAACTTGGTTTAGGAGAACCTATACCGATAAGTTCAGCTAATATGCTTAATTTTGGTGATATATTAGATGAAATAGTGGACAGTTTCCCTGATGATATATATGATTATAATGAGGATGCAATAAAGGTGGCTGTAATAGGTAAACCGAACGTTGGTAAATCATCACTTATAAACAAGCTTGTAAATGAGAATAGAGTTATAGTATCACCAGTAGCAGGGACTACTAGAGACTCAATAGACACTAATTTTCACTATAAGGATGATGACTATGTACTTATAGATACAGCAGGTATAAGAAGAAAAAGTAAAGTAAACGAAAATATCGAATGGTATAGCGTAGTAAGAGCTATAGCAGCCATTGAAAGATGTGACGTATGTTTATTGTTAATAGATGCTGAAGATGGCCTTACTGAGCAGGATAAAAAAATTGCTGGAATTGCTCATGATGCAGGTAAAGGATTAGTAGTAGTCGTAAACAAATGGGATCTTCTCAAAAAAGAAACAAACACCATGAGAGATTATGAGAGAAAAGTCAAATCAGAGCTTCTGTTTGCTAAGTATGCACCTGTTATCTTTATTTCAGTAAAGGATAATAAGAGAGTATTTGAAGCTATAGATTTAGTTAAGGTAGTGTCCTTAAGTAGATCAACAAGAATATCTACAGGTCAGCTGAATAACGTTGTAGTAGATGCGACCATGATGAAACAACCACCATCGGATAAAGGTAAACGACTTAAGATATATTATGTAACTCAGGTAGGAATTAATCCACCTTTGTTCTCGTTTAAAGTAAATTCTAGAGAGCTTATGCATTTCTCATACTCGAGATATCTTGAAAACAAGATAAGAGAAGCCTTTGGATTCAAAGGTACATCTATAAAATTTGTATTCAGAGAAAAAGGAGAGAGGTAAAATGAAACTTTTTATTTGTGTATTACTTATACTATTAGCATATTTGTTAGGTAATATTTCTCCTTCTACATTGATTGGTAAAATGAAAGGTGTAGATATAAAAAAAGAAGGAAGCGGTAACGCAGGAACGACTAATGCATTGAGAGTATTAGGAGCAAAAGCAGGTGTATTGACATTTGCGCTTGACATACTTAAAGGCTTTATAGCTGTATGGTTGGCATTACAATTTTCTACGTTCTATTGTGCATGTATATGTGTAATTGCCGTAATGCTTGGTCATATATGGCCTGTAATATATAAATTTAAAGGTGGGAAGGGCGTTGCAACTGCAATAGGAGCAACGTTAGCTATAAATCCTATAGTAACTTTAGTAGTTACTGCTTTTTCATTAGGGACTATAGCTGTAACTAAAAAGGTTTCAATCGGATCATTATTAGCTGCAGTAATATATCCTATAGCAACTTTTATCTTTATGAGAAAATTTTTCCCTTTTGCCCTAATTATCTGCTTAATAATAATAATTAAACACAGAGAAAATATTAGAAGATTAAAAAAAGGTGAAGAGAAAAATATAACTGTTAAAAAGGAGAAATAAATTGAATACTAAAATAGCAATAATAGGTGGAGGAAGCTGGGGCACAGCTTTAGCGCAAACATTAGGGAAAAACGGTCACAAAGTAGCACTTTGGGATATAGATACTAATCTAGTAAAAAATATGAAAAAAGATAGAGAAAACAAAAAATATCTTCCTAATATAATATTAAATGATAATGTAGAATTAGTAAGTGATGTTTCAGTTGGCATTAAAGATGCTAATATTGTGCTGTTTGCTGCACCTGCTCAAAGGTTTAGAAGCGCACTGGAAAATGCTTTAGAATACTTAACAGAAGATATGATAGTTGTTAATGTGGCTAAAGGAATAGAAATAGGAACACATAAAAGAATGTCTGAAATAGCTGAAGAGATAATACCAAATATGTCATACGTAGTATTGTCAGGACCTTCTCATGCAGAAGAAGTTGGACAGGGTCTTCCTACTACCGTTTCGGCTGCATCTAAGGATAATGACGCAGCAGTACTTATTCAGCACATATTTTCGAATGAAACTTTTAGGGTATATACTAATGAAGATATAATCGGAGTTGAGCTGGGTGGATCATTAAAAAATATAATTGCTCTTGGCGCAGGAATATCCGATGGTTTAAAATATGGTGATAATGCTAAAGCAGCACTTATGACTAGAGGAATAGCGGAAATGAAAAGATTAGGAGTAAAGCTAGGAGCTAATCCAGAAACTTTTTCAGGTCTTTCGGGAGTTGGAGATTTAATAGTTACTTGTACTAGTATGCATTCCAGAAATAGAAGATGTGGCATAATGATAGGTGAAGGTATGAACCCTGAAGAAGCTGTTGAAAAAGTAGGCATGGTAGTAGAAGGCATGTATACGGCTGAAGCTGCCTATGAACTTGCTAAAATCACAGGAGTAGAACTTCCTATATCGGAGGGAATATATAAAATTGTTCACGGTGATATAGAAGCCAAAGAAGTAGCAAAACTTCTTATGATACGAGATAAGAAAGATGAAATGTTAATATATTAGGAGGACAATTTATTGAGTAATAAATATCATATTATCACTTTTGGATGTCAAATGAATGAGCATGATTCTGAAAATATTGGAGGGATGTTGGAAAACATAGGGTATAAAAATTGTGATGATAAGGATAGTGCAGATATAGTAATTATAAATACTTGTAGCATAAGAGAACATGCCGATCAAAGATTTTATGGTGTTCTAGGGCAACTAAAGAAAAAGAAACTTAATGATCCGAATTACATAGTTGCTGTAGGTGGATGTATGATGCAACAGGAACATATTGTAGAGACTATGAAAGAAAAGTTTCCTTGGGTAGATATAATATTTGGCACTCATAACATAGAAGAATTCCCTGGGTTATTAAGTACCTATATGGAAAAAAATAAGAAAATAACAGAAATATTACCTGACAGAGAAGAGGTTCCTGAGTTATTACCTTCAAGTAGGCTATATAAATACAAATCTTTTGTAAATATAACCTATGGATGTAACAATTTTTGTACTTATTGTATAGTTCCTTATACCAGAGGTAGAGAAAAAAGCAGAACTATGGATTCTGTTATTAATGAGGTTAAGCTTTTAGTAGCAGACGGAGTTAAAGAAGTAACATATTTAGGTCAAAATGTAAATTCATTTAAAGACCCTGACGGAAGGGATATTTCGGATTTAATTTATGAAACAAATAAAATTGACGGACTTGAAAGAATAAGATTTATGACCAGTCATCCTAAAGATTTATCGGATAGACTAATTCAAGCTTATGTAGATTGCGATAAACTTTGTAACTACATACATCTGCCAATTCAATCAGGAAGCACTGAAGTCTTAAAGAGAATGAACAGAAAATATGACAGAGATAGATATCTTGATATAGTTCGAAAAATGAAGAAAGCTGTTCCAGGAATTACTATTTCAACAGATATAATTGTTGGTTTCCCTGGCGAAACAGAGGAAAACTTTGCAGATACTTTGTCTATGATTAATGAAGTAAGATATGATTCTGCTTTTACATTTTTATATTCAATTAGAAAAGGTACTCCGGCAGGGAAATATGATAATCAAATACCTGATGAAATTAAACACGAGAGGTTTAATAGGTTATTAGAAAATGTAAATAAAATAACTGCTGAAAAAAACAGTGAACACGTAGGAAGAATTGAAAAAGTACTTGTAGAAGGTATTAGTAAAAATAATAAAAGTAATTTGATGGGAAGAACCGAAGGCTATAAACTTGTTAATTTCCCAGGAGAAGAAAGTTTGGTTGGTGAAATTATAAGTGTAAAAATCATTAATGCAAATACATTTAGTTTAGAAGGAGAAGTGCTGTGAGTCAATTTCTAGAATTTTTTACATTTAGTAGATTTATGACAGTTGTATACTTTCTAAACTTTATTATCTCAATGGCGATAATATTTTTAGAGAGAAAAAATCCGGCTGCAACTTTGGCATGGATTTTGGTTTTATTTGTTGTACCTGTAGCAGGCATATTCTTGTATTTAGTATTTTCCCAAAACATTAGTAGGCGGCACATATTTAAATTGTCTCCGCTAGAAGAAGAAACTGTAGATAGGACTTTGGCTTCTCAAATAAGCTATATGGAAAGCGGTTTATACCAGTTTCCAAACGATAGCTCTAAGAAATGGGAACATATGGTAAAGTTGAATCAAACATATGGTCAAGCTTATTTAACTGAAAACAATGAAATAGAACTTTTGACAGATGGTAAATTAAAATATCATAGATTGATGCAAGATATAAGGCGAGCTAAAAAAACAATAAATATTGAATATTTTATAGTTAAAAATGATATAACTGGACTTAAGCTCATAGATTTATTGGCTAAAAAAGCCGCCGAAGGTGTGGAAGTAAGACTTCTTATGGATGCAATGGGTAGCAGAATGATATCTGAAAGAAGAATGAAAGAATTAAAAAAATCAGGTGGTCAGTATGCGTTCTTTTTTAAACCTTTAATCAAGTTTTTATTTATAAGATTTAATTATAGAAATCATAGAAAGATAGTTACAATAGATGATGAAATAGGATATATCGGAGGATTCAATATAGGTAAAGAGTACTTGGGTATGAATGATAGATTTGGATATTGGAGAGATACGCATATAAGAATTAAAGGTGATTCTTTAGTTGCTTTAAATCAAAGATTTTACTTAGACTGGAGATATGCGTCTAAAGAAGAATTTAACATTACGGATATGTGTATTCCAGATGGTTATGAACCAGGCAAGAAAATAGGTGATACTCCAGTTCAGATTGTTTCATGTGGTCCTGATTCCAGAAAACAAGAAATTAAGCAAGGATTACTTAGAATGGTAGCTTATGCCAAGAAGAACATCTATATACAGACGCCATATTTTGTACCGGACAGTTCTTTGTTTGATTCAATTTATATGGCAGCTATGTCAGGAGTAGATGTAAGCATAATGATACCCTGTATGCCTGATCATGCGTTTGTATACTTCGCTACGCTATCATACGTAGAAGAGCTTCTAGAAGCCGGTGTAAAGGTATATATTTACGAAAATGGTTTCCTCCATGCGAAGACTATGGTTGTAGACGGAGAAGTTGCTACTGTTGGTTCGGCAAATTTTGATAGAAGAAGTTTTATACTTAATTTTGAGGCTAACGCATTTATATATAAAAAGGAATTTGCAGAGGAAATGGAAAGCAAATTTAAAGAAGACGTTAAGTTTTGCAGAGAACTTACACTAGAAGATTATCAAAAAAGAGGCATTGTGCAATCAACTAAAGAATCTATATCGAGATTGCTTTCAGATGTTTTATAAGTATTATAGGAGGAAAAAAAAGTGAGTAAAAAAGAGAGTAAATTGGGATATTATTTTAGGGTTTTTGGAGGAGCTTCGTTAGGCAAGCTAGGCAATAGAATTAGTGCTGCTCATACTAGATCTGGTAAAAGTAGAGTTATCATTTTCTTTGATATGATAAATTCTTTAATTAGATATGGAGCAGGTTATAATGACTATGTTATATTTGAATTTTGGGATTTAAATCATAAGCAAAGAGATACATTTTTAACTCGTTTAAGAAGTAAAAAACTTATTAGTCAATTAAACGATCCTAAATTTTCTTATATATTTGATGATAAAAATACCTTTAATAAAGTTTTTAAAGATTATATAGGTAGAGAATTTATAGATGTAGAAGTGGCAAGTAAAGAAGAAATTATACAATACTTTAATAGCAGAGAAAAAATCTTTGGAAAAATGAAGAACCTTAGCTGTGGAATAGGTTGTGAATTAATAAAAACAGAAGATTATAAAAATGGTGAAGAATTTTATAAATATGTTCAGGAAAAAGGGTTTGCTACCATTGAAGATGTAATAGAAAACCATCCTGATATTAATAAATTATATCCTTTTTCAGCTAATACAGTAAGAACTATAACTATAGTAGACGCTAAAGGCGAGGCTCACTGCATATACATGGTATTTAAAATGGGCAATAATTATAGAGTAGTTGACAACTTTGGATTACACGGTCCAGTAGATATGGAAACCGGCGAATTCTTATTCCCTGCACATTCAGGTGATACTACCGCAGGCCAACATTTTACAGAGCATCCGTATTCGCATATTCCGTTAATAGGATACAAAGTACCACTTATTAAGGAAACAGTTGAATTGGCTAAAAAGGCAGCATTGGTTGTACCTGAAATGAGATATATTGGTTGGGATATCGCAATAACACCTAATGGTCCTGCTATTATTGAAGGAAATAACTATAATGCCCATGATTTTTGGCAGCTTCCTGGTCAAACTCCAGGAGGAATAGGGATTCTTCCTGTTTTAAATGAATTGGTTCCTGAATTTAAATACTAAACTGAAAGGGTGTAACGATGCATAGGATTAGATTTTTTATAGCACTTTGGGGAGCAAAAGGTTCTAAAATATTGCTTAAAATTACTAGAAATAACGGCACTAATTTTCCTGGTAAAATTGCAATTAAGATTTGCCCAGATTTTTTGAAATATATAAATAAACCGAAAAAGATTATAGGTGTAACCGGTACAAATGGTAAAACAACAGTAGCTAATCTAGCAATAGACATGCTTGAATACGATGGAGAAAAAGTTTTAAATAACAGTTTGGGTTCAAATACTATAACAGGTATAGTAACCAGTTTGATAAATGGTGTTAGTTTGTCTGGAAAAAGTAAATATGAAAAAGGCGTTTTTGAAATAGACGAAAAATCCACTAAAAGGATTTTCCCGGAAGTTACGCCAGACTATTTACTTGTAACCAACTTATCAAGAGATTCTATTATGAGAAACGGACATCCTGAATATATTTCAAAGATACTTACTAAGTACATACCAAAAGCGACTAAGCTTATAATCAATGCTGATGATTTAATATCCTCAAACATATCACCTGAAAATGAGAGGGTATATTTCGGAATTGATAAAATGGATACAGATAAGACTGAATGCACTAACCTTATTAATGATCTTCAGATTTGTCCAAAATGTCACAGCAAACTCAGCTATGATTATTTAAGATATCATCATATGGGTAAGGCAGTATGCAATAACTGTGGTTTTTCTTCACCTGAAAGTGATTATTTAGGTGAAAATGTTAATCTAACTGATATGACAATTGATATTAAAGAAGCAGGAGATGTGAACAGATATAGGTTGCTAAATGACAGTGTCTTTAACATATATAACGTTGTATCAATTGTAGCGTTGTTTAGAGAACTAGGGTATTCACATGATAAGACAAAAAAGCTTTTAGAAAAAGTCAATATTATAAGTAGTAGATATAATGTTAAAGAAATAGATGATAAAAAAGTGTTCATGCAAATGACCAAAGATAGAAATGCCTTTGCATGTACAAGAGTTTTTGACTATATAAGTAGTTTACCAGGTGAGAAAGAGCTAATAATCATGATGTCTAATCTAGATGATGCTAAACACTGGTCAGAAAACACATGTTGGCTGTATGACTGTGACTTTGAATTATTAAATAAAGATAATATAAAGAACATTGTAGTTGTAGGCCCTAGAAGTAAGGATTACTATTTGCGAATTTTATTTGCAGGCATTGACGGAGAAAAGGTAGTTAATACAATGAACGAATTGGATGCGCCTAATTATCTGAAACTTTTCGAAAATGACAATATATATATTCTTTATGGAACGGATTCCATAGAACTTGCTAGCTTAGTTAAAGAAAAGGTAGAAACTCGTATAAGAGGAGGGAACTAACATGAATATAGAAGTGATGTTTCCAGAGGTCTGTAATCTTTATGGGGATTTAGCTAATGTTAAACTAATTAAGGATTCTTATCCTGAAACTGTGGTTATAGAAACTGGGCTTAAAGACATACCATACTTTTTTGAAAATAAACCTGATCTTATTTACATGGGATCGGTTACAGAAGATAATCAGGTATTGGTAATAGAAGCATTAATGAAATACAAGGGAAGAATTAAGACTTTGATTGATGAAGGCGTTTGCTTTTTAGTCACAGGAAATGCTATAGAAGTATTTGGTGGTGAAATATCGGATGTTGATGGAACTAAATTACGTGGGCTGGGTATAGTTGAGATTTCAACTAAAAGAGATATGTTCAATAGATTCAATTCATTATATATAGGTAAATTTGACAATTTGGATATAGTGGGTTATAAAAGTCAGTTTACACATTCTTATTATTATAATAACCAAAATTCATCACAATTGTTTGATACTATAAGAGGCGCAGGTTTGAATCCTGAGGTTAAGGAAGAAGGTATTAGAATTAATAATTTCTTTGCTACTTACGTAATAGGGCCTTTGCTGATTTTAAACCCGGATTTTGCTAAGTATTTACTAGAACAATTAGGAATTAATAATCCTAAATTACTACATGAAAAAGATATGATAGAAGCATATAAGCTTAGAGTGAAAGAATACTCTGATTCAAACACAGGATTTTATTACTAGAAAGAGGTTAATTTGAAGAGATTTTTTAATTCAGGAGTAGGAATTGTATTTATACTTCTGCTTGTCAGTAATTTTATGAATGGTGGACTAAGTGATCCTGTCAGCTATTTTTATCGTATACTAATACTTTTACCCGGGATAATAATTGGATTATCATTTCATGAATTTGCACATGGCTTTGTATCATATAAATTAGGAGACCCGACACCTAAAAACCAAGGCAGGTTAACATTAAATCCTAAAGCTCATTTTGATCCTTTTGGGTTTTTGGCACTTGTTTTTCTTGGATTTGGTTGGGGTATACCAGTTCAGATAAATCCTAATTATTACAAACACAAACGAAGAGATGAACTCTTAGTTGCTTGCGCAGGTGTTACGATGAACCTTATTTTAGCAATTGTTGCTGCGTTTATAGTAAGATTAATATTTATATCTAACCCATATATTATGCAAACTACATTTGGTGATAATCTCATACAAATAATGATGGGAATAATATCAATAAACTTAATATTATTAGTGTTTAATCTGATACCTATTCCTCCTTTAGATGGTTTTAATGTTATAACACAGGTGTTTAATTTGAGAGGTACTAAGTTTTATAATACCGTTTATAAAAATGGCTTTATTATCTTATTAATACTGCTTTTAGTAGGAGTAGTAGACAAAGTTATAAGTCCAGTATTTAGTCTACTATATGGATTAATAGTAAGTAACATAATATTGTAATAGTGAGAAAGGAGCTAACATGATAATTGATGCGCATTCAGATACCATATTATTAGCAACATATGAAAAAGACTATGAATTAAGAGAAAACGATGGTCACATTAGTCTAATGAAATTAAAGGAGATAGATTCTTTATGTCAGTTTTTTGCTCTATATATTGATAGAGACTATTTTGATACTAAATCTCCTTATGAGATATTTTCGGAGATGTATAATATGTATACAGAACAAATTACTAAAAACAATGATTTGATATTACCTGCTTATTCAGCTGAAGATATTTTCAGGAATAGAGAAGCTGGTAAGATGTCGGCACTGTTAGCCATAGAAGATGCAGTTTGTGCAGAAGGTAAAATAGAAAGAATAGACGAATTTTTTGAAAAGGGCGTAAGAGCTATGACTCTTGTGTGGAACTTTGAAAATGAGCTTGCTTTTCCAAATAGTGTAGTGCATGAGGAACATATGAAAGGCTTGAAACCTTTTGGGTTGGAGGCTATAGAAAAGATGAATAAACTAGGAATGCTGGTAGATGTTTCGCATTTGTCAGAAGGTGGTTTTTATGATGTGGCTAAATTTTCCAAGAAACCTTTTATCGCAACTCATTCATGTGCTCGAGCTTTATGTAACCATCAGAGAAATTTAACTGATGACCAACTTAAAACACTTGGCAAAATAGGGGGAGTTGTAGGAGTTAATTTTGAAGCTAGTTTTTTGAAAGAGGATTCTGAAAATGGGACTTATGACCAAATAGTTGAGCATACTAAATATATGGTTAACAAAGCAGGTATAGAAGCAGTAGGTTTTGGTTCTGATTTCGATGGTATACCTTTAGCTGGTGAAATTGGTGATTGCAGAGGATTTACTAGATTAATAGAACTTCTTACAAAGCATTTTACGGATGATGAAATAGATTTAATATCATATAAGAATATGATTAGAATTTTAAAAGAAAATATTAAATAAAATTCACAAGATAATCACATAAATGGTTAGCACTCTTCACCGAAGAGTGCTAATTTTAATATGTAATATTAAAAAGGAGGTTTGAGATGAACATAGAAAAATTTACAGACAGTATGAAAAATATAATAATGGAATCACAGAACTTAGCAGTAACATTAGGGAATCAGACCGTCGACGTAGAGCATTTACATTATGCACTAATTAATCAGAAGGATGGATTGATTCCTAAACTGTTGGAGGCCATGGGAGTTAATATAACTTTAATAAAAAATGATATTGATGTAGAACTTAATAATTTACCTAAAGTGTCGGGTGATGCGACGCAAGTATACATGACACGTAGGCTTAATTCGGTAATAATGGATGCTGAAAAAATAGCAAAAAATATGAATGATGAATTTCTTAGCGTTGAACACGCATATTTAGCAATAATAAATGATAAAGTTGGCTTTTCTAAAGACATTTTAAAAAAATATGGAGTAAATAAAGGAAGCTTTTTAGAGGTGCTTTCTAAAGTAAGAGGAAACCAAAGAATAACGTCAGAAAACCCTGAAAATAATTATGATGCTTTAAATAAGTACGGAATGGATTTAGTTGAAGCTGCAAAAAGTGGTAAGCTTGATCCCGTTATAGGAAGAGATGAGGAAATTAGAAGAACAATTCAGATTCTTTCTAGAAGGACAAAAAACAATCCTATCTTAATAGGTGAACCAGGAGTTGGTAAAACAGCTGTAGTAGAAGGACTAGCACAAAGAATCGTAAATGGTGATGTTCCGGAAGGCCTTAAGGATAAAACAATATTTTCACTCGATATGGGCGCACTTATAGCAGGAGCTAAATTTAGAGGTGAATTTGAGGAAAGGCTAAAGGCTGTTTTGAATGAAATCGATAAATCAGAAGGTAAAATTATACTGTTTATTGATGAAATCCATAATATAGTTGGAGCAGGTAAAACTGAAGGCTCGATGGATGCTGGAAATCTTTTAAAACCTAAATTAGCAAGAGGAGAACTTCACTGTATAGGCGCAACTACTTTGGATGAATATCAAAAGCATATAGAAAAAGATGCAGCACTTGAGAGACGTTTTCAAAAAGTTATGATTAATGAACCAAGTATAGAAGATACTATATCAATACTTAGAGGGCTCAAAGAGCGATTTGAAATACATCATGGAGTAAGAATAACGGATAACGCATTAATTGCATGTGCTGTACTTTCTAATAGATATATTAGTGATAGATTTCTTCCTGATAAAGCAATAGATCTTATGGATGAAGCTGCTGCTAAAATACGTATAGAGATAGATAGCATGCCAGCTGAGCTTGATGACATTTCAAGAAAAATAATGCAACTAGAAATCGAAAAACAAGCTTTAAGCAAAGAAAAAGATAAGGCATCAAAGATTAGACTTGAAGTTATTGAAAGAGATCTTTCAGAGTTTAAAGATAAGAATAATTCACTGCGTGCGAGATGGGAAAATGAGAAGAATGCTATCGCAAAGCTCAAAGAGAAAAAACAAAAACTAGAAGAGATTAGACATGAAATTGAACAAGCTGAGAGAGATTATGATCTAGAAAAATTAGCTAAGTTAAAATATGGAGACCTACCGGAAATCCAAAAGGAACTAAAGGAAGAACAAGACAAAGTTAACCAGTCTAAGGAAGACAGCTTGCTTAAAGAAGAAGTTACAGAGGATGAGATTTCGCAAACTATAGCTAAATGGACGGGTATTCCTGTAGAAAAACTTATAGAAAATGAAAAAGATAAACTGCTTAAATTACCAGAAGAATTACACAGAAGAGTAATAGGTCAAGATGAAGGTATAAAAGCCGTTTCAGAATCCATATTAAGAGCTAGAGCAGGTCTTAAAAATGAAAACCGTCCTATTGGGTCATTTATATTTTTAGGGCCAACAGGAGTAGGAAAAACTGAATTAGCTAAAGCTTTATCAGAAAATCTTTTTAGTACTGAAAAAAACATGATACGTATAGATATGTCAGAGTATATGGAAAAGCATTCTGTTTCAAGACTAGTAGGTTCGCCTCCTGGATATATAGGTTATGATGAAGGAGGACAGCTTACAGAAGCTATCAGGAGAAAGCCATACAGTGTTATTCTTTTTGATGAAATAGAAAAAGCGCATCCAGATGTATTTAATATTTTATTACAGCTTTTAGATGATGGAAGACTTACTGATAACAAAGGTAGAACTGTTGACTTTAAAAATACTGTAATAATTATGACTTCAAATATAGGTAGCAATTTTCTGATGGAAAATGCTAGAGATGATGGTTCTGTAGATTCTGAAACTAAAAATATGGTGTTAGAAGAAATGTACAAATATTTTAAACCAGAGTTTATAAACAGAATAGATGATATCGTAATATTTAGTCCGTTGACTATTGAGGAAATAAGCAAAATTATTGATCTCACATTAATTTCTTTAGGAGAAAGATTGAAGGAAAAAGAAATAACTATCAAGATTACGGATAAAGCAAAAAATTTAATAGCTAGAAAAGCATACGATCCTGCGTTTGGTGCTAGACCTGTAAAGAGATATATACAGAGAAATATTGAAACTCAGATAGCAAAAATGATAATAGCAGGTGAGCTTTATGAAGGTTCTAATCTTGTTATTGATGAAAGTGAGGAAGAACTAGTATATAAAACAGAGGAATAAGCTGAAATCTTGGTTTTTCTTGCTAAAATAAGCGTAAAAGAGTATAATTTTATTAATTAATACGAGCTTTAAGTAGGAGGGAAAAATGGAAAGAAAAGAATTCTACAGGATATCGTCAAATGGTGAAGGACAAGTTTTCTCTAGAAGCTGGGTGTGTGAAAAACCTTGGGCTATAGTTCAGATTGCACATGGAATGGCTGAATACTGTAATAGGTATGATGAATTTGCTGAAAAGCTAGTTGAAATTGGCGTAAATGTTTATGCTAATGATCATTTAGGTCATGGTATGAGTAAACAAGGACATCAGGGAACTTTTGCTATGAAAAAAGGTGGATTTGATTATCTACTAGAAGATATGAACACACTTTTTACGTATGCAGAAGAGAAAGATGGTAAGCTACCAAAGATATTATTAGGTCATAGCATGGGAAGTATATTAGCCGAATTATACGCATCTAAATATAAAGATATAGATGGACTTGTTTTAAGCGGTACTGTAGCTCCAAACAGTTCAGTAAATGCAGCTATAGGGATTGCAAATTTTCATATTGCTACTCATGGATTCACTTCAGTGTCACCACTACTAAAAAAACTTACGGATTTTGGTAAAAAAGGCGATTCGCCTATGGAAAGATTTTCGTGGATTAGTAGCGATACAAATGTAGTAAAAAAATATGTAGAAGATGAAGACTGTGGTTTTGATTTTTCTGCTTCAGCAAATAGAGAAATGTTTTTAGGACTTAAAAATGTTACATCAAAAGAGTGGGCTGAAAATGTACCTATGATTCCTGTATTTATTATATCAGGTTCAGAAGACCCAGTAGGTAATAAAGGTGTAGGACCTAAATACTATTATGATCAGCTATTAAACACTGGTCACGATAAAGTTACTCTAAAAATTTATGAAAACGATAAACATGAGATACTTAATGAAGTAAATAGAGAAGAAGTATATGCAGACATAACTAACTGGATTAATGAAAAAATAAAAGAGCAATTACTTTAAAAGTAGCTGCTCATTCTTCTTAATTTTGTTTGTACCATGTGATAGTCCATAGCTTTTTTACCTGCTGCTATATTTTTACTTTTCACTGCTTCAAATATTGCCTTATGTTCGGCTAATATAGTTGTTAAGTAATCATCTGAAATAGATGCTGAAGGAGCAGAATGTTTCAAATATACTTGGTATGATGTAAGCATTTGTTGCAACATTTTATTTCCTGTAGCTTGATACAGAATACCATGGAAAGTCGTATTAATGTTTAGGACTTTATCAATATCATTCTTAAGGGTATAGAATTCCATAAATTCAAATGTTTCTTCTAGAGGATCAATTACTTTAGTGGACATTCTTTCTATAGCCCATTCTATAGCCTGGACTTCAGCTATTCGTCTGAGTTCAAACATGTCAGAAATATCTTGGTTATTAAGGCCGATAACGAAAGCGCCTCTGTTTGGGATGTTCTCAATCAGACCTTCGTTTTCGAGTTGCCTTAGACCTTCTCGTACAGGTGTTCTGCTCACATTGTATTTTTCACAAATACTTTGTTCGGTAAGCTTTGCGCCAGATTTAATTGAACCTGATAATATATCTTTTCTTATTAAACAAAAGAGATTATTAGATAGAGGTTGATTAGTGTTTTCTTCATTTAGTTGTATTGATAACATGAATATACCTTTCTTGTTTTAAAAAGTAACAAGTTTATTATTTGTCTAACGTATACAATTATATTAATAAAATACAATTTGTCAATAGAATTTAAGAAAATGATTGAGGTAATCTATGAAAGATTTAATAGAAGTAGAATTAATCCTGGATTTACTCAAACTAGAGTATCCTGAAGCGAAATGCGCTCTTGATTTTGAAACTACATTTCAGCTCTTAGTTTCAGTAGCATTGTCTGCGCAAACCACGGATGAAAGTGTTAATAAGATAACACCTAAACTTTTTGAAAAATATCCAGATGCTGTCAGTTTAGCAGAAGCTAAGCAAGAAAATGTAGAAGAAATAATCAGGACAATAGGTTTATATAAAAATAAATCCAGAAATATTATTGAAATGTCTAAAATGATAGTAGATGTATATCAAGGAATGGTTCCTAGACCATATAAGGAATTGATTAAATTAAAAGGTGTTGGAAGAAAAACTGCTAATGTAGTTCTTTCAGTAGGCTTTGGTGAACAGAGAATAGCAGTAGATACACACGTATTCAGAGTTTCTAACAGAATAGGATTGGTTGATGAAAAGGATGTTTTGTCGACAGAAAAAAAATTAATGGAAATAATTCCTGTTGAAAGATGGTCGGAAACACACCATAGTTTGATTTTTCATGGCAGAAATTCATGCACAGCAAGAAATCCTAAGTGTGAGGAATGCATAATTAGAGATTATTGTAAATATAATGATTAAAGTGTACAATGTACGCTTTTTTTATTGGAAATATAAAAAAAATTGCATTATACATAAA
This sequence comes from Peptostreptococcaceae bacterium, assembly GCA_016650175.1. Classification (GTDB taxonomy): domain Bacteria; phylum Bacillota; class Clostridia; order Peptostreptococcales; family Anaerovoracaceae; genus JAAYHV01. The sequence goes on along the minus strand of JAENWG010000020.1, from coordinate 6,063 downwards.
TATTATAATATCAATTTATATAACAAGCAATTATAATAGTAAATAAGATAATATAATTTTGGAGGTAAATAATGAAAGAACGAAATTATCCATGTGTGGAAATTAATTTAAAACATTTGAAACATAATGTAGAAGAAGTTAATAGAAGATGTAACGAACAGGGAATAGAAATGATTGGAGTTATAAAAGGTGCCACAGGCTTACCTTTAATAGCTAAGCAATATATAGACGGTGGCGCTAAAATGATAGCATCTTCTAGATTAGAGCAAATAGAAGATTGCATAGAGTTTGGGATTAAAGCTAAATATATGTGTCTTAGAGTTCCGATGCTAAGCGAAGTAGATGAAGTTATAAGACTGACAGAGTACAGCTTAAATAGTGAGTTGAAGGTTTTAAGAGCCTTAAATCATGCGGCTAAAGGGCAAAACAAAAAGCATAATGTAATACTAATGGCTGATCTTGGCGATTTAAGAGAAGGCTTTTGGGACAAAGAAGAAATGGTTGATGTAGCGCTGCTAGTTGAAAACGAAATGGACAACCTTATTTTATCTGGTGTTGGTACTAATCTGGGTTGCTACGGTTCAATAGTTCCTACTCCGGATAAACTTGAAGAGCTAATAGAAATAGCTGAAAAGATTGAAACAAAAATAGAAAGAAAACTAGAATACATATCTGGTGGAGCAACAACTAGCCTTATGAGAGTGTGGGATGGAAACATGCCAGAGAGAATAAACATGCTAAGAGTAGGTGAGGGCGTAATATTAGGCAGAGATTTAGAACTGTTCTTTGGATACGATATGTCTTCATTATATAAAGACGTACTTATGTTAAAAGCCGAAATCATAGAGATTAAAGACAAACCGTCGCATCCTATAGGAGAGATAGCTGTAGATGCTTTTGGTCAAAGGCCTAATTATACAGATAGAGGCATCAGAAAAAGAGCACTTATTGGGATTGGTAAAGTAGATTACGGTAATCCCTTTGAATTAGTACCTTTAGAAGAAGGAATAGAAATATTAGGAGCATCAAGTGACCATACCATATTAGATATTGAAGAAAATGTTAATAACCTTAACGTAGGAGATGTACTGGAATTTAAAGTATGCTATGCAATTATGGTATATGTTACTAATAGTAGAAATGTTAAAATATTCTATATAGATTAAAAAAATACTGCTCCCTTTTTAGGGAGCAGTTATAAGTTTAATCTGTAATATTAAATTCATATTCTTTTAGCAATTTTCTTACTTGCCCTATAGAAAGGCCTCGATTGGTAGAAGTGTCAATTACATCATCGCGAGGATTTGAACCGAATTCAGCATAAAGCTGATTAACCCCTGCAAGTAAGCTTCCTTCAACGGTTTCGTGAGCATTCATACTACGAGTAGGCATAGATGCAAGCCTAGTTACAGCAGCTATTTTAATTAGCTGCATTTTTGTTATTTCACCTAATGATGCTAACTTTGTGCCAGGTACTGCAATTCTTCTCATAACTGCCATCGCTTTAACTTCTAAATCACGTGCGAAAAGTATCTCTTCTGCCAGCTCGTCTAAAGTGTGTTCAGGTCCAATAGGCTCTATGCAGTAGTAGAGCTCTAAACCTGACTTCTGTATAGCATCTATAGTGTCTAATCTTTGCTGTACAGGTATTTCAGTGTCTATGCCTTCTCTTAGCCTTTTAATATGATAAGCACCCGTAAATCCGGCATCCTTGAGGCTTAATGCTGTATCATATGACATATCACCGCTGTTTGCTACAAGCCTTTTACCTGTGGGCATATTCTCAGAAACAATATTTGCGATAGTTAGTAGGCTCATGATAGGGTAGCTTGCAGTAGTCATTATAAATAGATCATCAATACCTTCTTTAAATGAAGCATTTGCTTTTTCTATAACTTGGCCCGAATCAAATTCAAATTCTTTTTCCAATAAATAATTGTTTTCAGCTAAGGCACAAAATTTGCAGTTTCCTGCGCAAGGCGTGGCATTTATACCTATCTGGGAAAAAATATATGCATTATTATTAAATTCTTCTCTAGTTTTGTTGTTAGATTCTTTTATTAATTCATAAAAATCCTTGCTTCCGCTTTTTATTTCTAATAACTCTATAATTTCCTTTTTATTCATTTAGTTGACCTGCGTCGGTTTCAATTCAAAATATGGGAAAGAGCCAGTAGCAATATGTTTATCATTTTTTCTACATCTGTTACCTGAGAATCTGACTTTTCCTACAGAATTTACCATAGCATCATGATATGGCATATCTTTTTCTAAGCTGAGTTTTTTCCACTCAATTAAATCAGTGCCTGCTAGAGCAAAAGAAAGCTTAGGGCATAAATATACTAAGCAATTTTTATCCAGTTTTTCATCGAGTTCCTTAAGAAGTGGTATAGTAGACCAGTTTAATACTTGCTTCATGTACTTAGGTCCAAGCAAGTTAATACCAACAGATGGGTCCTCGTAAAAAATTATTTCGCAACCGGCATTGTTTGCTTCTAAGAAATATCTAACTAAATCAATGTTAAATTTTGTGAAAATCTCCTCGATAAGTTCGCCTTTTTTTCTAAAAGCCATCATAAATCTAGGCAAATCCATAAGACCATTTATTATAGAAAAGGGACCAGTTATCTCTATTGCCGGGTGATATCCTTTAGATTTAAGTATCGTAACTGCTTTTAAAGTTTCGGCAATGCGTCCTTTTGAAAAATCGATTTTAGGAAGCTCTAATAATTCTTCTATCGTTTTAACAGTATCTGTGTTTTTTCTTGGTCCTAGATTGGATTGATCAAATTTAATATCAGCACCTTTAGCTTCCGATATCAAAGAAGGGTCTAAAGGTAGAACAGAGAAGTAATTCCCATTTTTCTTTTGTAAAGCTATTGAAATATCAGCTAAATCTTCAGCATTTAAATATATTTCTGGTAAATGCAAATTGTTTTCTTCGGCAAATTCACTGGTTATTCCTACAAAAGTGTTCGCTTTACAGTTATAATCTATTAATTTTGTCATAGTTATTGCCCTCCTTTAAGGCTTCCGTTTATTACGCGGTAATCTTTTGGTGTTATACCGCACTGTTTTTTAAATACCTTGGTAAAATAGCTTTGGTCATCAAAGCCGAGGTCCAAGGCAATATCAATTATAGTAAGTGAACTTTCAATTAACAAATGGCAAGCATAATTTATCTTTACTTGATTAATATATCCTATAAAGGAAATACCCATTTCATGTTTAAATAAGGAAGAAAAGTACGATGGATTAACATGTAAGTTTTTTTCAATGTCTGTTAAGGTTATTCGGATTGAGTAATTATTATTGACATATTTGACGGCATTGGCGATTATTTTGGATTTGCCATCATAAACAGAAGTAAGTAGATTAGAAGATATCGTAACTAATAAATTGTTAGATACATCCTTAAGTTGCTTATGATTTTCTACATCAATTAATTTAACTATGATATCAAGCTCCGAATCGATTATATCATTAATTCTGGAGTGCCTCTCTGTAGCAACTCTAGTTATTATCGCAAAAAGCCATAAAACCTTTGCTTTAATAGATTGCAAATCACCACTTTCAATAATAAATAGTTTATCGTAGTATTCAGCAAATTTTTTTAAGGCGTCCTCTGTTTGACCAGTTATTACAGTTTGCACAAGTTCGTTTTCAAGATCAGGAATAGACTCAAGATCGCTACTTTTTTGCATAATTCTTATTTTGTTACTTATAGACATCTTATCATTAGTAGTTTTTCTAAGACTTTCGTAATCTGAGTTAATATTAATCGATGCAGTAATAGAATTATATAGAAGGAGAGCTAGTTTAGAAATCTGCTTAGGTTCAAATACAGGCATAGTATTTGCAAACATTCTAGCAATGTTTTCTTCCGAAGTAGTTAAACTGTTATTAAATGTAAATTTACTTACAGTACTATTTCTAATTTGCCCCATTACAATAGGTCCTGCTATTATGCAGCCTAATGTTTCACCATTAACTATGATAGATACCGCAATGTTTGTTAACCCGGAGCGGCATAAAAATATATATGGCTCACCTAAACTAGACGAAAATTTACATGCAGATAGTAATCCTTTTCTACATGTACTTCCTGAATCAGAATATGCGTTAAATAAGTTACATATTTTTACATTTTCGTTATTAGTCCATGACAGTTCCGAAGAATCATCAAAGAATGTTACTGGGATGCCTGTAATGTCTGAAAAAGCCTCTATGGATTTTCTCAAATATGATAGCAAACTGGTTTCGCTAGGGTTACCTCTATTTGGCAGAATGTAATTATCCAAAAAATCCTCCTAAATAATACAATAAAGAAGTTAATATAACAAGTGAAATTTTGCAAGAAGTATTAAAATATTTATGTAGATTAAATTTTTAATACTAAAGCGTTATATAAAGAAAGGATTAATCATGACTAAAGTTTTATTCGAAAATGAACAATCACAAAGTAATGAAGAAATAAATGAAGCATTAGCGTCTTCTAATAAATTCAAGGGTTTAAGGGCTCAAGAAAAACTAGAAGTATTAGTAGAAGATGTTATTAGGAATTCAAATGTAAACAAAGCTAATTATGAAATATGGAAAGAAGAAATGAATATAGAAGATAAAATGAAAAATATCAGTGACGATTTTAAGATTAAACAAATAATTAAAGTTTTAGCGAGTGGGCCGAATACAGAAAAAATGGAAACACTTGTAAACGTTGGTATTTTAGAATTTTGTTTACCTAAATTATTTACCAAGATTAACAAAAATACAACTAGCTATTTAATGGCATATTGTAAAAACGTTGAAAAGATAGAAGGAACGCCGTTAGACAAATTAGTTTTGTTATTGGCAATATTTCCTGTAAAAGAGGCTGTAGAGGCCGTGGAAAGTCTTGATATCAAAGAAGATAAAGAGCTTTACATAAAAACACTAGAGATTTTGGAAGAATTTACTATTATAAATGAAAAACCAACACTTAAAAAGTTTATATTAACAAACGGCATGAAGCAATATGAATATTTGTTTGCGCTATCAGGGAATTTCATAAAAGCATATGAGTTTCCTAAATACAGATACCTATCTAAAAAGTATCTGTTAGATGAAATCAGGGTTCAGAAGGAACCAATATTCCCTGAAGACTTAGATATAACAAGAGAGGACCTTATTGAAAGCGGATTAGCTGATGAAGACTCTGTAGATGAACTTATGATGATGCTTGCTGAACATTTAATAAATAAGCCATTTAAGAATAACAAAGAAGAACTTTTAAAAATTGCTAAAAAGATGAATGATAATAAAATTTTCAAGTATTTTAGAAGAGTAAATTGGATTAGATAAATTAATTGATAAAGATTTTACTAGTATATCTTGAATATAACATATAAAACACGATTCATTAGGGTTAGTATAGTAAGTAATATATAAGAAATATATAAATTTAGATAATTCAAAGTAATTTTGATATGGAGGAACGAGATGAGTAAAGAACAAGTTTTAGAAACAGCAAAAAACGCTATCATTGAAGCAGATGAAGATATGGCGATGGAAGCACTTCATGCAGCAGAAGCTGAAGGAGTTCAACTTTTTGAACTATTAACTGATGGTTATAGTGTTGGAATGAAAGTATTAGGAGATCAATTCGGAATGGGCGAAATATTCCTACCGGAACTAATCTTTGCAACTGAAGTTATGAAAATGGCAACTGCAGAAATTGAAAGTAGAATGGACATGACAGACATAAAACCTAAAGGAACACTAATTATTGGTACAGTTGAAGGTGATGTACATGATATAGGTAAAGGTATCGTAGCTTCTTTAGTTAAGACAAATGGAGTAAAAGTTGTTGACCTAGGTAGAGAAGTACCTGCACAGAACTTCATTGATGCGGTAAAAGAACATAAAGCTGAATTTGTAGGAAGTAGCGCATTACTTACGACTACTATGACTGTTCAAAAAGAAATCGAAGAGTTATTAAAAGAAGAAGGCCTTAGAGATAGTGTTAAAACAATGGTTGGTGGAGCGCCTGTAACAAAGCGTTGGGCAGATAAAATTGGCGCAGAT
>JAENWG010000080.1 GCA_016650175.1 Peptostreptococcaceae bacterium | reverse complement strand
TTTCTATTTTATCGGTGTTCATTTTATTCACCTCCTGGTTGATATGATAAACGGTATTAGCGGGATGTAAATACAACTAAACATATTCAATAATTAATATGTGATTATTAAACAAATTGTTGAATTTAATGAGTTGAATTGCCTGTGTTCGATAGATTTAAGACATCAGAGAAGAAGATTAATAACCACAAAATAAAAATCGTATGATAAATAATTGTGCCAGAAGCACTATTAAAACTGTGAATATTAATTTTTTCCCAATTCAAGAGGAGATTACATGAAAAAGCTATTATCAATCATTCTTTCAATTACACTAATCCTATCTTCTTCCGTAACAGCCCTGGCAGCAGTTTCTGTTTCAATAAATGACAACCCGGTTGTATTTACAAGTCAAAGCGGTTCACCATTCGTTGATAAGGCAAACAGGACACAAGTACCGCTGAGGGCTACTATGGAAACCTATGGCTGCAAGGTATCCTGGGAATCAGAGACAAACACCGCAAAGGTTTCCAAAGATGGAACTACCGTCGAGGTGGTGATTGGACAAAACTATATACTTAAAAATAATACTAAAATAGCAATAGATTCTGCTGCTATAATTAAAGATGGAAGAACGTATCTTCCAAATAAGAGCAGTACTTGAATCATTTGGTGCAAATGTCAGTTGGAACAATACATCCCAGACTGTTATGGTTTCAGCTACCAATGGGAAAGTAATGACAATCCATTATATTGAAGTAGGACAGGGAGACAGCATTTTTATTGACTATGGAAACTATGAAGTGCTAATAGATGCAGGAACAGCTGGTTATGGAGCAAAAGTTGTTAATTATATAAAGCCATACGTTGATGGGAACCTAGAGTTTGTAATCTGTACACATATCCATGCAGATCACATAGGAGGAATCCCGGCTGTTTTAGCTGCGTATAATGTGGAAATGGTTATTGATTCTGGTGAGGTAGGAACAACCGCTACTTGGAGAAATTATATGGCTGCGGTTGATAAAGAAGGCTGCACTTTCTTGGTTGACGAAGATATGCAAATTGGTATTGGAGAAAACACCTGGTTAAATATTTATGATATAGCCGATGGAGACAGTGATACAAATAACAATTCTGTTATAGTACGGTATATAGAAAGCGTTGTGCTATTGTGGCGGGAAGAATAGAAACAAGGAGAGTGTAAATATGGTATATGATTACGATAAAATATTATGTATAAATAGAATGCGTAGTTCTACAGTAAACAGAAGTTCAAAAGTAGATGAGTTCTATAGCGACAGATCTAGGATTATTTATAGTTCTTCTTTTAGACGGCTACAACAAAAAGCACAAGTCTTTTCACTTGAACCAAATTCAAGTGTGCGAACTAGGTTGACTCATTCTATTGAAGTGTCTGATTTAGGTAGGACACTTGCTAATAAAATAGGTTACAAATTATATGAAGCAAAAGTAATTGAAGAAAGCAAAATTCCGATGATAGTAGCTATTGTGGAAAATGCTTGTTTATTGCACGATATAGGAAATCCACCATTTGGGCATTTTGGAGAAGCAGCGATTCAAGAGTGGGCAGACAAAAAATTAAAGGAATTGGCTGGCAAGGCTGGGGTTGCATTAAATGAGTTATTTGACTTGCTAATTAGTGATTTCCTTGAATTTGACGGAAATCCACAAGGATTTAGAATCATATCGAAATTGCATTGTGAACAAGACGAATATAGTTTAAATTTGACTTACGCAACTTTATTGTGCGGTTTAAAATATTCTCGTGCTGCTGGAGAAGCAAATGGAGCTGGAATATTAAAAAAACCTGGATATTTTCAATCCGAAAAAGAACAAGTTGAAAAAATTTATAATGATCTGAATATGGAAAAACATCGCAGATATCCATTAACTTATATTATGGAAGCTGCTGATGATATAGCATATTGTCTAAGTGATATATCTGATGGTATAGAAAAAAGAATTATTAAACCGGATGATTTTACAACCGAGTTTCTCAGGATATGGAAAGAAAATTATCAAGACACACCATGCCCTATTGATATTCCAAGTAAGATTTCACACTTCAGTTTAGATGTGTCTGTGAAATGGTCTAGAAAAATTGTTGATGAAGCTGCTGATAAATATATTAAAAACCACGATGCATTTTATACTGGACAAGCAAATCAATTAATACCAGAAGATGGTCTAGGACGTGTATTGGAAACTATTAAACAGGTATCACGTAAGTTACTCTATAAATCCGCCGAAGCAGAAAATATAGAGTTGACAGGATATGCAGTTATTACTGGTCTATTAGATCATTTTAGTAGATTATTAGCCTTGCCTCTAGAAGATTTTTCTTGTTTTATAAAAGATAAAAAAGTTCCAAGTGGAAAAAAATTAGATTTAGAAAGACGGCTTTTTAATCGTTTAGGTGAAAGATATGTTAAAAGTTATATTCATGAAACCGAGAAACTTGATCATGACTCTCTAGAATTTCCAATTAAAGAATGGTGGTTACGAACTCACTTAATCATTGACCATATAAATGGAATGACAGATGACTTTGCTCTTGCCACATATCAGATGCTCACCGGTATTAATACTAATATTTACTAACACATATTTTTAAGTCAATATCATTGATATATCCGTAAACTTTCTGCAATAGAACGGTACTCATTGCGTGTCAAATAAATGTACATACCAAAAGTCTAATCAATATGCAACCTTTTGTGGTATCATTGATTCTGGAAATAATCATAAAGAAGCCTGCCTCCAAGGGGCTACCAGCTTCCTACGACATCATTATCACCGCTACAAGGCACGTATTGATTGTTTGACATTTGTAACATCTCCTTTTTATAGTTGTATTTTACCAAACTATACAGGGGTGTTACAACTAAATTATATCAGGACACTTTTTTAATAGCATTATCTTTATTTCACGCAGAGAAATTTGATGATTAGTAATTATATAATATATTCGAAGTGCAATTAATTAAACCATAGAGCAGGTAGAAAGGAAACAGTATGAGTA
>JAENWG010000061.1 GCA_016650175.1 Peptostreptococcaceae bacterium | reverse complement strand
TGTACTTGATAATGAAGTATTGGGTCAATTATATGAGAAATTAGTAACTAATGAAATAACGATGGAGCAAGTATATAGTAGGCTTAGTAATCAATAAAAGTAATGAAATAAGTATCTGAATATTGACACTAGTGGTATAATTACAATAAGAAGTTAGAGTATAAGTACTAAATATATATAAGGAGAAAACGTATGAAAAAGAAACTATTAATAGTATTATTGTCCTTAACAGTAGCTATGGTTTTCATCGGATGTGGCGATGATGCTGCTGTTACAGAAGATGTTACAGAAGATGAAATTACTGAAGAAGTAGTTGAAGAAGAAGCAATAGTAGGATATACGGATGTAACACCTGAAGAAGCTATGGAATTAATAGCATCAACACCTGAGTTGATAATTATAGATGTGTCCCCTGCATATGCAGATGGTCATTTACCTGGCGCTATAAATTATCCAGTAGGAGACGGTTCATTTGATGAAGCATTGCCTGATTTTGATATGAGCAAAACTTACCTTATCTATTGTCATGGAGATGACCCTTCTATTTTAGCATCTGAAAAACTAATTGAAGCTGAATTTATGTATGTGTATAGACTTGAAGGAAATTATGCTGCATGGGTTGATGCAGGATATGATGTAGAACTGTAAGAATTGATTTAATTAAATATGCAAGTACAAAACGCCTATTGATACAATGGGCGTTTTGTTTAGTAAGTTTACAAAGAAGAATTCGCTATTAATGTAGTACATGGAAAATAGGGACATAGTAATAAAAATATATCTATATGTATATGAATAACTTATAGAGGGTTCTTTATTAGTAATATTAGTAGTATAATCAGTATAACAATTAACCCTAAGTAAATAGAATTATGAGGAAATAATTATGAATGAAGTTGTACTAAAAAAGAACCTTACTAAAAGATTGATAAAAGATGGATCTACCATATTGGTGTTTTTGATGTTACTTATTATAATTATGAGAACTTCATTAAATGCTTTAAGTAATGCACTTCTTATAGGGTTTATGGTTGTGATGTTAGTGGGTATAGTTTCAAGTATTTTAAAAACTAAACCTTTATTGAAATTTACAGATGAAGGTGTAACTATATATACACTTCTGAAAGACGAAGTGCTAATACCATGGCTCAATATTAATAAAATCGAACTTAACGAAGAAATGGTAATTAAAAAAGTTATGGGAATGTCAATATCTAATAGACCCAAGAAAGTAGTAAAGCTGGAGATGGAAATTAAAGGACAAGATCTCGTAAAAAACATGACTAGTGTGACTAAAGGAGAAATTCAAGAAGAACTTAAAAAGATTGCTGAAGATAAAAACTTTGATTTTAAGGTAGATTTAAGCGAAGTTGGAAGTCAAGAAGAAATAAGAAACAAGATTAAAGAAAGTGTAAGTAAAAATCTTAGTGTTGATATCTAATAAACATCAGGGAAAGTGTGAACAATTCTGAAAATGGTATATCAATAATTTAGCAATAATGATAAATTTGAATTTTAAAATGCTTTTTATATCTTTCCACCCTCAATTTAAAGAAGGGTGGATTTAATTTTAGAAAAAATATTAATAATAGTAGGAGAATCAAATCAAACCAAATTGCGTACATTGTGTTGCCAAATGGTGTATATTATAGCAATATATTAATAAGGGATATTAGAAATAGATTGTTTAATGCCGTTGATTCATGGAAAAGATACAATAGTGGATATTGTGATAAACAGACAAAATTCGTTGAAACTGGGATTAAAGAAATGGTAGGTAAATATTATGAAGAAGTTAAAAGTTTTTACAATAACAGTGATATTTGCACTGTTATTCGTTGCATGTTCAGCTAGTGTTACTACAGCGAATTTCAAAGATGTACAAATGGCATCCGAAGTTGATGAATCGACATATGAGCCAATAACAGAAACTAGCGAATTTTATACTGATACACCCGAGATATTCGTAACTGGTACAGTAGATAATGCTCCTGAAGGCACATTAGTCGGGGCAGAATGGATATATTTACAAGATGGCGAAGAACTTTTTATAGACGGAGCTGATTTAGAAACAGAAGACACAAAAACACCTGTTGTTTTTAGCTTGGAAAAACCCACGGAGGATTGGCCTGTAGGTGATTATATAGTAAATTTATATATAGATAAAGAAGTAGTTTTAACGTTGTCTTTTAATGTTATTGAACATGTAGAAGAAGCTACAGTTGAACCTATTACCGCGAAATTGACAGAATTACAGGTAGCCTCTGAAGTTGATGATATGACTTGGGAACCAATATCTATTACGAATACTTTTAGTACGGATTCACCAGTAGTATATGTTACTGGCAGTATAGACAATGTTACACCTATTCAAATAGTTAGAGCAGAATGGTTTTATGTTGAAGGTGGTGCTAATACCTTCATGGACGAAGCATCGATAGAGTTGGTAGAAGCATCTAATCAAATCTTGTTTAACTATGGGAAACCTACTGATGGATGGCCTGTTGGAGAGTACGCGGTAGACATATATATAGATGACATTTATATGGATAGTGTCTTTTTCATGGTTGAATAATTCGAAAATAGAAGTAATTATACAAAATATAAAAGAGCAGCTCAGCTGCTCTTTTATATTTACTTATTATACAAGTTGTAATTTTTTACCTTTAGTATCACCTTTATAATGTTTAACGGCATGTTCCCAAGCTTCTAATCCAATATCATCGTTATAATAAATGGAGAATTCCTTAAGATGTGCTAATGCGATTTTTCCTGTCAAAAGAGGATCATCGCTAGTAACATTAGTCTGAGGATCTACATTACCGTGTTCTAACTCAATATTAAGTCCTTCTAAAAAATCTTCAGGTGTAAAATCAACTTTTTCAAAGTCAATGCCTAGTTTCTTAGCGGTATCAACCGCTTCTGTTAGTGTAAAATTTTTCATAAAATTTGCCTTCTTTCTAGTATTTGATAAATTTATCTCCAGGTAATCCGCAAAGTGCGCATTTATCTGGGCGAACTTTTTCTATGTTTCCACATAGGGGACAAAGGTAATAAAAGACTTCTTCTATGTCATCTACATTTTCTAGGGCTTCTTTGTACAGACGAGCATGAACTTCTTCCGCTTTCATAGCATATGTAAAAGTCCTAATCGCTTCGTCGTTTCCTTCAGTTTCAGCGATTTCAAGGAACTCAGGATACATTTCCTTATACTCGTGAGTTTCACCTGCAATTGCATCTAAAAGATTATCATGAGTTGTTCCTACTTTGTTAGCTACTTCAAAATGTTTTAAAGCATGGATTGTTTCAGCATCAGATGCTGCTTTAAACAATTTAGCGGCATTCTTGTTTCCGTCTTTTTTAGCTTTTCTTGAGTATGCTAGATATCTTCTATTAGCTTCGGATTCTCCTGTAAATGCTGCCATTAAGTTATCGAGAGTTTTGTTGTTACTCATTTTATTTTCCTCCATAGATAAATTTTTACTTAAAAGTTCTAACAATCTTTCAGTGGCTTCTTTAGGGAAGTCTTCAGGTTGTGAAGTGTCTAATAGCGTTTGAATAAAATCTTTTACGTTCTGACTTTGAGGTAGCATATATCCTGCCTCGCGCAGAAGATCTTCTATCATAAGCTTGTTAGATGCACTAATAGCTTTAGCTAATTGCTGTATAGCTGGATTTTCTGTTGATTTTAGGATTTCTTCTGCAATAGCTTCTTGTTTAGCTTTGCTTTCGGATAAAGCAAGAAGACTATTCTTAACAGCTGTGCTTTTAATCTGCTGAGGTGGATACTCATCAGGTACTAATGAAATGGCATGAGACGGGCATGCATCAACACAAGCACGGCATCCATCGAGACATTTTAAAGCATCAATTTGACCTGTTTCAGTATCAGTTGCACCTGTTGGACAAACATATAGGCAAAGACAATCTTTTGTACATAATTTTATATTTCTAACTGCGTGCATTCTGCTGCCCCCTTTGAACCTTGGTTAGTTTTATTTTAGGAACTTTACATACCGGACAGATATCAGGAGCTTCATCTCCTATAAATACAAATCCGCATATATCGCAAACATAAATGTTTGTATTTTCTGTTAGTGAATCTTTCTCTAGCTTATATCTGTTGATAAGCGAATTAAGCATTAGAGTAACTTTTTCGCCCCAAGCAAGAGCTCTGAGCGAACCTCTGTCTGCAAAGCTTTCAGCAATTTCGTTTCCTGTTAAGTAACTGGAATTTAAATCAGCCTCTATAAGAGCAAGCAAATCATCAAAATACTTTTCTTCTGAAGGCATGGTTTTGCTTTTATAATAGCTAGAAAGTTGACCAAATAAATCTGCCGCTTCTTCAAGATATTGTTTTTCGCATCCCTTAGACAGGTTAGAAAAAAGTGCACTTACCTCTCCGTTGGATAGTTCGCGCAAATCATCTGTGCTATCATCTTGAACAGATGAAGCAGGGGCAACAGTGGCAACTTTTACAGCTTTTTCTTTAAAGTCTTCTTTAGGAGCTCCGCACAAGGGACAAACCCAATCACTTGGAACATCTTTCCATTCAGTTCCTGGGGCAATTCCGGTATCCGGATGACCGGTAGCTTCATCATATACAAAGCCACAAATATTACATATGTATTTCTTCATAATAAAAGCCTCTTTTTCTGTTTATTTGATTTCATCTAGCGAAATGCTTAGTGCATCAGCTATACCTTTACCGTAAGCGGGATCTGCCTTGAAGCAGTTATTTATATGTCTAATTTTAATTTCTTTACTAGAATCTCCCATAGCGCGAGCCGTGTTTTCGAAAAGTACTTGCTGCTGTTTCGGATTCATGAGTCGGAATAGTTTGCCTGGCTGAGTATAGTAATCATCATCATCAGCTCTGAAATCCCAGTTGTCTGCTGAACCAGATATATTAAGAGGCGGTTCTTTATGTTCCTTTTGTTCTTCCCATTCACCATAGCTATTTGGTTCATAGCTCAAAGTTTCACCGCTATTATCATTTACTCTCATCTGTCCATCTCGGTGGTAACTGTTGCTAGGGAATTTAGGAGCGTTAACAGGTATTTGGTGATGATTTACACCTAACCTATATCTTTGGGCATCTCCATAAGAAAAAAGTCTGCCTTGAAGCATTTTATCAGGTGAAAAGCCTATACCGGGAACTATGCTTGCAGGGTTAAAGGCTGCTTGCTCAATTTCTGCAAAAAAGTTTTCGGGATTTTTATTTAATTCAAAATATCCGACTTCCGTCAGTGGATATTCTTTGTGGTACCATACCTTTGTTAAATCAAATGGATTATATGGCATTTTGTTTGCCTGTTCTTCAGTCATTACCTGAATGAACATTTTCCAACGAGGGAATTCTTGTCGTTCTATGGCATCAAACAAATCACGTTGATTACTTTCACGATCTTTAGCGATAACGGCTTCAGCTTCCTCGTCAGTTATGTTTTTAATACCTTGCTGACATACAAGATGGAACTTTACCCAGACACGTTCGTTATCTTTGTTTATCATACTATAGGCATGACTACTAAAACCATGCATATGTCTAAATGAAGAAGGTATACCTCTATCACTCATAACTATAGTAACTTGATGCAAAGCCTCAGGGAGTGAAGTCCAAAAATCCCAATTGCTGTTAGCACTTCTCATACCAGTTTTTGGATCACGCTTTATAGCATGGTTTAAGTCTGGAAATTTCAAAGGATCTCTAAGGAAAAATACCGGAGTATTATTGCCTACTAAATCCCAGTTGCCTTCTTCTGTATAGAATTTCATTGCAAACCCACGTATGTCACGTTCTGCGTCAGCTGCACCACGCTCTCCTGCAACAGTAGAGAATCGGACTAACATATCAGTTTCTTTGCCAATTTCAGAAAATATTTTAGCTTTAGTATATTTGGTGATATCATGAGTTACTTTGAAAGTACCGAAAGCACCGGAACCCTTTGCGTGCATTCTTCTTTCAGGAATTACTTCCCTATCAAAGTGAGCTAATTTTTCAAGATACCATACATCTTGTAATAGCATTGGACCTCTTGGTCCTGCAGTCATGGAATTCTGATTATCAACAACTGGTGCTCCTGCAGCGGTGGTTAATTTTTTCTTCTTTTTTTCATTATCATTCACAGTAATACCTCCTTCATTAATACTTATTACTAATTAATTGTTAGAATTCGATTAATCATTGATAAAAGCCTATACGATTAGTAGTATATAACTATGATAATATTATATTCCATTTAGTGTTACTTTACAAATTTTAATAAGCAATAGATAGTGTCAATATACTTTCGGGAATTAATAGTCAGAGTATCCCTATATAATATGTCAATATTTAGTTACTTTAATTAATTTATATATTATCTAATTCAAAACCACTGTTTATCATACCTCTAAGCCAGCTCATATTACTA
>JAENWG010000034.1 GCA_016650175.1 Peptostreptococcaceae bacterium | reverse complement strand
TCTCCGATTCTTACAACACCTTCTAGTGTTACTCTAAATACCGTTTCTTCAATAGCCTTTATTTCCGCTACCATTACTGGTAGGCTTTTAACTACGTTACATTCAACATCAATTACTTCATTCATTTCTTACCTCCTATGCCATACTGGCTATCCACTGATCTACCGCAGCTGTTACTTCAGGTGTCGGAATACAGTTATGGTTGCCTCTTATCTGCAGTAATTCTCTTTTAGGACTTATTTCTACCGTGAAGAAACTTTTATCCGGATTGCTTGTTTCTCTAACAAAGGCTATAGCACTTACGCCTCTTGCCACCCTATCTATATAAGTTCGTACACAGTGGCTAAGTTCTTTGCTTTCCTTTATCAGTTCTTCAGGTTCAGCTGCAGCTCTTATTATCAATTCTTTTTCATATGTTTTAGTGATTATCTTGTTTTCTGTCTGCTTAAATTCTTTTGATTTTTCCTTACTAATAAGAATCTCTACTCCCTCAGTTGCTCTATCATGTGCCTCTTCAAAGTTCTTAGGATATAGTGTGTTCTTAGTAATAGGTACTCCTAGCTTAATCAGTGCATCATAGTAATCAATGTATTCAGATACAAACATATTGTTTTCTTTACTAATATAGTTGTATATCTTAGTTGGATTATCTATAGTGGTTATTTTAATAAAATGTTCAATTCCAACTTCTTTTACTAATTTCACATTAGCCTCATTGATTTTTAACTTAGACTTTTTCAGGCAATGGATAGCTTCTAATTCCGGAAACGTATTAGCATTATTTTTAAACCACCTTACCTCTTGCATATTAGATAGCTTTAATATCTTTGGTAGATTCTTACCTCTCCAGTTAATGGTATGGCCTGTATGCCACTGAATATTCCAAGTTACTATATCCTCGAAGCCTGCTTTTCTTAATTTCTCTACTGAAGCATATTTTCTATGTTTTTCTAAATACTCAATCACTAGTTTAGGTTCATACAAATTTGTTATTTCTTCACATTCAATTAGATCTGCATATTTCATAGTAGTTTTCTGAAGTTCTTCAAGGTTATCTGTATATGTGAACTCAGGTAAAGACCAATAGTTCATACTATTTTGATGTGGTAATTTAGGATTGCATCTATCAAACGTTGGGACCATGCTGTTATAGGACCAATACTTATTAAGTACATATGCTATTGTTTCTTTCTTCCCATATCTGTATTGGGCCAAAGCAGTATACTCTAGTGCTATTTTGTCTCCTGTATAATCAACTCTGATTTCATCATACTGGGCATATGCTATGTCATTTTTCCTTGTAAACCATAAAAGCCTAAATGCTGAAGCTAAGTTTTTTCTGCCATACCTCTTTTCTTTTACTATTGCAGTGGAATAGCACCAACCATCACATTCAAGCTCTTGATTATGTTTTAGCTCATTAGCTATGTAGTTATAATCTTCACCACACTTTTGACAAATGGCAGTGCCTTTCTTTTTATCGACTAGAATATATGACTTTGCAAAGTGATCTATCACCCATTCATCTAATCCTTTTGGCTTATTAATCTTGTAAGGTGTATTCATATCTACACCTATATAAAGTCAAGAACGTCTATGTTACTTACTTCTTGCTGCTCTTTATAATCCTCTTCATCTATATCAAAAAACGCTCTAGCCATAGTGAACGCTTCTACATCAGATACTTGTCCTACACTACCTACTGCACGTGACTTGGCTACAGCCATTACTTCTTTTTCTAATTCTTTTAATGTCTTATTTGATTTAGTTATTTTCTCTGCTACTGCTGCATGCCTACACAGCTCAGTTAAATACTCTTCTAATGCTTGTACAAACGGATTGTTTGCTTCCATCATTTCCTTTGTTAATTTTTCGATTGCTTGATTGTTTATACTCATTTTTATACTCCTTTATAGGTAACTCCTACCTACCATATCTATCCACATTTTTCTTGCTTGTTCTTTTGAAGCCCCAGCTTCCATAAGTTCCTCTTCTTCTTTGGTTTGATATAATTGCCTTAATCTTTCGTTTTCTTCCTGGGCCCAAGATGTTATATTAGCTTGTAATTCTCCATGATGCTCTGTACACACATCTACCTGCCATCCTTTATCTATTGACAGCTGCCTATTAGATCCTCCAAATACTTCATGTCTTTCTGCGTATGGTTTACCACAGTACTTACAGAACCTATCTTTCTTACCTTTCCACCCATTTGCTTTCTTCTTTTTCTTTTTGTCTACTGGTTTAGGAAAAGGGCAGTTCTTATAGTAGTCATTCATTTAACTCTCCAATTGATAGTTTGACATCTTCTTTCGATTAAGAATGACATTCTCATTTTTCTTATAAATAGTGATAGTGGTATAGTCGACCGATATTGCAACTTTAGCTATTGCCTCTTCATTCACTAATATACAAAGTCCTTTTAATAGCTCATATACATCTTCTTCTACTGGTTTCATTTGATATTCTTCAGCATGACTTCCACACAACTTATCAAGGTTTTCATTCATCTTCTTAAGCTTTCTGTCCTGGGCTCCTTCATCGCAACTACAGCTTAAAGATACTTTTGCATTAGCCTCTTCTGTATCTCTTGCTTCGACAAATCTCATCTGTCCACAGTGTTTACACATTCCTTCTATCATGACTTCCTCCATTTTCTGTTTGATCTAAATAATTTATAACTGCATATGATGCTATAATCACAGCTAATATGTCTTCTCCACCTAGAACAGCTAATCTTGATGTTCCACCAATCAGCATTATTACTATTGCTACGATGATTAGGAACAGCATCCATATTAATTCTTTAATATTTTTCATGGCTTCCTCCTAGCGCATAATCCTCATGCCTAATCTATTGCCTCTTCCAACAACATTAAATACATATTTGTTTTCATATTCTTTAGGTATATTTTCGTTTAAGCCTTTCCATATTTCTCTGCCTGAATAATCCTCTAATAATGTTTCTAAGCCTTTTTCTGCAGGTGTCTTAAATTCTTTTACTATCATTTTTTATTCCTTTCGTTAGTTAATGTAATAATTGGTTCACTTTATGTAATATCTTGCTGCAGCTCTCCCAGTTATTGGACTTATAATTAAATTAGTTGTAAATCTGTAAGAAAGGAGAACATTATGCCTAAACCTATTAAGCCTGGCACTGACAATCAGCCTTCCGGTACTTATACTGAGGTTGGTCCTCGAGGTGGAAAAGTAAGCGACCCTCGTATTGTACATATCGGCAAGGACGATCGTTTACCACCTACCCAAGAACCCGGACACAAATGGGAAAAGAAATAATCCCTAAAGTCGCTTCATTTTAGAAAGGTGGTGATTATTTGAAATCGATTATTGACATCGATGAAATCAAATCTACTATTTTAAATCAAGCTAGAGATACTATATCAAAAGAAATGTTTGATATAGAATGTCCTCATTGCAACAGGGCTGTATCTGTTCCAGCAGGAAAAAGCAACTGCCCTTTTTGCAACGAAGAAATTGATTTAACTTTAGATTTTGAATTCTAATTCTGTTGAAGCTAATTCTTTAATTAAGGAATTAGCTTCATTCATTAACTCTACTAATCTTTCCGTTTTTGCTGTTAACTCATCAATGTTTGAATTTACATTTATAGTCACATTTTTAGCTATCTTTCTGGTCACATCTCCCATTACCTTCTCCTTTCTTCTATTATCCTAATATCCTATATTTCATTAATCGGTCTGCTACATCTCCGACGAACCACTTTTTCTTTGTGCCTTCTTTTTTGTATTGCATTCCTCTTACAAATGTTTTTAAATTCTCATTGCTTCTATCTTCTCCTCTATAGTCTGCTATCTCCTGCAAAGTAAGGTAACCTTTGCGAGGATACTTTCTTTCTAAGTCTTTTATTATTTCTAGCTTTGTCATAGTTACCTCCTTTTAATGTATTTGTATAAGTATTCTCCCTTTTAGTGGGACTTCAAGCCAAAAAAAATATTGTCAATGGGCAGATTGTATAGCTCACACAATACAATTGCTTGGTTTACTCTAGGTTCTGATTCTCCTTTTTCCCATGATATAACAGTTTGATTGCCTACGTTTAAAGCTTTTGCTACTTCTTTTTGTGTGAACCCAGCATTTACTCTTGCTGCTGCTAATGATATTTGCATTTCTTCACCTCCTTAATTTTAAACCGATTATATCTCACTTTAGGTGGAATGTCAACACTAAAAGTAAGATTATTTTGTTTTTCAGTTGTGTATTCTTCTTAAAAGTGGTATAGTATCCCTATTAGGAGGTTTAATTATGGTAGATGATAAATACAAACTCACTTTTTCTAAACAATTAAATTATTATATGAATAAAAACGGTAAAACTCAAATGGATTTAATGCGTGATTTAGGGCTAAGTTCTTCTACTGTATCTAGCTGGTGCACAGGTAATAAATTACCTCGTATGGGTAAAATTCAGATGTTAGCGGACTACTTGCATGTAAACAAATCTGATTTAATTGAAAATTTATCAAGTACTCGTAATTTTGTATCTAAAGGTGTTCGCATACCAGTGTTAGGTCGAGTAGTTGCTGGCGTACCAGTTGAAGCTATTGAAGATATAATTGATTACGAAGAAATTACGCCTGATTTAGCTAGCCAAGGCAACTTCTTTGCGTTACAAATCAAAGGTAATTCTATGTCGCCTAGGATGCAAGACGGTGATGTTGTTATAATTAAGCAACAGTCTGATATAGAATGTGGTGATATTGCAGTCGTTCTTGTAAATGGACACGATGCTACTATAAAGAAAGTAAAAAAACATGAGGATGGCAGCTTGTCTTTGATACCTAACAACCCATCTTTTCAACCTATGTTTTTTTCTATGAATGAAGTTATTAACGAACCTGTCACTATTGTAGGTAGGGTCGTAGAACTTAGAGCTAAATTTTAGAAGGAGAGTGAAATGAAAAAAATTATTGCTTTTTTATTAGTTATGACTATAGGACTTGTTCTATACGGGTGTGGTGATGATTCTGCCTTAGAAGAACCTTCAAATACCTCCCCTATACAAGATACGGAAACAACCGCGCTGTATACATCCCCGGATGATTTCAACGGGCGTACTTTCGAATTCAGTGCACTAGTATTCGAGATATCCGAAGACCCCGATTCGGACATGGTAGCACTTCAAGCATGGTACGATATTGAGAATTATGACAAGCCTACCATTATTTATTATGATAATACCTCTTCCCTTGATTTTAAGCAGGATGATTTTATAAAGGTAAGCGGAACTATTGACGGAGAACTCGAAGGTGATAATGCTTTTGGAGGAACTATTTCAGCTCCCACAGTCGATGCAACCTCTGTAGCTATAATTAGTGCTGCTGATGCGTTCCCTGCCACTAAAACTATTTCTGTTGATGAAACTATAGAACAATACGGTTGTAGTTTAACGGTATCTAAAGTTGATTTTACAAAAACTGAAACTCGTGTTTTTATAAAAGCTGAAAATGCAAGTTCTGGTGAAATGTCAATTTATTCTAACATGGGTGTACTCATACAAAATGGTAAACAGTATGAAACAGATTACAATTCATATTATCCCGAAGTAAGTTCTGATATTAAAAGTGGAGCATATTCTGAAGGCGTTGTAACTTTTCCACTTGTTAATATGGAAAATTTCACGATATCTTTTGAAGGCTATGATGACGATTATAATGACTTAAACTATGAATACACAATCACATTAGATTAAATAGTTTATAAATAAAAAAGCCCCTAGCTGTAACTAGAGGCAATGGGTATAATGAATATACCAATCAAGCATAATTATTATATCATTATACCCTTATTTATTCAATACTTAAGGGTTTTTTAATACCCAATTTAGAAAGGATGTAGTTATGGCCAATAAAAAAATATCCCCAATAACCAGAACTTTTACTTTCGACGGGAAACGTTATTACGTACGAGGAAATTCAGAATCAGATTGTGCTGTAAAAAAAGCAATGAAGCTTCGTGACCTAGAAGAAGGCAAAGTAATTATATCAAATAAAACTACTGTAAATGATTGGGCTAAGTTTTGTTTTGAAACATACAAAAATAACCTTGAAGGAAGGTCTAGAAGAGATTGGTGGAACAGGCTAGAGAAAAACGTATTGCGCGAAATTGGAACAATGCAACTTAAACATGTAAAGCCTCTTCACTGCCAGCATGTAATGAATAATTTGCAAGGCAAATCTAAATCACATATAAACAAAATTTATCAATCTATGAACTTTATTTTTGATAAGGCTCTAGGGGATGATTTGATATTAAAGAACCCTGTCACTAGAGTAGAAAAGCCTGAAGGTACTGTAACAACACGTAGAGCTATAACCTCTTCCGAACGAACACAAATACTTAAACTATGCAAAACCCACCGGGCTAATATTTGGATTAAACTAATGCTTTATTGTGGACTAAGACCTTATGAGACTTCACTGATTCAAGGACTTGATATTAAAGATATTAATATCGCTGTTAAGTATGACAATTTCACCGATTGGCTTAATGAGTATATTAATTCAGATAGATATATTGATGCACCCTTAAGTGATTTAATGTTAGCTTTTGAAAACGAGAAAGATATTGAATCATCGAAGGTAATTCACACTTTACATATTCGCGGTACCAAGACTAAGAATGCTGACCGCATAGTGCCTATCCCCGAAGCTTTATATCATGAGCTCCCAAATATTGGTCCATTTGAATATTTGTGTAGAGATAGTAACGGAAAGCAATTAACTGAATACACTTATAATAACTTATGGGATGGATTTAAGCTTCAGCTGGCAAAACAGATGGGAGGTAATATTATCAAAAGTAAAGTTGTAGGTATTAACCCTATTGCTTCTGATTTAACTCCATATTGTTTCAGACACACATACTGTACTGATCTACAATCAGCCGGTGTTCCTATTAATGTAGCTAGGGAACTCATGGGGCATTCTACTATTGAATTAACTTCTCGAATATATACTCATTGGTCAGAGGTTTCTTTTGTGGCAGCTGCTAATCAAATTAGTGCTTTTCAAAAAGGTGCAACACTAGGTGCAACACTAATACACCCTAAAACACCTCAAAACACCCCATATGGTAAAAAACAAGCCTAATAAATTCACACTTTAAAAGCCTTGCAAACACTGCATTTATCAGCGCTTACAAGGCTTTTTTAAGTGGTAGGGAATGAGAGATTCGAACTCTCAACCAACGGATTCGAAGGCCGGTACTCTATCCAATTGAGCTAATCCCCCACATATTTATATAATATCATCCTTGTCTATTTGTTTAAACCCTCTTCCGATTCCCCATACCGAGTTAAGGGCAGTTACTGTCACCATAGAATTTGGATCTTTAGTAGACAGAAACCTTTTAACCAACATACTTTCTCGAGGTGAGCAAATTATTATAAGCTGTCTTCTTTTAATACCTGTATATTCGCCAGTTATTTCAGTGCTAGATACACCTCTCGCTACATTTTCGATTACAAAATCTTTAAGTTTTTCTGGTATGTTTGTAATTACATCAAGTTGTACAAGTTTAGTAGTAAAGCCATACATAACTGCATCTATAAGCTTCATCGTTATATACTGTGTAACTAACGCATATAAAGCAATATTCTTGCCAAAAACTAAAGCTGATATTAATATAACTGACGCGTCAATTATAAACAGTATTCTACTTGTATCTAAAAAAGGAAATACCTTCCTCTTAAGTATTTGTGCTATTGAGTCAGTTCCACCTGTTGAATAACCTCTCCAAAAAACAAGGCCTAAGCCTATTCCAAAAAGCACTCCACAGTATACTGCCGCTAACATTAAATCTTTTTCATCTAAAAGTTTTATATCCAATTTTTCGAATATTAATATCATAGTTGGTAATACTACCGATATTAACATCAACTTCTTACCTTCTTTAAAACCCAGTAGTACTGTTACTAATATAAATACTGAAGTTAAAAGTATATAATAAATAATTGCAAAAGAAATCCCAAAAGCCTCTTGAACTATTCTTGCTACACCTGTAATTCCACCACTAGTTAATCCGTTTGGAATCATAACTGCGGAAATTGTAAACCCAATTGTTCCAGTACCAATTAAAACAAAAATTATATCAAGAACTATATCTCTCTTAGATTTTTTCATGATTTATTTAAATCCTTCCTTGTAAATAACATCTATATATTCATTTCCGAATGAATCTACACCGATGATTCCCAAGTTTCCTTTAGCAATTACTTTAATTTCATTCGATATGTCATCAACAATTTCTGTGGCAACAAATTCCTTACCGTTATAATTATCGTCAATAAGAAGATAATCTAACAGCTCTATTGGAGATTCTTCGGATAAGTTTTTTATGAATTCTCTGTCTCCCTTAACTACATCATTTAAATTTATATTTGGGTTAAATCTTTTTATTCTTAGCGTGACAAGAACCGCATCACTTTCTAATTTCATAGTGTTCTTAACTATTACTTTAAAATCATCCATAATATAGCTATTACAATTTGTTAAGTAGTAATAATAATCAGTTCCTAAATTATCCAGTCTTTTTTTGGCTGTCGCAATAGCAAGTTTTTCTCTATCGCAACCAATGAATTTTCTTTCTAAGCTATCAGCTGCAGCAAGAAGTGATCCTGAACCGCAGAAAAAATCAGCACATAAATCACCTGGCTTCGTGGAACATTCGATTATTCGCTTTAAAAGTGATTCTGGCTTTTGAGTAGCATATCCATTTCTCTCAGCTGATGTCCTACCTACCATATTCAGATGCCAAACATCTTTCATATTAACCATGGTATACCAGCCCATTTCATCTCTATATTCTTTTACACCTTTAAATCTATATGGTTTTAAGCCTCTGTTATATGATTTCTCTTTGGGCACCTTAAAATAGTAATCTTTAGTTTTACTGTAAACTAATAGGGTATCATGTTTTCTTGAAAAATGTCTTTTCCCTGTGCCTCCTGATTTATATGTCCATATAACTTCGTTTTCAAATCTCTTGCTTCCAAACACTTCATCCATAAGTACTTTAACGTAGTGAGATGAATGCCAATCAAGATGTACCCAAATAAGTCCTTCATCTGAAAGTAATTCTTTCATAGCCAAAAGTCTTGCTGTTATGTTTTCAGCATATACCGAAAGCTCACCGTCGTAAACATCATCATAAGCCAGATGCTTAACTGATTTATTTTTTCCTTCATCGTCAGTTAGTTTAATTGTGGCATCATACTTAGCTTTAGTAAAAAATGGAGGATCAATATATATTAGATTGATTTTCCCTCCATATCCCTTTTTTAAGAGCCATTTCATGTACTCTAAGTTATCGCCAAGTGTTATGGAATTTACAGTTTCCTCTTTACTATGAAATTCTTTACATGAAAATTCATTCTTGAGTTCTCTATTCCATTTGATTTGACCGTTATCTATTCCAGCTTGTAGTTCTTCTATTACTCCCATAGTTTTTGCCTTTCGGATAAAAGTATTCGATTAAATCTTCTCTACCGTTCTTTTGCAAAGTCTGAATAACTAATTCTTTGTTATATGGTTTATTAAAATGAAGAAGTGCTCTTTGTTTCTTCTTATCATCTAAAGTCTTCGCTACATATACTTCTTCCATGGTAAATGGGTCCATACCAGTATAATACATACACGTAGCATAAGTACCCGGCGTTGGATAAAAATCCTGAACCTGATCTGGAATAAATCCCCATTCTTTTAAAAATATTGCAAGCTCTATTGCATCATCTATCGTGGAACCAGGATGAGATGAGATTAAATATGGAATAAGATACTGTTCTTTACCTAATTTTTCATTTGTTTTAACATATTCCCTTACGAACTTTATAAATACATCTTTTGAAGGTTTTCTCATATATTTAAGTACATTATCTGATATATGCTCTGGCGCAACTTTTAGAGTACCACTTACATGATATTCGCAAAGTTCATTCATAAACTCTTTGTGGTTCTTATCTGCCATTAAATAATCATATCGTATTCCTGAACGTATGAACACCTTTTTAATGCCTTCAATATTTCTTACTGCTTTAAGTATATCTAAATACTCTTTATGATCTATATTAAGGTTCCCGCAGGGCTTAGGATACAAGCAATCCTTATTTTTGCATACTCCTTCTGTTAGTTGTTTCTCACAAGCAGGAAGTCTGAAGTTTGCTGTAGGTCCTCCTACATCATGAATATATCCTTTAAAATCAATTTTCTTTGTAAGCATTTCAGCTTCTCTAACTATAGATTCTTTACTTCTACCTCTTACTTCTCTGCCTTGATGATATGTTATTGCGCAAAATGCACAGCCTCCAAAACAACCTCTAGAAGATACTATGCTGAATTTGACTTCTCTAAATCCAGGTATTCCGCCTTCTTTTTCATAAATAGGATGATATTCATTTTCATAAGGCAATTCGTGTATATCGTCTAGTTCCGGTCCGCTCAAAGGAGCCTGTGGTATATTTTGAACCACATACTGACTTTCAGTATACTTTTCTACTAATACTTCTCCATTTATGAAATCATTATTCTTATACTGAAGCATAAAACTTTTACAATATTCTTTTTTATCATTCAATATTTTATCATAGTTAGGTAACAGTACTTCATCATATACAGATGATAAATCTTTCGATGTAAAGCTTGTTCCCTTAATCCATGAGATATCCTTTATTTGTATTCCTGAGTCAAGCGCTTCTGCTATTTCTATTACAGCGCGTTCTCCCATCCCATAGATTAGCAAGTCCGCCTTTGAATCAAGCAGTATTGAACGTCTAATTTTATTGTCCCAATAATCATAATGAGCAAATCTTCTTAAACTAGCTTCTATGCCACCAATTATTATTGGTACATCTTTATATGCCTCTCTTGCTCGATTACTGTACACTATAACAGCCCGGTCAGGTCTTCTTCCGAAAACTCCCCCGGGCGCATAATCATCTACTCTTCTTTTACGTTTAAATACAGAATAATTGTTGACCATCGAATCAACGATTCCGCTATTTATAAGAAATCCTAATCTAGGTTTCCCAAATTTTTTAAAATCTTTCGTAGAATTATAATCAGGTTCAGCAAGTATGCCCACCTTATAGCCATAACGTTCTAATAAGCGTCCTAATATTGCCGTACCATAAGAATGATGGTCTACATATGCATCGCCTGTAACTATTACGAAATCAAGCTGCTGCCAGCCTCTCACGTCCATGTCTTTTTTCGATATGGGTAAAAACATTTATCTACTTCCTTTATCATACGGTTGCGCAATTGCTTTAGGCGCTCTGGAATTCTTAGATGAAAATGCCATTATTATAAGTGTTGCAATAAATGGTACCATCTTATAGAAATCACTAGTTATTGGTGCATTTGCTAAAAAAGGTACTGCGGAATATGCAGCTGCTAATGCTTTCATGCTTCCAAAGAATATAGATACAATAAATATTCTAACAGGCTTCCATTGTCCACAGATCATTACAGCTAATGCTAGGAATCCATATCCTGCAACATCTGCGTTGAAATTAGTGGATGTAGGAATAACAAATATTAATCCTCCAAGGCCTCCTAAAGCACCTGAAATCATAACTCCTGAGTATCTCATTTTATAAACGTTAATTCCTACTGAATCTGCTGCCTGAGGATGCTCTCCGCATGATCTAAGTCTTAATCCAAATTTAGTTCTATATAGTACAAACGTAGCGACTATAAGTATCAATATTCCTAAATAAGTCGTTATATAACATGACTTAAAGAACATATCACCAAGTATTGGTATATCACCAAGTACTGGCACTTTGCTAATTCTAAATGTATTGTTAAATTCAATCTGCTGTACACCGTTTACTTGAAATGTTCTTGCTGCAAATATTGCAAAAGCAGGAGCAAATAAATTAAGCGCTGTACCACCTATTATCTGATCAGCCTTCATGTTTATAGCTGAAAATGCTAAAAATAAAGAGAATACTATACCTGTTAATATTGCTAAGGCTATTGCCAATAATAACTGTGTAGTCCCTGACATACTATCTTGTGTTTGGCTTATAAAGAATATACCAGCAAACGCACCCATAATCATAGTACCATCTAGTGCGATGTTAGTAACTCCGCCTCGCTCAGTAAACATACCTCCAAGAGCAACTACTAAAAGTGGAATTGTGAAAAACATAGTCTGTTGTATAATTAAATAAAATACTGCCATTACTTTTCACCTCCATTACTCTCTTTTATTTCACTTGCGGCGACTCGTTCTGCTTTTCGTTCTTGAAGTTTCTTTTTTAGTTTAGGTAGAATTTGTCTAAGCACTAATGCAAAAGCACTGAAGTAAATAATTACTGCAATGATTATATCTATAACCTCAGGCATATAGTTAAATGTCTGAAGGTAAGTACCACCTTGGGTCAAATATGAAATAAATATTGCTGAAAATATAATTCCTATTGGATTTGATAAACCAAGTAGTGCTACTGATATACCATTAAATCCTTCTCCTGCTAATACATCTACTACTTGCAAATGCCTTCCACTGTGGCCAGATAAGAATGTTAGTCCTCCGCCAAGTCCAGCTAATGCTCCTGCAATTGTCATGGATAATATTATATTTCTTTTTTCATTCATGCCTGCATATTTACTGGCATTTTTATTAAATCCAACGGCTTTTAATTCATATCCTAATGTAGTTTTTTCCATGATAAAGTATATTAAAACTGCCGTACCAATAGCAATTAGAATCCCGCTATTTAACGTTGATGTGTCTGCATAAGTACCATGCATTGTTACAAATATTTTGTCTAGACCAGCTTTTGGTAATACTGCAGAAGATTGAACATCTAGCGAAATATTCTTTAAACTGTTATATACTGTTTCCTTAACTATAAAATTGCATAAATACATTCCGATATAGTTCATCATAATTGTTGCTATTACTTCATGTACGTTGAAAAACGCCTTTAGCATTCCTGGTATAAATCCCCAAATTCCGCCAACTATGGCTGCTGCGAGTAACGCTACTATCCAATGAATTGGCGCGGGAAGCGTCACATGAACGCCTACTACTACCGCAGCTACTGCTCCCATTACGAATTGACCTGAGGCACCTATATTAAACATTCCTGTTTTAAAGGCAACACCTACGCTAAGTCCCGTTAGTATTAAAGGAGTTGCAAAATATAATACCTGGCCTACGCCTCTACCGCCTCCAGTGAATCCTCCAGCAATTATAGTTATAAACCCATCAAAAGCATTTGCCGGATTTGCTAAAAGAAGTACAAGGAATCCAACAACAAGTCCTATTAGGATTGCACTAATTGAACCTAGCGCTTTATTATATCCTTCTTTAGCGGTAACATTCTTTATTAAGTTCATGATACCACCTCATTTTTCTTAGCTCCTGCCATGTATAACCCCAGTTCTCTGATATTCGTTTCTTCTGGTTTTAAATCAGCTACTATTTTGCCTTCGTAAATTACTAGTATTTTATCGCTTAAGTTCATTACTTCATCAAGCTCTAATGATACTAAAAGTATAGCTTTACCATCATCTCTTTGCTTTACCAATTGCTGATGTATATATTCTATGGCCCCTACATCCAAGCCTCTTGTAGGTTGAACAGCAATGAGTATTTCCGGATTTTCTTCGATTTCTCTTGCTAATATAGCCTTTTGCTGATTACCGCCCGACATGCTTCTAACTAACGTATTACTACCTTGTCCTGTACGTACATCATATTTTTCTATAAGCTTGTCTGAGTATTCTTTAACGTTAGTATAATTTATTATTTTGTTCTTTTGAAAGCCTTCTGTAAAGTATTTCTTAAGAACAATGTTTTGGGACAATTTATAATCGAGTATCAAGCCGTCTTTTTGTCTATCCTCAGGTATATGAGCCATTCCAGCTATATTCCTATGCCTAATGCTACTTTCGGTTATATCCTCACCATTAAGTATGATCTTACCATCATGATGTGGCCCTATTCCTGTAAGTGCATAAACTAATTCAGACTGACCGTTTCCGTCGATTCCTGCTACACATACAATTTCACCTTGTCTTACCTTTAGCGAAACATTATTTACAACTTTTTTCTTTGACCTTTTGCTAATTACTGAAAGACCTTCAACTTCGAAAATAGTCTTTCCCGGTTTAGCAGGAGTTTTATTAATTTTGAGGTCAACATCACGTCCTACCATCATTTTAGACATTTCCTCTTTAGACGTTGTTTCCACATCTACAGTACCTATACCTTTTCCTTTTCTAAGCACTGTACATCTATCCGCTACTTCTTTGATTTCATTAAGTTTATGAGTAATAAACAAAATTGATTTATCTTCTTTAACAAGTTTTTTCATAATTGACATTAGTTCTTCTATTTCTTGTGGTGTCAGTACAGCCGTAGGTTCATCAAATATTAAAATTTCATTTTCTTTATAAAGCATCTTAAGTATTTCTACACGCTGCTGCATGCCTACCGTCATATTCTCTATAAGCTCATCAGGTTCGATCATAAGAGTATATTTTTTAGATAATTCCACGACTTTTTTGCGAGCATCATCCATAAGAAGTATACCGTTTTTAGTATCTTCTACACCTAAAATAATATTTTGCAACGCTGTAAAGTTTTCTACCAGCTTAAAATGCTGATGCACCATACCAATGCCTTGCCTATTCGCTTCATTAGGATCTTTTATTTTTACTTCTATTCCATTCTTTTTTATTACTCCCTTTTCAGGTCTATACATACCAAAAAGAACACTCATTAGTGTTGACTTTCCTGCTCCGTTTTCACCAAGAAGTGCATGAATTTCACCTTTTTTTAATTGTAAATTTACATCATCGTTAGCTACAATTCCAGGGAATTCTTTTCTAATGTTAAGCATTTCTATTACATATTCCATAGGCGCCTACCTCTCAATTATTATCTTTTTAATTATACCTTAATTTTTATATAATTTAAACAGTTTTAGCAAAAAAACAAACACCCAATGGGTGCTTGTTTTTTTTATGGAGTTTTCGCTTACGCGATTGTTGCTACTATTACTGCTTTAATTGTATGCATTCTGTTTTCTG
>JAENWG010000017.1 GCA_016650175.1 Peptostreptococcaceae bacterium | reverse complement strand
GCTGAATATTCCATATCAATAAATATAGGATAATCTAGGGATTGGCCTCCTAATGCACTAACGCATAAGCTGGCTTCTTCGACTGCTTCTTCTGGGGTTATGGCTGCATCATAGAAATACACTCCTACTTTAATGCCCGCTGCTTTAGCACCTGCAATGTTTCTCGCAAAACTACTATCTTTTACTAGAGAACCAGAGACATATCCCATAATACCAATTCGTATAATTGCAAAATCAATACCGGAAGCTTTAACTTTAGTCCAGTTTATAGTACCTTGCCAATATGATACGTCAATACCTATGATATCGGACATAGAACCATCATCATTGAAGAAATATTCAACATCTTGAATTATTTGCTTGCCGGTTACCTTAGTACCGGTTTTATCAAAATAGTAGGTTTCATTATCTATCGTTTGCCAGCCGTAATATACAGTTGTAGAAGGTGATGTATAGGTAGCGGTAACTTTAGTTGCTTTAATATCTTTGCTATTATACTGCAATAAGATATATGATTCACTAATAACCACTACATCAGTTTCAACTGCTGTTGCAGGGTCTATTGTTTTTCCTTTTATTAGATATCCGTTTTCATCGCATACCGCGATTAAAACCATAGGCGAACCATCTGTTGCGGTTAGGTACTTGTTGTCTGTTCCACTTAAAACCGGTATATAATAGTAGATTTGATTTCCGGTTGCATCTAGAAGAGGTAGCTCAGTGCCTGCAATTACTTCAATTCTGCTTTCTACAAATTCGACAGTATTTGTTGAGGCAGCGACTGATTGTGAGTTGTTATTATACTGTCCATCGTCAGTAGCAAGATTGACTGCACTTTGAGGAACCACTTTGTCAGAAATATCTACTACTTTATACTCTACAGGAGGTTCAATAGTAACTTCTAAAGGTTCGGGCGCATCATAATCGCCTGAATCTGTTAGTTCCAATATATAGTCACCTTCATCTAATTCGTCGAAATATACTAAACCATCTTTATCCGTATCGGTTATAGTTATAGGGTCATCTTTTGAATCTTTTAAGGATAGTGAAGCTATAAATGGATAATCGGTTACAACTTTATCGTCTTGATTTTTAATAGTAACGGTTAAATCGGATTCAAACGAAGCAAAAATTATATTTAACACATCGTCTCGCTCTACCACAAAAGGAAGATTCTCATTATCTAAGTCAATAAGATTAGATAAAAGCGTTGTAGAAGCGGCGTTTACAGTAGTTGGAGTAAGCATACCCAAACTACATGCAAAAGTTAAAGAAGCACAAAAAACTAGAAGTAATATTGTAAATACACCCTTTTTTGTATTTAAAAATTCTGTATTTTTAATTTTTGGATTTTCAGTATTCAAAGTTTATATTCCTTTCGATTATAGCTAATTTATTATTCACTTAAGAATACAATAAAATGACTGAAATGTCAAAGAAAAATCGGATATAATGGTGTTGGAATACTTATTAAAACATGCTATAATTAATGAAATAAAAATAGAGCTAGGGGGCGAATAGTATGAGCAAGAAATTTACAATAAATAACATTAAAGAAATGGAATATATAAGGCCAAAAGATCCTGCTGCGAAAGGTTCAATGCTAGCTAAAGCTATAGGCGCTGAAGAAGGCTGGGAAGACTATGTAATGAGAATAGTCAGAATTGAACCAGGAGGTACAAGCTTTAAACATAACCATAACTGGCCACATATTAACTATTATATTTCAGGTAAAGGTGTGCTTACTTTAGAAGGTCAGGAATATGAAGTTAAAGAAGGTGATTATACATATGTGCCTGAAAATCAGCTTCATCAATGGAGAAATAATACGGAAGAGATGTTTGAGTTTATATGCATAGTACCTAAAGAGGGGCATAATATTTAATGGAGGAAAAAGAGTGAAGAAAAATATTGTATTAATAGGGATGCCGGGGACAGGCAAAAGTGCAGTAGGAAAAGCACTTGCGAATAATTACGGATGGGAATTTATTGACACAGATAATAGAATAGTAGAACTTGAAGGAAGATCGCTTCCTGATATAATTGAAAATGGAACATATGAAGAATTTTTGGCGGCTGAAGGAAATGCGGGAAAAACATTAAAATGCAAGGATGCAGTAATTGCTACAGGCGGAAGTATGGTGCTAATAGAAGATGCTATAGTTCACCTTAAGGAAATTGGCACAGTCGTATATCTTAAAACAAGCCTAGACATTTTAGAAAATAGATTGGAAAAAACCATGGTATCTAGAGGTGTAGCAACACCAAGACCGATGACTGTTTCCGAGATATTTAAAATGAGAGAGCCATATTATGATAAGTATGCTGACATCTCAGTAGATTGTACAAACGGTATAGACAAAATGGTAAAAATAATAGTAAAAGAAATAGAAGGATAAACAGCATTCATATGCTGTTTTTTTGTTAAACAATGGCTGCTAATTGTTGACATATGTCAGAAAAAGTGCTATTCTAACCGTGTTAAAGAAAAATAATTGACATATGTCAGAAAGGAGCAACCGTGGGTAGACCTAGAAGATGCAGGAAAGTTGGTGCTATGCCAGAGACTAAAATCTTTGGACCATTAGAAAGAAAACCTTTAGATAAAGAGCTGAACGACTATATTATATGCTATAGTAGCGAACATCTAGTTAAGGAAAATGTAAGTTTAACAGTAGATGAATATGAAGTAATAAGGTTACTTGATTACGTAGGACTTAACCAAGAGGATTGTAGCAGATACATGGAAATAGCTAGAACTACAGTAACCAGTATGTACAACGATGCACGCAGAAAATTGGCAACTGCTATAATAGAAGGTAGAGAACTTGTTATCAGCGGTGGCAATTATGAGATATGTGGTTTTAAAAATTACAGAAGTAAGAAGAAAGGAAGCAAAGATATGATATTAGCATTACCGGTAGATGAGGCGGTAAAGGAAACAAAACTTTCTATTTCTTTTGGAAGAGCATCATTCTATATGTTCTATAATGTAGAAACAGAAGAATTTAAGTTTCTAGAAAATTCAGCTAAAGATGCTGAAGGAGGCGCAGGAATAAAAGCAGCACAGACTATAATTGATAATGATGTTAAAATTATGCTTACACCTAGATGTGGGAAGAATGCTACAGACGTTTTTGAAGGAAACGTAGAAGTTTTTAAAACAACTTTTGATACGGCGCTTGAAAATATTAAAGCATATAAAGAAGGCAAATTAGCAAAATTAGATGAAATAGCTCCAGGAAGACACGGGAAATAATATGATTATAGCAGTATTAAGTGGAAAAGGCGGAACAGGTAAGACGTTTCTTTCTGTTAACTTAGCATTGGCTGGTATTAAATCTACATATTTAGATTGTGATGTGGAAGCTCCTAACGGAAATTTGTTCTTAAAAGCGAAAGATGTCAAAATTTATAATTCGGAAGTTGTGCAACCTGAGTTCGATTCTGAAAAATGTACAGGTTGTAGAAAATGCGTAGATTTTTGTAAATTTAATGCACTAGCATTTATAAAAACACCTAAACTTTTTCCTGATATTTGTCACAGTTGTGGCGGATGTGAGATGGCATGTGAATTTGATGCTATAACGGAAGTACCAAGAAAAAAGGGAGAAGTACAAGTAGGATATCATAACGATGTTTTGGTTGTATCAGGATATTTAAATGAGGGAGAAGCCTCAGGAGTATCTGTTATAGAAGACACTTTAGAACATATGGAAGGAAATCTTAATATAATAGATTGCCCTCCCGGAAGCGCATGTAATACAATGGCAGCTATTGGGCCTGCTGATTATTGCCTTCTTGTTGCAGAACCTACAGCTTTTGGTCTTCATAATTTTCGTATGGTTGTAGAACTTGCGGAAATATTTGATAAAAAAGTCGGAGTTGTAATAAACAAATGTGATTTAGATAAGATTGATAACAATATGATAAAAACTTATTGCGATGAAAAAGGGTTAAAAATATTAGATACTATAGCATATGATGATGAACTAGCTAAAACTAATGCTCATGGTATTGCTGCACTTGAAGCTCCGGAGAAGTCGACAAAAAGATGTCGTACTATTTTAGATAAAAGCAATTCTCATGGTATAGAGTCAGTTGCGCCTTCTAATGATTTGACTAAAAGATTTTCTGATATGATAAAAAATATAGAAGTGGAGGTAGCTAAATGATGAAATCACTTCTAATATTAAGCGGAAAAGGCGGTACAGGTAAAACTACTACGGCAGCAGCTTTTATAGGATTTTCTAAAGCAAAAGCATTTGCTGATTGTGATGTAGATGCACCTAATCTGCATTTGCTGGAGAACTTTCAACAAGAACCTGAAGTAAAAGAATATTTTGGGTCAGATAAAGCACAAATAGATATTTCTAAGTGCATAGGTTGTGGAAAGTGTCATACAAATTGTAGGTTTAATGCAATATATTCTGTAGAAACAGGATATCAAGTAAATCCTCTTCTTTGCGAAGGATGCGGAGTTTGCGAACTTGTATGTCCTACAGGAGCAGCAAAGCTTTACAAAGATGTTTCAGGGCATCTTATGATGTACAAAGAAAAAGATAAAGTTTTTTCTTCAGCCGAATTAAAGATGGGAAGAGGAAACTCAGGAAAGCTAGTTTCGCAAGTAAAGCAGGAACTAGTAGATAATGTAGATAAGAATACAGAAGTAGCGATAATTGATGGCTCACCTGGAATAGGGTGTCCTGTAATAGCTTCTATAAGCGGAGTGGATTTTGTATTAGTTGTAACAGAACCAACGGTATCTGGTATGAGCGATATGAAAAGAATAGTAGACACTGCTCGAATCTTTAAAGCAAAAGTTGCAATATGTGTTAATAAATATTCTATAAGTGAAGATATTACTGAGGAAATAGAAAAATATTGTGAGCAGGAAAATATTGATTATGTAGGTAAGGTTCCTTTTGATAAAGCTGTTTCGGAAGCAATAAACGAAGGAATTCCAATATCTGAAGTTGATTGCGCTGCTAGAACAGAACTAAAAAAAGTTTATGAGAATACAATGAAAAGTTTATTAAATAATTAATGAAAGGTAAGGTATACAAAATGGCAGAAAAGAACGTAGATAGTTGTGACCACACTTGTTCAGGCTGTAGCTCAAGTTGCGCGGAAAGAGACCCTAAGTCTCTAATTGAAAAGTTGCACGAAGGTTCAAATGTTAAGAGAGTAATCGGCATAGTAAGTGGTAAAGGAGGAGTAGGAAAATCACTAGTAACTTCTTTATCAGCAGTGCTTGCTCAAAGAGCAGGGTACAAGACAGCTATAATGGATGCAGATATTACAGGACCTTCAATTCCTAAAATGTTTGGAATTAAAGAAAATGCAGTAGGAGACAAAGATGGTATTTATCCATGTACGACTCATACAGGGCTTAAGGTAATGTCACTAAACCTACTTACAGAAAATGATACAGATCCTGTAGTATGGAGAGGACCTATCTTAGCAGGAACAGTTAAACAGTTTTGGACTGATGTACTTTGGGGCGATGTAGACTTTATGTTTGTAGACATGCCTCCAGGAACTGGTGATGTTCCTCTAACAGTATTTCAGTCACTTCCAGTGGATGGAATTATAGTTGTAGCATCCCCACAGGAGCTTGTATCTATGATAGTAGAGAAGGCACTTAACATGGCGACCATGATGAATATTCCAATACTTGGATTAGTTGAAAACATGAGCTATATAAAATGTCCTAACTGCGATACTGAAATTAAATTGTTTGGTGAAAGCCACATAGATAAAGTAGCTAAGGAAAAAGGATTAGAAGTATTGGGAAGAATTCCTATCGAACCTACATTAGCGCTTTTATGTGATACGGGAAGTATCGAAGCATTTAGTGGTGATTGGATTAATAGGATAACAGAAATATTAAAAGAGATGGAATAACTGGAGGGAAATAAAATGATAATATCAGTAGCATGCGACGGAAAAAACGTAGCACAACATTTTGGACATTGCGAAAGCTTTGCTTTATACACAGAAGAAAACGGTAAAATAGTTAGTACAAAAGTAGTAGGAAATCCAGGACACAAACCAGGAGTTTTACCAAACTTCTTAGCTGATAATGGAGCTAAGGTTATAATTGCTGGTGGAATGGGCGGAGGAGCTGTAGATATCTTCAACTCTAGAGACATCGAAGTTATAATTGGTGCAAGTGGAGATGCTTTAGGAAATGTAGAAGCATATCTTGCAGGTAAGCTTGTAACTACAGGTTCTATTTGTCACGAACATGAACACGCAGACGAGTGCCAATAACGATGGGTAGCGAAAAAAGTTTTTCAACAGTGTTTTTCAAGATTTATGACAAGTACATTTCACATGGTGACGTGAGCTTTGGCGAACTTAAGATACCTAAAATTGAATTTACTAATATTTGCATGAATGCAGATTATGTGTTTGACGATGATATAATAATCAGAGTCTGTGATAAACTTGCGCTTGAAGGTTCCGAGCTTGAGGAAATGATGAGTTTTGTTAAAGGTGATTAGGAGCAAAAATGAATATTGAAGATATTAAAAAGATAAAGATGGTACCCGATAAGCCATACGTTTCTACCTGTGATGTTAAAATCTATGACGAAGTTAATGGCGAGGACAGAAAACGATTTGCTATTA
This sequence comes from Peptostreptococcaceae bacterium, assembly GCA_016650175.1. Taxonomy (GTDB): domain Bacteria; phylum Bacillota; class Clostridia; order Peptostreptococcales; family Anaerovoracaceae; genus JAAYHV01. The sequence goes on along the minus strand of JAENWG010000017.1, from coordinate 21,896 downwards.
AACTTGAATATAGTAAATACGACATCGATGAATTGAAAAAAGAAGGCTTAGGTTATGAAGAAATCATAGTCCATTATAAGGACTGGATTTATAGTACCATAAGAATATATCTTTGCTATGAATGGGAATGTGACTCAGGGTATGATGAGGTAATCAAAATACTCGAAGAAGCTGTAAAAAAGCAATTTTAATAAACATAAAAATTGTACTTGACTTTTATAGGAGGTCAAGTATAATTTATGTACCGATGTTTACAAATACTAAACTTTATACTTAGTATAACTCTGATAGGGGTAGTTATGAAAATAGGAAATAGGATAAAAGAAATAAGGACAGAAAGAGGCTTAACGCAAGAAGAGCTAGCTGATAGAGCTGAACTATCTAAAGGTTTTATTTCTCAGATAGAAAGAGACTTAACCTCACCGTCGATAGCAACTTTAGAAGATATACTTATGTGCCTTGGCATAGAAATTAATGATTTCTTTTCATACAATACTGAGACTAAAGTGGTTTTTAAATATGATGAATATTTTGAAAAGAAAGACGATGAACATAAAAATATAATCGAATGGGTAATTCCTAATGCTCAGAAAAATAAGATGGAGCCGATTCGAATGACTTTAAAACCGGGTGGAAGCACCATATTTGATAATCCTCATGAAGGTGAGGAATTCGGATACCTTATAAAAGGGGATTTAACCGTTTATATCGGTAATAGAAAATATAAAGTAATGGAAGGTGAATCCTTTTACTATAAATCAGATAAGGTACATTATCTTAGTTCTGATGTGGGAGCTGAATTGATTTGGGTTAGTTCCCCGCCAAGCTTTTAATCTGGAGGAAATTTAATTGAAAGAACTTATTAAACTTGAACATATAACGAAAAATTTTGGAAATCTAAGGGTGCTTGATGACTTCAGTTTAACTGTACATGAAAATGAATTTATTACGTTGTTAGGTCCTTCAGGGTGTGGGAAAACCACAATACTAAGAATACTTGGCGGATTTGAAACTGCTGATGAAGGCAAAATCTTTTTCGAAGAGAAAGATATAACGGATTTACCTGCTAATAAAAGGAACTTAAATACTGTTTTTCAAAAGTATGCGCTTTTTCCACATATGAATGTTAAAGCGAATATTGCTTTTGGGTTGAAAATTAACGGGAAAAGTCAAAAATATATAGACGATAAAGTGGATTACGCATTAAATCTGGTTAATCTTAAAGGATTTGAAAACAGAAGTATAGATAAACTAAGTGGCGGGCAGCAACAGCGAATAGCTATGGCAAGAGCCATTGTTAATGAGCCAAAAGTGTTATTGTTAGACGAACCGTTAGGTGCACTAGATTTAAAGCTTAGACAAGAAATGCAGTATGAGCTTATAAGGTTAAAAAAAGAGTTAGGAATAACTTTCATATACGTTACACATGATCAAGAAGAAGCACTTACCATGTCAGATAAGGTAATTGTAATAAATGACGGATATATTCAGCAAATGGGGACTCCTGAAGAAATATACAATGAACCAGAAAATGCATTCGTTGCAGATTTTATTGGTGATAGTAATATCATAGGCGGAACCATGATAAAAGATAGACTTGTAAAAATAAACGGGCACGAATTTCCTTGCATAGACGAAGGCTTCGGTAATAATAAACTGGTTGACGTAGTAATAAGGCCAGAAGATGTCATAGTAAGAGAACGAGGAGCAGGAAAAATTAATGGAACTGTATTAACTAGAGTTTTTATTGGTGTTCATTATGAAATGCTAATAAAAAGTGAAGAAAATGAATATGAATGGCTAGTGCAGTGTTATGAGAAATACGATATAGGTGAAAAAGTCTCGTTAGATGTTATTCCTTCGAATATACAAATAATGAATAAGCCTACATCTTCAGATGAGGAGGCGATAGACCTTGACATCTAAAAAAGCGTTAGCAACCCCTTTTATGATTTGGATAGTAGCGGGGACAATAATACCTATAGGGGCTATTGCATATTACGGATTAACTGATCGAAATGATAGATTTACATTAGAAAATGTTTTGGCTATAGGGAATTCAGTACATCTTCAGGCATTGTGGCTTAGTGTTTTATTGGCGTTAATCAGTACTGTAATCTGTTTTTTAATAGCTTATCCACTGGCAATTATTATGAAAAATAGCAATTTTGGTAAGCGTGGTTTTATGATATTTTTATTTATACTACCTATGTGGATGAATTTTCTTCTTAGAACAATGGCATGGCAAGTGTTACTTGAAAAAAATGGCGTAATAAATGGAATGCTTGAAGCAATAGGTCTTCCTGGTCAAGAGATAATAAATACACTGTCGGCAATAGTGCTTGGGATGGTTTATGATTTTTTACCATTTATGATACTTCCTATATATAATGTAATATCGAAGATAGATGACAGCATAATAGAAGCTGCCTATGATTTAGGTGCCAGTACAAGTGAAGTTATAACTCAAATATACTTACCGCTAAGTGTTCCTGGAATAGTGAGTGGCGTTAACATGGTATTTATACCTTCTCTTACTACATTTGTAATATCTAATATGTTAGGCGGAGGAAAGATTAATTTAATAGGGAATATAATTGAGCAGGAATTCACTGTAAGTTCAAATTGGAATTTAGGTTCGGGACTATCGCTTGTTATGATGCTATTTATCGTAGTTAGTATGATATTTTTAGAAAGATTTGATAAGACAGGGGAGGATAGCTTCATATGAAAAAGTCATTAAAATTCATATATATAGGTATAGTAGCTCTCTTTTTATACCTCCCAATAATTGCCCTAGTAGTATTATCGTTTAACGAAAGTAAATCGATGGCTGTTTTTAGTGGATTTAGCTTGAAATGGTACGAAGAAATGTTTTCAAATAGGATGATTATGCAAGCAGTAATTAATACATTTACGATAGCTATAACTGCAAGTATTACAGCGACTATAATAGGTACTTTAGCAGCGGTAGGAATAGATGGAATGAAAAGTAAACAACAAAATCTAGTTTTAGGATTTAATAATATACCGCTACTAAATGCAGATATAGTAACGGGAATAGCTTTGCTTTTGACATTTTTAATGTTTGGGATATCGCTTAATTGGGGAACGGTTTATCTGGCTCATGTAACCTTTTGTATACCTTACGTGATTTTATCAGTAAGGCCTAGGGTAAATAAATCAACCAATACGTTATATGAAGCAGCTTTAGATTTAGGTGCGTCGAGGACCTATGCGTTTGTAAAAGTAGTATTGCCTGAGCTTAGACCAGGAATATTAGCAGGTTTCTTATTAGCATTTACTATGTCAGTAGATGATTTTGTAATAACACATTTTACTAGAGGTGCAGGTATTAATACTATATCAACCCTTATATATAGTCAGGTAAAGGTGGGAATAAGGCCATCACTTTTTGCGCTGTCGACTATAATATTTGTAATGGTTTTGATAATATTGTTGTTAGTGAATTTTCTTTCCAAAAGAGGAAAAGAAAAAGTTATATATTAGAAAGGTAAATAAAATGAAGAAGAAGATTGTATTAGTTATATCACTAGCTATTGTCATGTTGGTATTAGCAAGTTGCGGCAATGGAGGCGGAGAAAAGGTTTATATATACTCATATGGAGACTATTTTGATCCGGATTTAATTGGAATGTTCGAAGAGGAAACAGGTATAACGGTTGTTTTAGACACATATGATACTTGCGAAGAAATGTATCCAGTAATTAAAAACAATTCAGCTAGTTATGATGTCTTATGTCCGTCAGACTATATGATAGAAAGATTGATTGATGAAGATTTGCTTTCTGAGATAAACTTCGATAATGTCCCTAACATTAAAAACATAGGGGATAAATATATGGAAATGTCAAAGGAGTTTGATCCTGATAATAAATACTCTGTTCCCCATACTTTTGGAACAGCAGGTATATTATACAACACCGAAATGGTAGGAGATACGGTTATAGATTCTTGGGAAGATCTTTGGAATGAAGATTTCTCGGGTGAAATAGTTATGCAAGACAGCATAAGAGACACCTTTATGGTAGCAGAAAAAATCTTAGGTTATTCGTTAAATACTGTCGATGAAGACGAACTAAAAGAAGCGACTGAACTGCTTAAGGAACAAAAACCGTTAGTGTATAAATATGCGAATGACTCTACAAGAGATATATTAGCAAGCGAATCAGCGGCTATGGGAGTAATTTGGAATGGCGAATACTTATATGCGCTAGAACTTAACGACAAACTAGAATTTGTGGTACCTAAGGAAGGTAGTCAACTATTTGTAGATTCTTGGGTTATAACTAAAACATCAGAAAATAAAGAAAATGCAGAAGCATGGATAAACTTCATGTGTAGAGAAGATATTGCTAAGCAAAACTTTGAATACTTAACGTATAGCTGTCCTAATGTAGCGGCTCAAGCACTTTTAGATGAAGACGTACTTAATAACGAAAAAGTGTTCCTTACTGATGAGACAATTGATAATTGTGAAGTGCTTAAAGATCTTGGACCTGAAGGCAATGAATTATACAGTAAATACTGGAAAGAATTTAAAGCTGAATAATAAAATCTGACAAGGGGATAGAGCCCCTTGTTTTTTTGCCTATTTTTATCACTAAAAACACACAATATTTCTTAAAAAATCCGTTGACATAGCGTTGAAAAAGTGGTAAATTATTAATGTCGATTAGCACTCGAGAAAGATGAGTGCTAACAGAAAAAAGGAGAGGTTATGGAACTTAGCGAAAGAAAATTAAAAATACTTCAAGCTATAATAACAGATTATGTTACTTGCGCTGAGCCCGTTGGTTCTAGGTCCATAGCTAAGAAATTTGATTTAGGTATAAGTCCTGCTACAATTAGAAATGAAATGTCTGATTTAGAAGAGATGGGGTATCTAACTCATCCACACACATCCGCAGGAAGGGTGCCGTCAGACAAAGCATATAGACTATATGTAAATACACTTATGATGAAGACTCATCTTACAAAGGTTGAAAAGAATATAATCTCAAATAGACTTAAATCCAATGTATCAGAGTTTGAACTAAGGATTAAAGATGCAGCATCAATTTTATCCGAGATTACTAATCTTACTTCATTTGCGCTAACTCCTACTAAAAATGATGATGTACTAAAGTTCATAAAACTACTGCCCGTTGATCAGAAAACAGTTATATTAATGATAGTATCGAGCAAGGGGAAAATTACAAATACAGCACTTAAGATTAGCGTGCCATTTAACAATGATAACTTAGAACTTTTGAGCAAGAATATGACATACAACTACCAAGGTAGAACTATAAACGAGGTTTTAAAGGACTCAATCATTAAAGATGTTCATTTGGATATAAGTGCGATGAGTTTATTGGCAGATAACGTAATGCCTAATTTTATGAAAACGTTAGAAGAAATGCTTAATGTTAACTTGTATATGGAAGGACTTACTAATATCTTTAATATACCTGAATACAACGATTTAAAAAAAGCAAAACAATTCTTAGAAATGCTAGATAAAAAAGAAGAGCTTACTAAGAGAATGTTAGAAAGAGAAGATGGCATCATTGTAACAATAGGTGAAGAAAATCTTGATGAAACTATGAAAGATTGTACAGTTATAACTGCCACATATCATATAGATGGAAAGCCTGTGGGGAAAATCGGAGTTATTGGACCAACTAGAATGAAGTATGATGAAGTGACATCTATCATGGAATACTTATCAGAGAACTTAAGCAGTGCGTTTCAACTAGAATGCAAAGAGGGAGACGAAGAAGAAAATGACTAAAGCAAAAGAAAAAAAAGTTGTAACCGAGAAACAAGAAAAAGTTGTGATTGATAAAGAAGAAAAGGTTATTGCTGAGGAAGAAGAAATTAAAAAACTTCCAAAGGATGAATCTGAAGAAGTAAAAGCATCAGAAGAAAAGAAAGACGAAGACAACCAAAAATACATAAGACTTATGGCAGAATTCCAAAACTACAAAAAAAGAGTAGATAAGGAAAAAAAAGATACATACGCATTTGCTAACGAGAAAATCGTTACTGAATTGCTTGATGTAATAGATAATTTTGAAAGAGGGCTCGATACTGAATGTGACAATAAGAATTTTTTTGAAGGTATGAAGTTGATTTTCGAACAATTCAAAGGAGTACTGGTAAAAGAGGGCTTGGAAGAAATTGAAGCATTGGGTCAGGAGTTCAATACTACTTATCACAATGCGCTTATGATGCAAGACAGCGAAGAACACAAAAGTGGTGAAATAATTAGCGTCATGCAAAAAGGGTATAAACTAAAGAATAAAGTTATAAGACCAGCTATGGTCATTGTAGCTAATTAAAATGTATGAAATGAAAGGAAGGAAATACAAATGGGAAAAGTAATTGGAATAGATTTAGGAACAACTAACAGTTGTGTGTCAGTTTTAGAGGGCGGAGAGCCAACAGTAATTGCAAATGCTGAAGGCAACAGAACTACTCCTTCAATTGTAGGATTTACAAAAGCAGGAGAAAGATTAGTTGGAGAAACAGCTAAGAGACAAGCTATAACAAATCCAGATAGAACTATATCATCAATTAAAAGACATATGGGAGAAAACCATAATATCGAAATTGACGGAAAAAAATATACACCACAAGATATTTCGGCTATGATTTTGGGTAAGCTAAAAACTGATGCTGAAAGTTATTTGGGTGAAAAAGTTACAGAAGCAGTAATTACAGTACCTGCATATTTCTCTGATGCACAAAAACAAGCAACTAAAGATGCAGGACAGATTGCAGGTTTAGAAGTTAAGAGAATCATAAATGAACCTACAGCTGCTGCTCTTGCTTATGGACTTGATAAAGATACAGGTTCTCACAAAGTATTAGTATATGACCTTGGAGGCGGTACATTTGACGTGTCTGTTTTAGAACTAGGCGACGGAGTGTTTGAAGTACTTTCTACTAATGGTGATACAAAGCTTGGTGGAGATGACTTTGATAATGCTGTTATGAATTACTTGGCAGATGCATTTGCTAAGGAAAATGGTGTTGATTTAAGAAAAGACAAGATGGCACTTCAGAGATTAAAAGAAGCTGCTGAAAAAGCTAAGAAAGAATTATCAAGTTCTCAAAGCACTAAGGTAAGTTTACCGTTCATTACAGTAGGAGCTAACGGACCTCTTCATATGGAAATAGATGTTACAAGAGCAAGATTTGATCAATTAACTTCTGATTTAGTAAATAAAACAGTAGAACCTATGAGAAAAGCTATAGCTGATTCAGGAATTAGTAAGAGTGATATCGACAAGGTTATATTGGTAGGTGGTTCAACAAGAATACCTGCAGTACAAGAGGCTGTTAAGAAGATTACAGGACAAGAGCCTTTTAAAGGAATTAATCCAGATGAATGTGTATCTTTAGGAGCGTCTATTCAAGCAGGAGTATTAACTGGTGAAGTTCATGATGTATTACTTTTAGATGTAACTCCATTATCACTTTCAATTGAAACATTAGGTGGAGTAGCTACTAAGCTGATAGAAAGAAATACAACAATTCCTACAAAGAAGAGCCAAACTTTTTCAACTGCTGCTGATAATCAAACAGCTGTAGACATTCATGTTATGCAAGGTGAAAGAGAAATGGCTGCTGGAAATATTACACTTGGTAGATTCCAACTTACAGGTATATTAGCTGCACGTAGAGGAGTTCCTCAAATAGAAGTTACATTTGACATAGATGCTAATGGCATCGTAAATGTAAGTGCCAAAGATATGGGAACTGGTAAGGAACAGAAGATTACTATTACTTCATCAACAAAGCTTAGTGACGATGAAATTAACGCTAAGGTTAAAGAAGCTGAGCAATATGCTGACGAAGACAAGAAGAGAAAAGAAGAAGTAGAAGTTAAAAATCAAGCTGAAACTCTAGTTTATGAAACAGAAAAACAGATGAATGAACTTGGCGATAAAGCTACTCCTGATGAAATAAATACAGTAGATGTTGCTAGAGAAGAGCTGAAAACTGCTTTAGAAAGCGGAGATGTTGAAGAAATGAAAACTAAGATAGAAGCACTTACTAATGCATTTTATCCTATTTCTTCTAGAATATATCAAGAAACTCAGCAAGGTCAAGATGGTCAGGCTGCTCCAGGTGCAGGATTCGATCCTAGCAACATGGGTGGTGCTGCAGAAGAACCACAAGACAATGGTCCTGAAGGCGATACGGTAGATGCTGATTTTGAAGTAGTAGATGACGATAAATAAAGGAATTGTCTAAAGCGATAAGGCTTTAGTATATACACATAGGAATGGCAGGTTAAGGCTTGCCATTTCTACGCGTAATGGATTAAAAGCGAAAGGGATATAAAATGTCTGATAAGAGAGACTATTATGAGGTGCTTGGCCTTCAAAAAGGCGCAGCTGATGATGAAATAAAAAAAGCTTTTAGAAAAATGGCTATGAAATATCATCCAGATAAGAATCCGAATGATAAAGGAGCAGAAGAACAGTTTAAAGAAGTAAACGAAGCATATGCTATTCTTTCTGATGCCGATAAAAAAAGTAAATATGATAGATTTGGTCATGCCGGTGTAGATCCAAATGCAGGATTCGGTGGAGCAGGTGGCTTTGGTGGAGCAGGTGGCTTCGGAGGATTTGAAGACATATTTGATATGTTTACAGGTGCTTTTGGAGGTGGTTCGTCTTCGAGACATAGAAATGGTCCACAAAAGGGCAGAGATTTACAAAAGGCTATGACGATTACTTTCGAAGAAGCTGTATTTGGATGTAAAAAAGAAGTTGAAATAGTTAAGTACGTGAAGTGTAAGACATGTAATGGAAGTGGAGCTACTCCTGGAACAAGCAAAAAGACTTGCGACAAATGTGGTGGTAGTGGACAAGTGTCTTCTGTTTCGAATACACCTTTTGGACAATTTAGAAATGTAAGTGAATGTGATAAATGCGGTGGTAGTGGTCAAGTAAATGAGACTCCATGTACGGATTGCAAAGGTACAGGAAAAATTAGAAAAACAGTTAAGATTAATATGGATATACCGGCAGGTGTTAACAATGATAGTATAATACCTCTAAGAGGTCAGGGAGAACCTGGTGTTAACGGTGGTCCTGCAGGAGACTTATATATTGTACTTAATGTAAAACCTCATGCTGTGTTTAAGAGAAGTGGTGATGATTTATACATTGATCTTCCAATTACCTTTGAACAAGCTGCGTTAGGAGCTACACTTAAAGTTCCGGGATTAACTGAAACTTATTCATATAAAATTTCAGCAGGAACTCAAACTGGATCTAATTTTAGATTAAAAGGCAAAGGCGTAAAGAGTGTAAGGAGTAATAGATACGGAGATTTGTATGTTAAAGTCTTTGTTGAAATACCTACTAAATTAAATAGCAAACAAAAAAAAGCAATACAGGAAATGGCTAAAGAAGTAAATGAAGAAAGTTATACAAAAAGAAAAAACCTTTTAGGCATGTTCAAATAAACGAAGAGCCTCAGCATATAATGCTGAGGCTCTTTTAAAAACTAGTTTATGAAAAAATCTGGCAAGAAAACTATCATAACACCAAGAATTAGTATGACAATTAAACTAATTGATATAATCCCCAGTAGTAAGCCAGTGTTAGCAAGCTTCTTGCTTCTCGAATTTTCTCCTATCTTTTTCTTAAAAATAAACCTTAAAATTATTGCAATTAATGCAACTGGAATAACTAAATTTGTAAAAGGTTGCATCATTCCATAATCTTCAATAAGAAAGCCGAAAGCAGCAAAAATAGGTATTGCTAAAAGGCTTCCTAGGCCCATTCCAAAAATTAATTTTGCCATACCTGAGGTGGATTCGTTTGTTTTATTTGACATAGTATTCTCCTCCCAAAAATCTTGACTTTAAAAAATTTTGATTATTTGTTAATGAATACTACCTAGCTTTTTATTCGATCCCAATTAGGATATCATTGCCTTCTATTTTAGTTGGGTAGGCTTTAGTATCATTAACTTTGAGCTTAATAAAAGCGATTTTTCCGTTTTCAACGATTTTACCGGTTCTTACATCAAACACTGAACCATGCTTAGGACAAGTAATGTTATTACCATTGAAGTTACCTTCAAAAAGAGAACCACCCATATGTGGGCATTTGTTATCAATTGCATAATAGGTATCTTGAATATTTGTAATAAGCAACACTTTGCCATCGAGAGTAACTGTCTTTTTTTCACCATTTTTTAACTCATTTGTCTGAGCAACTTTAATATAATCCATATTACGCCTCCTTATTTATAATTTGATTATATCACTAAATCAACTATTTTAATAAAAATATTTGATAAGTAGTTTATAATAGAGTTGTTTAATGGTTTTGGATACCGAATATTGACATTCATATACCTATTTGATAGAATCGAGCCCTGGAGGAAATTATGAAAAATTTCGGAATAGATAGAGTAGTAAGACCTAAATGGAACTTGCCTATGACGGCATGGGAACTTGATAATAGTAAGGAAATTTCTGACACGGAAATGAGAGTTAGAATTACGATGCTTCATATTGAATGGGATAGTTTTAGCCAAATATGTCATAGCTGTAATTTTGACGAAGCGAGCATAAAAGCTAAAATCATGTACATGGTTGAAAGAAGAGGAAAACTTCATAACCCATATACAAATAGTGGGGGCGTTTTAACAGGTAAAATAGAAGAAATAGGTAAACAAGCCATAAATAATAAAAGTGGATTAAAAGTTGGCGATGATATAATTTGTGCTGCAAGTATTAGCGCTATACCATTAAAAATAGACAGTATAGATTATATAGATTATTCTTTGGGGGAAATATATTGCCAAGGATATGCTATATTATTTCCTTCAACTATATCAGTAAATACGAAGAGCCTTGGAGGTAATCAGTATTCAATGCTGTATTTTGATGAATCGTCAGCGCTTGAGTGTGCGAATAGATTTGCTAAGATTAATAAATTCGAAACAGTAGGGATAATGGCAAGAGATATAGCTAACGGCTATATTTTTGCTGCTGCAGTCAGAAAAAACAATAAGCATATTAAGAGAGTAATAGTATTTGTTGATAATGAGTTAAAAAATGTATATTCGGATCTTGACAATCCTGAAATAGTAAAAGAGACCTTTGACGGTTTTGTGGACGACCTAATTGTAGTAGACTTATCGAAACCGATAGATGCATACAATTATTTACTAGAAGAAAAAGGCATAGAAAATTTAGACTATATAGTACTTTCTGAAAATAGAGATGGCGCGGAAGGCCTTGCTGTACTACTTTGCAAAGAAAATGGTGGTATGTTTTTTTCTAGTGTAAAGAATAACTATATGTCAGCAGCACTTACAGCTGAAAGTATGGGGAAAACGATAAATACATATTCTTTTGATACGTTTACAGCGATATCTATAGGTTTTACTGTAGAGTTAATTAGGGAAACCACAGATAAGATGGTTTATATTAAAAAGTATCAACAAAAAGCTGGAAAAGATGGAAGGTTTGGATATATAACTGATTATATAAAATCTAATAAAGCATCTGAGGTAGATGGTTTTGTATACAGTAGTAAGGTGACGAAGGCTATGTTAGATGAAGTAATAAGCGTTTCCAAATTTGACTGTAATGTAATTATCGAAGGCGAAACAGGCACAGGTAAAGAAATGGTTCTTAGTTTGATTCATGAAAACAGTAATAGAAGTAACAAACCTTGTGTTAAAATAAATTGCGCAACTATTCAAGAAGGCTTAGCGGAATCGGAGTTCTTTGGCTATGAAGGTGGTGCTTTTACGGGAGCGTTAAACAGTGGTAAAGAAGGATATTTTACTCTGGCAAATAATGGTATACTATTTTTAGATGAGATATCTGAATTATCATTAAATATGCAATCTAAACTTCTAAGGGTATTGCAAACCAATCAATTTTACAAGGTAGGTGGAACTGAGCAGATAACAGTTGATGTGAGGGTGGTTTGTGCTAGCAATATACCGTTAGAGGAAATGATAGCTACAGGAAAGTTCCGTAAAGATTTATATTACCGATTAAATATAGCTAATATTAACATTCCTCCGCTTAGAGCGAGAATTGAAGATATAGCTGTTTTAACTGAACATTTTCTAAAAAATTATGGGAAGAAGTATGGGGTTAACAAAACCATATCGGGTGACGCTATTGAAGAACTCAAAGATAATACATGGAATGGTAATGTAAGAGAGTTAGAAAATACTGTACAAAGATTAATAATCAGTTCAAAGAACGATAGAATTGAAGCTGATGATGTAAATAGGATACTTAATAAGAGTAGCTATGATAAATTAAAAGTGAACTTTCGAGCTAAGGAAAAAGATGAGGTTATAGATTTCAGAGATTATATGGAAGAACAAGAGAAAAAACTTATAGTTTTTGCTCTAGAAAAAGGCAAAACCACTAGAAAAGCAGCAGAGATACTGAATATACCTCAAACCACATTAAATAGGAAAAAAATCAAACACGGTTTAGAATAACAAATAAAAACCTTGACATTATAGTTACTATAGGGTTTATACTAACTATAGAAGAAACTAGGTAAAGATGAAACTTAAATTTAGAACGAAATTATCATATGGAATAGGTGGAGTTGCAGATAATGCCATGTTTAATTTTGCAGCTTCTTTTCTGTTATTCTTTTTAACTATAATAGTAGGGATAGAACCAATAACAGCAGGATTTATTGCTGCGCTTGGAGCAAGTTGGGAAGCAGTGTGCGGACCTATTATCGGATACTTATCGGATAATACGAATAGTAAATATGGAAAAAGAAAGCCGTTTCTTATGATAGCTGCTGCACCTGTAGCATTATCTACAGGATTGTTGTTTACAGCTATAGATATGCCATATTCATTAAAAGTAATTTATTACGGAGTTTTAGTAATGGTATTTTGGACTACTTTTGCTGTATTTTTTGTACCATACATGGCATGGGGTTCAGATCTTACTGAAGAGTATAACGAAAGAACAGTGATTAGATCATACACCTACGTTTTTTATCAAGTAGGCATGGGTATAGGCATAGTTATGCCTACAATTATAGTACATTATTTAACTGAGATGGGCAAAACAGCAGCAGTAGCATGGTCTTATGTAGGGCTATTTGTAGGACTTTGTGCGGCAGGATCCTTATTAATATGCACACTTACCATTCATGAATCGGACAATCCATCTTTTATAAAGACAAAGAGGGAAAGATTATTAACATCTAGTAAGATTAAAGAAATGTTTAAAAGCTATTTTGTAATATTAAAATTAAAAGCTATTAGATATTTAATCTTATCTAGTATATTGTTTTTAGTATCTAACATAGTTTTTTCTTCGGGAAGAATCTATTATTATACATACAATTTAGGGCTTAAAGGTACGCAAGTTTCTATAATACTTCTTATTATTACAGTAAGCGGAATAGCCTTTGTTCCTTTTATAAATGCTTTTTCTAAAAGATTTGATAAAAATTCAGTATTTTTCTTTGGACAAATAATAACAGGTGCTATATTTATAGCGTTTAGATTTATAGGGGTAAACTCATATGTCGTAGCAATAATTATGGGTATAGTATTTTCAATTGCAAATTCTTGTTATTGGCAGTTGATGCCGTCTATGCTTTATGATGTTTGTGGTTTAGAAGAACTGGTTTCAGGAGGAAAGCATTCCGGGTCAGTAATATCACTTCAGGCATTGTCGGAATCGTTGGCATCTGCAATAGGTTTGCAACTTTTAGGAATAATACTGCAAACTTCAGGATTTAACAGCGCAGAAAAAATACAGAGCGCAGAGGCTCTGTATGGTGTATCAAATAGTTTTACAATTGTTCCTGGAATACTCATGATTCTAGTAGCCATAATAATTATTAAGTATCCGATAAATAGAGTTACTTTCAAAAAGATTATGGTATCACTGGAAAAAAGAAGAAACGGCGAACAAATAGATTTAGATGAGTTTAAAGATATTATTTAAAAGATATCAATTCCTACAGGGCAATGATCGCTACCCAAGATTTCAGCATATATCTTAGACTCATTAATTTTGTTTTTAATATCGTCAGAAACTATAAAGTAATCTATACGCCAACCGGCGTTGTTAGCTCTTGCATTAAATCTATATGACCACCAAGAATATGCACTTTCTAAATCAGGATAAAGGTGCCTAAAAGAGTCGATGAAACCCGAAGATAAAAGTTCGGTCATTTTGGCTCTTTCTTCATCTGAAAAGCCAGGATTTTTACGATTGGACTTAGGGTTTTTCAAGTCGATTTCGTTATGGGCTACATTAAGGTCGCCACATAATATGATAGATTTCTTTTCCTTTAAATCCAATAGATATTTTCTAAAATCATCTTCAAATTCCATCCTATAATCGAGCCTAGCCAACTTTTCTTTAGAGTTAGGGGTATAACAGCATACCAAGAAAAAATCATCATATTCAAGCGTTAGCACTCTTCCTTCGTCATTGTGGTTACCGTTGATACCCATTGATACGGATAGAGGCTCATTTTTGGCAAATACGGCTACGCCGGAATAGCCTTTTTTAATTGCACTATTAAAATATTGATGGTATCCTTCTGGACTAAAATCAGCTTGTCCTTCTTGCATTTTGGTTTCCTGCAAACAAAAGAAATCGGAATCAACTGAATAAAAGAAGTCCTCGAAACCTTTCTTTAAACATGCTCTAAAACCATTTACATTCCATGATATAAATTTCATTATTTACCTCCAATTATTTCTATTGCTAGTCTTATCATATAGCTGTTCGGGCTTCTGCCTGACAAATCATCAAGTATATTGTCTTCATAAATACAGTTGCCTAGATTCATATCGCGTGCATTACCATATTCTAAAAGCTTATGGCAATTTTCTAATACTTTTGTGTAACCTTTGTTTGAATAGTATACTAAGTAATTTCCGCTACTATCATAGGCTAAATCTTTTATTTCGTCAGTTTTTTCTACTATAGTATATAAATGGGAAAAAGAATAACTTGTTTTTTTCAATTGAGACAATGGAATGATTGCTCCAACACTAAAGGAACTGTTTACTCCTAGTTTCTTACAGTAATTAAAAAGTTTAACGATAGACGCAGAAACATATTTACCACTAGGTGATACACCTATAGGAGTTTCAACTCTTATCATATATTCTTCTGGAAATCGTTTAATGTAAAAGGTGTCAGGCTCTATGCAATTGCCCTCTTCTGTTAAGTGTATTTTTTCATCAATAAACTTTTTGCACCAATTAAGCCTTCTGATTCTTTCATCAATTTGAGATTTTTTTGTATTTAAGAGATCAAGTAAAACTGTAGGAGAACCGTGGGTAATCGTGCTTTTGATTTGTTCAAGAGGAACACCTAACTCTTTAAGCATAGATATTACAGGGAAAGTTTCTAATTGATTGTGGGAATAATACCTATATTTATTTGAATCTGTAATCTCGGGAGAAAACAGACCGATTTTATCATAATGAATAAGTGTTTGTTTAGATACACCTACTATTTCGGCGAATTCGCCTGTTCTAAAATAATCGTCCGAATAATTCATAATTATGCCTCCTAAGGGCTAGTTTAACATCTATAATTCGCCTTGTAAAGTAGGCCTTGTTAGGGTATATTTAAAGGAGAAAGGTGAGTGAAGGAATGAGTAGATTTTTTGTAGATTCAAGTGATATAGGAACTGAATATATTAATATAAATGATAAAGGTGATATTAAACATATGACCAAGGTCCTGCGTTTGTCAGTTGGTGATGCAGTTGATATTTCTGATGGAGTAATTTGGGAATATGAAACGGAAATATCCGAGATATCGAATGAAGAGGTTATTCTTAAGATAACTGATAAGCAACACTTTGCCAGAGAGCCAGAAATAGAAATATGTCTTTACCAAGGTATACCTAAGGCTGGTAAAATGGGCAATATAATTCAAAAATCAGTGGAACTTGGTGTAAAGAAAATTGTTCCTGTATTTATGGATAGAACTGTGGTTTTGGATAAGGGTAAATTTGATAAAAAAATTGAAAGATGGCAAAAGGTTAGTTCAGAAGCTGTTAAGCAGTGCAAACGAGGAATTATACCAAAGGTTGCAATAAATGTTAAATTTAAGGATATATTGCCAGAGCTTAATGAATACGATCTTGTAGTATTTCCTTATGAAAATGAAAATAATAGGACGATAAAAGATTTGTTAAGCGAAAATAACCCTAAAAGTGTAGCCGTTATAATTGGGCCTGAAGGTGGATTCTCAGATAATGAAGCAAAGAGTTTAATAGATAATGGGATTCTAGGTGTATCTCTAGGAAAAACTATTTTAAGAACTGAAACAGCAGGTCCGACAGCGATAGCTATGATAATGTACGAATACGAGATTTAGAAAAGTGAATGTATTTCAAAATCAAGTATAGCTCTACCTGTATAATCGCCAATACCATCAACTATGGCATAGCCTGTACCTGAAGATGTGTTTTTAATGTAAGATACTATGTAATCTGTTCCTTCGATTAACGTATCACAAGTAACTTTAGGTTCAACAGCTCTTCCTAGATATAGAAAACTATCATCCTTCAATTTAGGAGTATAATCAGAAGCGGTAAATTTAGTAGCGCTAGTCAATGTTTGGCTATCGTTATTTATATACCAAAAATTCTTGTCTACGTTTGCGTCAATACCGGGAACTATTGATTGATCACTACATTGCCAAAAATTATATAGGTCGTCATAAGTGGTTTGCTCTGTATAATTTGCAAGCCAAATTAATGAATTTTCTTCTAATCTCAAAGTGTCTTGGCTTTTAACCAAAAAGTCGATGTTACCGTATACCATAGATTCATATCCAGCGGCTTCTACGGTCTCACAAAAAGCTAAGCTAATATCAGTAATATCATCTGCGCTTAACTCTCCTGAATTAATAGCTTCAGATAATCTACCACCTTCAATTACTTCATAATCGATAACAAGAGGCATAGTAATTTTATAATCTGAAACAAAGCGTATAAGATGTTCGGCTTCTTCACGGGCTTCTTCTTCAGTAATAGCTTGTGAGAAAAAATATGCGCCAGTCATTATACCGGCTTCATTAGCACCTTTAATATTATCTAAAAACATGGAATCATTTTTAATTACGCCGCTTGAACTGCCCCTATATGATGCACGTATCATTACAAAGTCGACACCGGAGTGTTTTACTTTATTCCAATTTATAGTTGTACCTTGAAAAGCGGATACATCAATACCATCTGCAACTATATACTCTGAAAACCTTTCGTCATGAGAATAAATTGGTTCTACTACGTTGTTTATACTATAGTTATAGCAGATGATTATAAGTGCTAATAATATTCCGATTGCGATAAATAGTGCTATTTGTTTTTTTAACATGATATCTCCATAAATTTAATATACAATTATTGTATATTATAATATATATGTTATGTGATAGCAAATTGATATTTGAAAAAAGACACATATTATGGTAAAATTTAGAATAACTATGAAAGAGGTAATAATGTTAGGTTATGTTAAAGCATATATCCCCGAAATGAAAGTTAGGGAAAAGGAATTATATAATGCATATTACTGTGGTATATGTAAATCAATAGGAAAAAGATTGGGTCAATTACCTAGATTTGTTCTTAGTTATGATAGCGTTTTTTTAGCGCTAATTTTAAATTCTATGAACAGCGAAGTTGAAGAAGTAAAATTAGAGCGTTGTATAGCAAATCACATTAAGAAAAACCCAATAGTAGTAGATAACGAAGTAGTTAATTATGCTGCCGACGTAATGGTAGTATTGGCTTATGAAAGTTTTGTAGACGATATACAAGACAAGAATAAAATAAGAGGACAATTTGGGAAAATGACTCTTCAAGGTAGCTATAAAAAGCTAAATGGAGATTATAAGGGCTTAACTGATAGTATAAAAAAAAGTTTGGCCGAGCTTTATAGATTAGAAAAAGAAAAGTGCAGTAGCATTGATGAAATAGGAGAGACTTTCGGAAAAGTGATGGAAATAATTTTTTTGGAAGGATTAAATAATAAAGATGAAATTGTAAATAGACCTATAAGTGAAATGTCTAAGCACCTAGGCAGATGGATTTATCTGATGGATGCATATGATGATATACTTGATGATATAAAGGATGACGCATATAATCCACTTATTTATAGATTTAATTATAAAGGGCAGGATGCGAAAAAATTTAAGGAATCTATTAAGGAAGATGTAGAATTTAGTTTATACCACTATCTTTCATATATTTCGGACGCATTTAATCTTTTAGATATTAAAAAAAATGAAGGCATATTAAATAATATAATCAATATAGGTTTACTAAAAGAGACAGAAAGAATTATGGGGGAAGAATAAATGAAAGACGCTTATGAAGTATTAGGAGTAAGTAAAAATGCTTCGACGGAAGAAATAAAGAAAGCATATAGAGACCTTGTAAAAAGGTATCATCCTGATAAATATCAAAATAATCCATTAGCTGATTTGGCTGAGGAAAAACTTCAGGAAATAAATGAAGCTTACGATTATTTAGAAAAAAATCACGGTAATTCATCATGTAATCAAGTTCCATCGGGGTTTGGTAATGGTAACAGAACAGAAGATTCTAGTATGCGCGGAGTGTATAATGATATCAGAGTAAGACTAGATAGAAACGATTTAATAAATACTGAAAAAAGATTAAACGGAATAGGCCTGACAGATAGAGACGCCGAATGGAATTTTCTTTATGGCATGCTTTGCTATAAAAAAGGTGGATATGATGAAGCGCTTACTTACGTTAAAAGAGCGATGGCAATGGATAGTAGTAATTTTGAATATCAGAGAATGTATAGTTCTATGAGTAATAGAAATAATATTTACAAAGGATATGGAGGTGCGACTACAGCAGAGAATCCGATGTGTGAAGCATTGCAATGCATGTGTTGCGCAAATCTATTATGTCCATGCTTTTAATATAAGGAGAAGCGATGAGTGTAAAGAGACGATGGGGAGACAGAAGAGATGGTGTACGGGTAAGATGTGAAGACCGCTTACATGTTTTAACACCGTATCTTTTACCAAACAGATGCGATAATGAAGTTTTTGTAATGGAAAAAATTGATATGGCAGCTAGTAATAACTATTTGAAAAAAAAGAATGCTGAAAATCCTGAATATAAATACACTATATTCCAAATTGTTGTAACAGCTGCAATGAAAACTTTTATGCTTAGACCCAGATTAAATAGATTTATCATGGGTAAGCGACTATATCAACGGAATGTTTTTAGCGCGGGTTTTCCCGTTAAAAAAGCGTTTGAAGATAATGGCGAATTAGGGCTAGCATATTTAGAATTTGAAGAAAATTCAAATTTAGATTGGTTTAATAATGAATTACACGACATAGTATATGAAGAAAGGCATACAGAAAGTATTGATAGGGGGACGAATGTTGTTAACTGGTTTACTAACTTACCTAGACCAATATTAACATTTCTTATTAAAAGTATGTATGTTTCGAACTATTTTGGGATTGCGCCTGACTCAATAACAAAAGAAGATGTATGTTCAACTACATGCATATTCTCTAATTTAGGTTCAATAGGTCTTCAAGCAGGATACCATCATTTGTATAGTTGGGGGACTAACTCCAATTTCGTTATGATTGGGGAAAAGAAAGAGTCATATTACCTAGATAAAAATGGCGATATTAAACAACATGAAACACTAGAGTTTGGCTATACCGCTGATGATAGAATTACGGACGGTTACTATTTCTCTGAATCTTTAAAGCTATTTAAATATCTTTTAGAACATCCTACGGAATTGGAAAAGCCTCTAATAGAAGAAGTTGATTATGATGAAAAATGATAATCGAGATTACAATTTCCATGATAATTTCAAGGTAAACTTCTCTGATGAAGAAACAAAAATGGACAGAGGGGTTAAAAAGCCTTGGCTATCTAGTATGGGAGAAATTCCTTTTCACATAGACCTTTTTAAAGGGACTATTTATGAATTGGTTGAGGATACAGCTACTAGATTTCCTAACTTAATAGCATATGAATTCATGGGCAGAGAAGTTAGCTATAAAACTTTAATTAGTGAAATAAACAATTGTGCTAAAGCATTAAAAGCAATAGGGATTAAACCTAATGAAAAGGTTGCTTTATGCATGCCGAATTTGCCGCAAGCTGTAATAACTTTTTATGCGATAAATCTTGTAGGTGCTATAGCTGTTATGATACATCCTTTAAGTGCTGAAAAAGAAATAGAGAGTTATATTGTAGAGTCTGACAGTGTGGCATGTTTGGCAATTGATATGTCTTATGATAAGTTTAAAAATATTAAATTAAAGAAGCTTGTAATTACAAGCGCGAAAGATGCACTTGGCCCTTTTAAGAAAATAGCGTACAACCTAACGGAGGGTAAAGGTATTAATAAGATTTCAAATGATTCAAACATAATTTTATGGAAGAATTTTATTGAAACGGGAGAAAACTATAAAGGCAAATACAAAGTTAAAAGAGATATGTATGAACCCGCTACGCTTTTATTTAGCGGAGGCACTACAGGGAAGTCTAAAGCTATAGTGGTTTCGAATTACAATATTAATGCTATAGCCGCTCAAATGGTTACATTTAATCCTATTTTAAAACCGGGTGATAAGCTTTTAGCTATTATGCCTTTATTCCATGGATATGGCCTTGAAGGGGTGCATACTATGATGACTTTAGGAGGTCAAAGTATTCTAATACCAAGATTTAATCCTAAAAAATATGCTAAACTAATTAATAAATATAAACCAAACTTGTTAGCTGGTGTTCCTGCGTTATACGAAGGCTTTTTTAGAATGAAGGATCTCCAAAAAGCAGACCTTAGTTTCTTAAAAGGTATTGCCTCAGGAGGAGATAGTATAACCCCTAGTTTAAAATGTAAATTGGACAAGTTTTTAGAGGAACGTGGATGCAGAGTGAAAATAAGGGAAGGATATGGTCTTGCTGAAAGTGTCGCAAGTGTTTGCGCTGCTCCTTTGTTTAGACATAAAGAGGGAAGCATAGGACTACCTTTTCCTGATATGTACTTTAAAATATGTAAACTTGGAACTGACGATGAAGTAAGCTATGGCGAAGAAGGCGAAATATGTCTGACAGGGCCTACGATGATGCTGGGTTATTACAAGAATGAAGAGGAAACCAAGAAGGTTCTTCATGTACATGATGATGGCTACACATGGCTCCATACTGGAGATTTAGGAAGTATGGATGAAGACGGGTTCATTTATTTTAAACAGCGAATAAATAGACTGATAATAACGAATGGTTATACCGTATATCCTAGCCAAATTGAAAATGCACTAGAGTCACACGAAAAAGTTTTCCAGTCATGTGTTGTTGGGAATGCGGATGAAGCTAGAGGACAAAAGATTAAAGCGTACTTGGTATTAGTTCCCGGAGCTAAACCGACAGAGGAACTTAAAAATGAAATAATGGAACATTGTAAAAAAAATATTGCTAAGTATGCTTGGCCAAAAAGTATAGAGTTTAGAGATGAATTTCCTAAGACGCTTATTGGCAAAGTAGCATATAGACATCTAGAAGAAGAAAAAATAAAAGAATGTATATGTTAAAAAATCCCTCACATAAATGGAGGCCACTGAAAAAGTATCGTTTTTCTAATAAGATTAGCACCAATAAAAAGCAGATTTCAAAATCGTCTATATGATTTTGAAATCTGCTTTTTTATTACACTTTAACCAGTCATTATTCGTTATTATGCACCCATTAGCCTTACAATTCTCTTGATGTTTACAGTGAACATTGTTAATGCACCTTGCATTTCCATACACAATAGACCCGAAGACGATGCAACATCATATCCGTGTC
>JAENWG010000073.1 GCA_016650175.1 Peptostreptococcaceae bacterium | reverse complement strand
TTCCGATTCCTGAAAATAAACGAATTGAAAAGTATAAAGCTAATTGGATTGCATAGAAAAACTGCTGCACCAATTTAGTACAGCAGTCAAATAAATTTTTAGATATTTAACCTGTCTACTTGACAGTGGTCATATCACTTAAAGTTTCAAGGGCCTTTTGCATGGTATAGCAGCTTCCTTCATTCGTTCTATTTCCAGAGATATTTTAATCTTACATTAACATCTTCTTAAAACGCACTTGTCACCTATTACGTAACCCATTCGGTAAAAACAAATCGTACCTGTATTTATAAGCACCAACAAATCTATCATTGTTTCTATCTCGTTACTTTTAAATGTCCCCTTTTGACATTTTTTAACAGAATGTTTTATGCGTGATACCAACGGCTTTAGCCACTTATGATTGTGACATGCCCTTTTCAGCTTTTGCACCATTAAGTTTGTTAACATCAATCATTATGACCTACCTCCACACATGTCACTTATTACGTAACATGCTGATACATTTACATTCGTTACGTGTTAAGTGCTATTTTCTTTTTTAGATAATTATTTGTTGCATATTACGTGATTAACGTTATAATATATATATGAAAGGGGATGAAAATGACAAGTTCAAATATAGGAAAAAGAATTAAAGAAAAAAGAAATGAGTTGGGTTTAACATTAGAAAATGTGGCCAGTGTATCAGGTGTTAGCAGACAAACAATTCAGAGATATGAGTCTGGAGTCATAAAAAACATTCCTTCAGAAAGAATAGAAAATATAGCTAAAGCCTTAAGAACAACACCAGACTATTTAATGGGTTGGTCAGATTTGGATAGTTTTGTTCGTCCTAAAGCCCCTAATTCATATTTAATTGGTCAGCCTAGTACTGATAGGATGCTTAAAGAAAACGGTGGCAGATATTATAATCACCAAGGTCATTATCTTGACCCCGAAGTAGCCGAAATTGCTCAGGAGCTATATGACCGACCAGAATTAAAAGCACTTTTTTCCACCATGAAAAAGTTAAGCAAAGAAGATTTAGAAACAATCACTAAGCTAATAAATAAATTTGCAGCTAATAAGGAATAAAAAGCATATATGATTTCGATCTGTTGGTTAATTTGAGACATACTTAAAATAAAACTTAAGCAATTACCTAAATTTAAATTAGTTATAACAAATTTATAAGAGGATTAATATGAACGATTTAAATAACATAAATGAAATAAATACAATTATCCCAAATCTTATCCACAACATAAGAGGAAAACAGGTAATGCTTGATAATGATCTATCAAATTTATATCTAGTTAAAACCAAACGATTAAATGAGGCCGTAAAGAGGAACATCAAAAGATTCCCCGAAGAATTTATGTTTCAATTAACAGAAGACGAATATGAAAACTTGAGGTCGCAAATTGCGACCTCAAGTAAAGAAAATAATTATGGTGGTCGTAGATATATGCCATATGTTTTTACGGAGCAAGGAATTGCAATGCTCTCTGCAACACTTAACAGTGAAGTAGCAATTGATGTTAGTATTAAAATAATGAACGCTTTTGTTGAAATGCGCAAATTCATAGTCAACAATTCAATAATGTTTGAAAGAATCAGCAAACTCGAATTAAATCAGTTGGAATATCAAAAAGAAACTGATAAGCAATTTAATCAGGTCTTTGATTATATGGCTAATCAGCGAGAGGTAAGTCAAATGATTTTCTTTGATGGACAAATTTATGACGCCTTTAGCCTCATATCAAACTTAATTAGCAAAGCTAAAAGTAAAATTATATTAGTAGATAATTATGTGGACATCGCAACGCTCAACTTATTAAGTAAAAAAAATGATAAAACATCAGCAATGATTTATACTTCTAATAAATCAAAGTTGACCCCCACCGATATTGCAACATTTAATAAGCAATATCCTTTCTTAACAATAAAATATACAAATACTTTCCACGATAGATTTTTAATTAATGATGATGCTACTGCCTATCATATAGGTGCATCAATTAAAGACGCTGGGAAAAAGAGTTTCGCAATAACTAAAATAGAAGATGCCGTATTGATAGAAAACCTTTTAGCTAAATTACTACAATAACCAAGCAACAAAACAACTTGAATAGAACCATTAAAAAAACGAAAACGTCTGAGGACAGTAGTTTATCTTAGATTCCTACCAGTCTTACTTTTTAATCTACATTTTGTATGAACGAAATAATTAATGAACCTGGTATAATAATTGTTAAATTAGTAGAACTTAGAGCAAACTTTTAAAGATATCGCGTCGATTTATCAGAGTATATAAAGATTTGATTAATTATATAACTTATTTTGTTTTAAATTTGAAAGGAAAAATATTATGGCAAACGAACTTACTCATATGATGAGTTGGACTTTCGTTCAAGAATGTCCTATCCCAAATGATGTTAACAATTTATTATTACCTGGAGAAAATGCAGTGGCAGCATACAAAACTATTAGGGATAGTGCAATATTCACTAACAAAAGATTGATTGTAAGAGATGCTCAAGGTATAACAGGGAAAAAAGTAGAAATATACTCTCTACCTTACTCATCCATTAATATGTGGTCATCAGAAAATGCGGGCAAAATTGATTTTAATGCAGAAATAGAATTATGGACTAGAGCCGGGAATATAAAAGTAAATTTAAGAAAAGGCATTGATGTTAGAAGGTTTGATTTATTAATTGCTACTGCCGTATTAGGATAAAATACAAAAAATTAAAAAGCTCCTAGCGCCAACTAGGAGAACTTAAATTGGCAGTAATGATACCTACCGATCAGCCGAAAATCTTGTAACACTACTCCTGTGATTATCAATAGTTATGGGTATTTATATATAAACTTTTTAGGGAGTTTATATATAAATACTATAAAGCAAACAAGTCTTTTACGTATAACCACATTGTGCGATTTAGTTATAACGTGAGCCCACACAAAAAGGAAAGGAAAATATAAACCAATCTCCCATTTGGGATACTGGTTTATTAGAGACTTTAGATTAAAAAGAAAATATGTCAAAAAAAATATTTTTATATGATTCTTGCAATGTTCTTTTTACTATTTATATATTTTGCCATCTCTGGTACTTTCAATATAAAGAATTCTCCCCTGGATGTATTTTCACTTTCTTCATCTGAGGTTATCGCAAGTAGTGAAGATTGGGAACTACATTCACCTGACAATAAAAACAGATGTCAATATCTTAAATACAACGGTACCAACGTGCCAACCAGCCTATTTTTGTGTGGTACAATTTGGAGCAAAGATGAAACTAATCCAAAACAAGTTATTATAGACACCGAATCCAACAAACACTTTCTTTTTGGTGAAACCAGATGGTATCTTTATAACGAAGATGAAATTCAAAAAGAAGGTTATAGAGATCTTCAAAAAGTATACTTTCTAATTTTTTCTAATGTACTAGATTTCAATAAAGAAACCGGTTATACAAAAGATTATTCGGATGTCAATTTCCAATATATGAAGTCTCCCGATATAACCAATAAGGAAATCAATGACAATACAGACCTGCTTGAAGATTTTAAAAATGATTTTATATACTGAAATCGTTTGTGTCAATATATCTTGTTTCTAAACAACTATCAAACATGATAAAAGCCCTTGAAAACATTTGATATGACCACTGTCAAGTAGACAGGTTAAATATCTAAAAATTTATTTGACTGCTGTACTAAATTGGTGCAGCAGTTTTTCTATGCAATCCAATTAGCTTTATACTTTTCAATTCGTTTATTTTCAGGAATCGGAAATTG
>JAENWG010000028.1 GCA_016650175.1 Peptostreptococcaceae bacterium | reverse complement strand
GCATCTTCTGCAGAGAAAAATCCACCGTTTTCCGAGCGCATATCACGAAGAACATACTTAGCTATACCATCAATTATTATCTTGTATTCTTGATTTTTAGTAATACTAAAAACCTCACTGTATGCAAGCAGATGCATGGCATTGTCATACAGCATTTTCTCAAAGTGAGGAACCAACCACGCTCCATCTGTCGAATAGCGTGAGAACCCACCACCTATATGGTCATAGATACCGCCACGGTACATATGAATAAGAGTGTGTTCCGCCATTTGCAGTGCCTCAACATCGTCGTTTGCATTGTTGTACTTTAGAAGAAAAAGTATATTGTGAAGTGCTGGGAACTTAGGACTTTTAGAGAATCCACCGTATTTACTGTCGAAAGAGTCTTTAAGTCTATTGTAGCAAGCGTCTATAAGTACTTCTGCAGCCTCTGGAGCGCCGCTTTGATTGTTTTGTTTTGAAATATATTCAATTATACCTGCACTGTTCTTAAGAAGACTAGGCCTGTCAATGTTCCACAAGCTTAATAACTTTGTGCATAGCTCTATAAAACCTATTTGGCCATACGATCCCTGTTTTGGAAAGTAAGTTCCAGCGAAAAACGGCTTCTTATCTGCTGTCATGAATAGGGAAATTGGCCAGCCACCGCTACCCGTCATTGCTTGGCATGCACTCATATAAACTTCATCTATGTCTGGTCGCTGCTCTCTGTCTACCTTGATAGATACAAAACCAGAATTTAAAACATCAGCAACCTCTTCATCTTCAAAGCTCTCGTGAGCCATCACATGACACCAGTGGCATGTTGAATAGCCGATGGATAAAAATATCGGCTTGTCCTCAGTCGCTGCTTTCTCAAATGCTTCATCCCCCCACGGATACCAGTTTACAGGGTTATGTGCGTGTTGAATAAGGTAAGGCGAGGCTTCATGTATTAGTTTGTTAGTCTTTTGTTTCTTTTCATTCATATATTCTCTCCATAGTAATTCTAATCCTTAGTATATTCTCTTAATAGAACTACTAGAGGATAATTTCTTTGCAAAGTTTCTGATTGATATAATTATTATATCGCAAATAACTATTAATTCATAATATCCTCTTCAAATTTAATTTAATATCCTTGTGCTAATGATCACTGTTGTATCATCCTCCTATAAGGAAACACTTAATACTAAATATACGGTGTATATTAGATAAGAACATAACAATACAGTACCTTCTGGTTTACTAATTCGATGATGACTTCTTGAAAAGCATAACAGAACTACGGTAATTATCACATTCAATATTAATTCTACTATTAAAGAACCATCGATAACCAGCGGCCTAATTACAGACGAAATACCAATAATAAATAAGCCATTAAATATATTACTTCCTACAATATTACCTATCGCAATATCCGGTTGCTTCTTAATGGCTGCAACTACACTTGTAACAAGTTCCGGTAATGAAGTGCCTATGGCTACTATGGTTAATCCAATAATTGTTTCGCTCAAGCCAAAGCTTCTTGCTATATTTGTTGCACTAGTAACAACTATATTACCACCAAATATAATAGCAATAACACCTCCTAATGTATATAAGGCTAACTTAAAGGACTCGCCTTTCATCACTACATTATCAATTTCCATACTTTCCCTACTGTTTCTAGCAACTTCAATACTATAGTACATAAACACTGAAAAGAACAACAGTAAAACAATACCATCGCCCCGCTCTAATATCATTGGAGTATTTCTTCCCGTCAAAAACGTATCTGCTCCAAGCGCTAACAATGCAAGTGCAGATAATAGCATAATAGGTATTTCTTTTTTTACAGTTTGCTTTTCTACTCTCAACGGATAAAGTAAAGCTGCCAATCCTATTATAAATGATGCATTGAACAAGTTACTCCCCAGTATATTACCAATAGCAATACCACTGTTACCCTTTAGTGTTGCAGAAATACTAACTGCGGCTTCTGGTGCAGATGTACCGAAAGCAACAATTGTCATACCAATAAGTAAAGCAGGAACTCTTAGTTTTTTTGCCAATCCAGAAGCACCACTAACAAAGTAATCTGCTCCTTTAATTAATAAAACAAAGCCAATAGCAAGTAAAATATATGCCATCTTTACCCTCCTTTTATAACCATGCTTTTCTAAATAAAAATAGACTTAGCAATCTATTCAGATTGTTAAGTCTCACTAAGCATATGCCATTAAAGCCGGGATTTCGCTCCGTGTTGACGACTTTAATACCTCTATTATAAAAAGGTCAGTTACTCCCCTAACTTTAGGTTATGGCTAATTATAGCCGTATCTGGAGGTACTGTCAATGTTTAAATCTAAGTTAAACTTTTAGGTTACTTGCCATAGACTTTTACGCATAAAATACAGGTTTCCTAATCGTGATTATTCTTCTTTGTAGTTTAATAAAAACTGCCAAGTTCATTCTATATTGCTTCTTTAAACCAATGCCTTGTACTATTAGCAATCTTCACCAAAATTAGCATTACAGGCACTTCAACGAGTACACCAACAATTGTTGCTAATGCTACCGGGCTATCGGCACCAAATAATGCTATCGCTACTGCTACTGCCAATTCAAAGAAATTCGAGGCTCCTATCATACCTGCTGGCGCAGCTATATCATGAGGTAGTTTCATTAGTTTTGCAGTTAAATAGGTAATAAAGAAGACTAAAAAAGTTTGAATTGTAAGTGGTATACCAATTAGTATAATATGAATAGGATTATCAATTATTACATTTCCTTGGAATGAAAAAATGATTATCAAGGTTAATAACAATCCCCCGATTGTAATATTATTGAATTTAGGAATGAATTGCTTTTCAAAATACTCTATACCTTTATTCTTTGTTATTAGGCGTCTCGTAATAACACCTCCTCCGAGAGGTATAACTACAAACAAAACCACCGATAATATTAATGTGTCCCAAGGTATAGCCACTCCACTGATACCTAATAGAAATGCTACTATTGGTGTAAATGCCACTAAGATTATTAAGTCATTTGTTGCTACTTGTACAACAGTGTATGCTGGGTTTCCTTTCGTTAAATGGCTCCATACAAATACCATAGCAGTGCATGGTGCTGCACCTAACAAAATTGCTCCTGCAAGATAGTCTTGTGCTAATTCACTAGGTATAATATTTCCAAATACTACATAGAAGAAAAAATATGCAATCCCAAACATAGTGAATGGTTTAATCAGCCAATTTACAATCCACGTTAAATATAGACCTTTTGGGTTTTTCCCAACATTAACTACGCTATTAAAATCCACTTTTAACATCATTGGGTAAATCATCAACCATATTAATATCGCAATTGGAGCGGAAACATTTGCATATTCAAATTTACCAAGATACTCAGGAATTGATGGGATAAACTTCCCAATCGACACACCTATTACCATACATAATATAACCCAAACGGTTAAATATTTTTCAAAATAACTAATATCCTCTAATTTTGGTTTACTCATGAATACTCCCCCTTCCTCTATATATAATATTTTCGAA
Organism: Peptostreptococcaceae bacterium; assembly: GCA_016650175.1. GTDB lineage: Bacteria > Bacillota > Clostridia > Peptostreptococcales > Anaerovoracaceae > JAAYHV01. The sequence goes on along the minus strand of JAENWG010000028.1, from coordinate 13,279 downwards.
ATTTACACTTTTTTCGCAATTGATTTTTGTGTGCTTTAGTGACTACACACCTGAAGTTACTTCGAACCTTCACAGACCCAAATATATCTGGTAAATCTTCTGCTTTTGTTTTTATAAACTACAGATTGATCAACTATGACTAATCCTTCTTCACGAATATTGTCTGTTAAATCTACGGAAGATATAAACACTTGGCGTTCAGATATCCTTGCAGCGTGACGGATAATGTCAACCATATTGCCTTCATCCGATTCACTGAAGTTACCATAAGGCAAGTCTACAACTGCAGCATCATAGATTTCATCTATGTCCTTAATATCTCTTAGGATTACTCTTCCCTGATAACCAAAATATTCTAAGTTTTCTCGGGCTTTCATAGCAACCTTAGCTTTAATCTCAACACCTGTAATGTCATAACCAGAATAATGGCCTTCTAATAGCACCGTACCTACACCACAACATGGGTCAATAATTTTTTTGGAAACATCTCCTTTGGCTGCAACATTAAGAATTGCTTTTGCTGTATTAAGGCCTAACGAACTTGAATAGCTGTTGGGCTTTGACATATGTTTTTTCCAAAGCATGGTATTGTAAACAACAATACCAAAGTACCATTTGTTATCATAACAAGTCACCCCATAAATAATTTCTGGATATTCAAAAGATGGAAATCCTTCAATAACATAACCAACTGCTTTAGTGATCTTTTTTTGTTCCCTATCTGAAAGCTCCGGTTTAATTACAGGCACATACTGAACTTTAAACGCATCCACTATATACTTATTCTCTTTAATCATTTGAATAAGCTCCTCAAATGTAGTAGCTTCATGCAGCACTTCTAATCTACTTTTGATGTAAGGACTTATAGATTCTTCAATCCATTGATCCGAGAAAAACACCTTGGTTTCTATTGATTTATTAAATAGCGCCCTCATTTCAAGGGCACACAAATCCGCCTCATAATCTTGATAATTAATGTAATACATGTATTGTGCCATAAACGGGCTCCTTAAATTTTTCTATTTACTAATCTATTAATTTTACCAGTATATTATAACATACACCATTCTAAGTATCAGATATATAAATGTCATGAGTATTGTAATACCTTTTAATCCCAATTAAAAAAGCTTAACAAGCGAAACCCGTGTAATTTAATAAAGTAATTTAAATTACACGGGTTTTCCGTACCTATAACTATTTTTAATACATTTTTTAAACTCCTACCTTGAATTTACTTTTACCTTACCAAAGATATTACAACCATGCGATTTAACTATGGTTAAGCTTATAAACAATTCGCTAGAAATTTCATGATTACTTTTTTTCTCTAACCTTAAATAATAACTTCTATATTTTTCTTATTCTTCTAAATAACTTTCTAATGCTGCATTTCTCTCTACTACATGAGATTTCAATGTTTCTACAGCTGAATCATAGTCACTGTCAGAACTTAAGAAAGAATAACCACTAACTTCTTGATAAGCATACTCTTTGATAAGTTCATCATAAGTTTCATACGCTTCAGTCATTTTATCAACAGTAAACACTTCATCGACAAATTGTTCAAGGTAACCCTCATAAGTCGCTTTATATTCAGAATCATCTAATATATAGCTTATCAATGGCCAATCGTCACCAATTTCTGTCATCCCAAAACTCAAAGCACTACAATCACCTTTACCACTAGAAAATGCTTCATTATTATCCCATGGTATCTAGTTTAATTGACTTGTTTCAGGATTGTTATACAAATAATAGTTGTGAGTCATATTACCATATGTATCCCAATTTTGTATAACTGTATTAGCTGCTAACCATTTCAAAAAATCATCGACATTAAAAACATTTTCTAACTCTGCTTTCCAACTATCTACATCTGTTTCTCTATTATCGCTATTGATTATATCGTAAAGCGATTCTACATCAGAATAATCATCTTCATCTTCATTATTCTTCTTTACCAGTTCATCTTCATCATAGTCGCCAGAAGCAAAAGATGCGCTATCTCCATCAGGTTTATATAGATTACCTGAATCATTACCAAACTGAGATAATATTCCCGAATCATCCATTTCCTCTACTAAAGTAGAAACACCATAGTATTGACTGCCTTCACCATAATCGACATTAACAACACAAAATGCTGTTTCTGCAGAAACAAGGCCAAACTCTCTAAAAAGATCAGCTCCTACTTTTTCACGCATTAATGAATAATCATTATAATTGTTGTTTAAATTCAGTTGTTTAAAACCATAAAATCTTTGGTCTTCAATTATTGAATAATCATCTTCAAACTCATCAAAATCTAATTTAAATGATAATTTGTTATTACCAGAACTATAAGTAGACGACAGACTTGAGTTTCCTTTAAAACGAATACCCACATGAGTCCATGTTATATCATTAACAGTGATTGAAGACTCTACCCAGATTGGATCAAAGCTACTTTCTCCATCATCAAAACCTCTCCCTGCTGTTGAGATGTTTTCAGATAAGTCATCTTGCATCGCTTCCCAGTCATCACTGTCGATTACAATATTAATTTCCATCAATTCAGATTGGTTGAACACAACATCATAATCAGGGTCCATATCATTGCTAGGTAAATTTACGTCAAGTACTCCTTCCTCTTTAGATGAATCACTATCATCTCCTGTAGTACTTTCACTATCGCACCCTGTAAATAACAAACCGGTTACCAAGGCAACCATTAATATTAATATGCGTAAATTTTTTGCGTTTGACATTCTCTGTTCTTCTTTAATCTTATGTTTTAATTTACTTATAATAACACGTTAACCTTAAACAAGCTTGAATCTTAAAAATAATATAAATCCCAAGTAATTCATTTGGCCTAAGGCTTGTTGAATATCATTGGTAGCATCATAATTCCTTATTGCTTTCCTTCATCTAGTGGAGAAAATGTCTCAACTCGATTCTTACCATTTTGTTTTGCATGATACATTGCAATATCAGCATTTTTTATAAGAACTTCTCTATCTTCACCATCCGTTGGATATAGCGCAACACCAATACTTGCACCCAAATTTACATATTGCTTATCAAGTTTAATAGGTTTTGTAACGCTATCTATGATTCTTTCAGCTATTCTAAGAACATCCCTATTTTCTCGAAGATTATACACAACTGCTACGAACTCATCTCCACCCATACGAGCTATTGTTTCCTCCTCACGCATAATGTTCTCTATCCTATTAGCTGTTTCTTTTAGAACTACATCTCCCTGGTCATGACCAAAGGTATCATTCACCATCTTAAAATTATCTATATCAATAAACAAAATTGCAGCAATCATCGTATGTCTATGTGCAAAGGCTAATATCTGATTGAGCCTCTCTTCTAAGAGTGCCCTGTTTGGCAATCCTGTCAACGAATCATGGTAGGCTCTCGCGGATATTTCTTTTTTCATTATTTCAAGTTGCTTTTTTTCCTCTTCTACATTAGCCTGTCTTATTCCTGCTACCAATGAAAATATACCAAAGAAAAAAGGTGCCGTGCTAATCATTATAAGCAATGGATTGTAAGAATAAACTTTAGAAAGCGATTCGAATGCAACATCTAAATGCATTGAATAAAGTTCATGTAATATTGCAAATATAGGAAACAGCAACCCGAATAATATTCCCACAATTAGGTATTGTACACGTGTTCCCATTTTAGTTTTGATTTTTGTTATTTTATTATTAGATTTATAATCCATATGTACATTCCCCCTTACTTTTATATTTAATAGCTTTTCTTTTTATCAGAAAGATTACAGCACTGCTATCTGCTTAATAATATCTGTTTCATTATATAGTAATGCGTTACTAATTGAAACGAAAATAAAATGTTTGGTATTATTAAGTATAAATAAGGGCTCCCCTATATTGAAAGTTCTGAAAACACAGCTTCGAGAACATTTAAATGCTAGGGAACCTTATATTTATGGACTTTTCAACCCTTCTGTTTATCCACTGTTATCACACAATTAATTTATTTGGTCTAAAGAGCGTTAAAGGTACTTTGTTAGTATCATGGTTACTTATTATTTTCTTTCATAAATGGGAAAAGAATTCGAACCTATTCTTACCATTTTCTTTTGCTCGGTACATCGCAGCATCAGCATTCTTCATTAGAGATTCTCTATCTTCTCCATCCGTCGGGTATAGTGCAATACCAATACTTACACTCAAACTTACATTTTGCTCATTAATCTTAAACGGTTTCGCGATGCAATTGATAATTTTTTCAGATACATTAACAACACCACTAGTTCCTTTGTGATTATAAACCACTGCTATAAATTCATCTCCACCCAAACGTGATATTGTATCCTCATGGCGCATAATATTATTTATTCTTTTAGCTGTTTCTATTATGACTTCGTCTCCTATAGCATGACCAAATTTATCGTTCACCGTCTTGAAATTATCTAAATCGATAAATATAACCGCGGCACTCTTCTTCTGTCTATGTGCTAATGCTAGTATCAGATTAAAACGCTCATTTAAAAGTACCCTATTCGGCAATCCTGTCAGTGAATCATGGTAAGCTATCTTTGCTATTTCTTTTTCTTTTATTTCAATTTGTTGTTTTTCGTCTTCTACATCAGCCTGCTTTATTCCCGCTATAAATGAAAATAGTCCCAAGAAAAAAGGTGCAGTGCTAATTATATAAAGCAACGGATTGTTAATATAAACTATAGAAAGTGAAGCAAATGTAGCATCTAACTGCATGGCATATAGTTCATACACTATTGAAAATATGGGGAATAGCACCCCAAATAACATCCCCACAATAATATACTCTATAAGTATTCTCTTTCTGGTTCTGCTTTTAACTGTTTTGTTATTAGATTTATAATCCATATGCACACATCTCCTTACTTTTATATTTAATAGCTTTTCTTTTTATCAGAGAAATCAAGAAATCTGCCAATCAATTTATACTATCCATTACATTATATCTTAAATGGCTATTAATTGATATAGTAATTAACACTTTTATTGCACAGGTGTGTATGTTCGGTATTGCGTCTACCCTTTCTTCTCAATCCTATCTACAAAATGGTCCCAATTCATTAGGTCTATGCTCACATAACAATAAAAATAAGGGCCCATAACATTGTAACCTCTGACAGCAAACCTGCTGCTAGATTGGTTAACCGCTAAGGCCCTTTATTTATATGCTTTTCTGCCATTTTATTCATCTACAATCTTTAGTATTACTAATTTTTCAACATTTAATACTTAGACTATTTAAAATATAAACACCGTTTCACTACCTTTTATAACTTCGAATCTATCCACTATTTTAGTAATGTAATTGTTCCTGTTATGCTCGTTTTCTTTGGCGGCTTAAAACAATAAAGCTTGCAACTAAAACGCCCAAATATATTACTACAAATATAGCGATAGACCGAACCTCCATAGGATAGGGTGCAATTATTTTACCCCACGAAAGATATCGACACAAAACTCCTGAAAACATGGAAACTGGCATAAACAGGCCTAACGCAAGATTAAGCCAATTAACAGCAAAGGGAGGTTTTACCGAAGACAACATTCTTCCAATAAAGTAGCCTGCTACACCTACCGCCTGAATAATCATCGAACCCCAGACCGCATCCATAGTTTGTTCTTCATACCATCCTCCAAAGGCACACAACAAACCGATGGCAATAAATGCTGTGGATGCGATATATAGAATTTTGCTTGTGATTTCAACACTTTTCTTGTTTTGACCTGCAACTGGTTCAATTCCCTTAAGAATATAGTCTGTCGTAACTTCAAAATATTCGCTCATTGTAATGACTTTTTCTAAAATGGGGGTGCTTTGCTCACTCTCCCATTTTGAAACAGCTTGTCGGGAAACTCCTACCTTATCTGCAAGTTCTTCTTGTGAAATTCCTTTTACTTTTCGTAAGTACTGTATTCTGTCTGCCATATTCATAGTTGACACTCCTTTCTTTCATGGTTACATATTACCAAACTTACCAGTTGCATAGCCACCATATGTGCATGGAGATATGTCAACTGAAAGTTGCATTGCTGCTTTTTAGTAGTAAAACTAATATGAATGATCTTTGTCAAATTTTATTTCTTCTTCGAACTATACTTCTTTTCTATATCAAAATACCTAAAAACTCTATATTTCAAGGTATTTTAAAGCACTTCTATTTAACCTTTGACATCAATACCACACACTCAAAATGGCTCGATTGTTCATTATTGATGTCAGCGTTCTTGGGAACAGGCCAACCGCTTTTTATTGTTTTTGAGGGTTGAGAAACATATCAACGGTTTTGAGATTCTAGGTAATATATCAATCTCATTTAGTTAACTCAACAAGCAGTATATAATAATAGCTTGCTGGACTTGAAGTAAGTACTTTTTAAATTCGTACCCAACAAAGTATTTTGACTCTATCGCAGCAACAGAAACTTCTTCTCCACGATAAAACGGAGGACAGGGATTTAATATCGCCCCATCATTCGCCATATCCATTACTTCTTTTGTAATCTGACATTTTCTAAAATCCGCAAGTGCATTTAAAGGCAAAGAATCCGTACAAATAATGTCTTTACCACATATCGCTTCTGTTATAGAGTCATATGCCATCAATCCATTTATTTCGTAGCCTTTTCCACAACATTGTGATAATTCAAAGCCCATAACATCAGAAGCCTCTTTCCAAGCCAGTCCTATATTTCCTGCTGCCCCACAATATAAATATTGGTCATTTACAAAATTTTTTCTTATCTTTGAAAGCGCGTACATATCTGCAAGCATCTCGCATGGATGATTTACATCTGTCATTGCATTTATAACTGGTACCATTGAATATTTAGCGAGCTGTTCCAGTATTTTAATATTGCTATGCCTTACTACAACAACATCTGCCCAGTTATTCAAATATCCACAAACATCTCTTAACTCTTCTTTTTTATCAAAAGATTCATTCGGGAATAGTATAGGTTGTCCTCCTAATAGATGTACTCCCTTTTCAAATGTGACACGCGTTCTAATACTTGAATTGGGAAAAATAAGATTACACTTTTCCCCTTTAATATATCATTATATTTACCGCTATGAATTTCATCTGAAATTCTGAAAATATCATAAATATCACTTAACTTTAATTCTGTTAATCTAACTAGGCTCTTCAACTAGGTTCCTCCACAAATTATTATTTACTCCTATCAAATCTTATGATTAAGCATCTTTCTTGTTTAATCAAGATAATCAACTTCTTGAAATCGCAAATACTCATCGTCTTTACTTTATCTTTCACGTTGCAACAGTACTACAAACCTTCCTACAGCATTTTTAAATACATATCTAAGCGCTCATTAACATATCTTGCAAATAATTTTTCCATAGCAGAGAGATTGTGTTTTATATGATATTCATCGAAAGCATTGTAATAAGCAATACGGTCGGTAAATTTGATGTCGATAGGGGGATAGCCCGCTTTCATCAGTTCCAAATTTACAAGCAAACGTCCTGTTCTTCCGTTTCCATCAATGAAGGGATGAATCCCTTCAAATTCAATGTGGAAACGAGCTAGTTTTGTTACAATATGTTCAGTACTGTCTTCAAAGTCAATCATTAGCTGCTCCATCTTAGGCTGAATCAGATACGGCTGCACAGGTTCATGCTGTGCGCTCATAATGCGAACAGGCACACGGCGGTATACACCGCGGTCATCTTTCTTATCTGCAAGCACCAGATAATGTATCTGCTTAATGATGCTTTCACTGATCGGAACTTTCTCCTTTACCAATTCACTGACGAATACAAAAGCTTCTTTGTGCCCAACTGCCTCCATATGATCTTTCAGTGGTTTTTGGTCAATAGTAAGCCCTCTCAGAACCAAATCTGTTTCACGAAGCGTCAGTATATTGCCCTCAATCGCATTGGAATTGTATGTGTATTCTACAACAAACTGCTCACTAAGTCGTTCTACTTCACCCTCTGTCAAAGGGCGTCTGGTCTCTAGCTCCTTCATTTTTCTGTCAATAATATCCAGCAGACTTTCGGTAGATTTATATCTTCCATCGGTCGGTTTGATTGCATCTATAGGAATTTTCCAACCTCGTCCTTCTTGATAGGCACCGGGAATTTTCTCCTCAGAACAAAGCACTCTTATTCTTCTACCAGAGATACCCCATTTTTCTGCGGCTTGCTTTACACTCATAAACATAAATATTCCTCCATTCCCTAGTATTATACCAAATTATCGGAATAGTATCAACGAGTTCGGAATAATATTATAATAATTATCGGAACAACAAAAGTGTAATAAGATTTTATTAAATTAATCTTGGTTTCTCAAGTAAATTACGACAATAGTTTTCTAGTCTCAACCCTGACTTGCATTTTATTTTCCAAACCATACTCGCGAGATAAAAAACAAGGTTCCCATCAATCGGCTATACTTACAGAAAGTCTGTAAGCCTTTGATTTCAAGCACTTTGTATCCTATTTATCTTTACGTGACATCAATACTACTGTTTCCACGTGTGATTTTTAGGCTATTTTTCACATTATCCAAAGCACTTAAAAAACTCTGTATTTAAGCGGTTCTGACAATAATGCCGTCAATTCAAGATATATAATCTCGATTAGGCTATTTCATTTCTTTGAACTATATTTCTTGTCTTTACGCTTCTTCCCATGTTCACCTTTAACCACATTACTCCTTCTTGCTTTTTTAAGCAGCACTGCATCAAAAGTTTCCTTACTTACAATAGCTAGATTATTCTTTTCAGAAACATATTGCACTTCATACTTGTCGAAATCTAAAAGGCGAACCGTATCTGTATATTTTTCATTGCTCAGCAGATTTCTGACTTTGAATATAATAAGGAACACAGTAATCGCGCATTTCCATGATTCTGGTCTCCTACATTTTAATCAAATAAAACCCATCTACATCCAGTTTTCGTTCAATTACCAATGTCTCAATTTCTTCTTGCGCATTAGGCTCCGTCATCCAACACATGCCACATCCAGCCGTAATGGAACGTGGCACAGGAATGAGCCTCCCTTTAATATGTTCTGTAATGCAAGCTTTTTCCATCGCCATTGCCCCAGTTGTGGTGCGAAAGGTCACGATTAGTTTTTCTTGTTTCTCTCTCATGCTTCCCTCGCAATTTCTTTGATTGCAGCAATAGCCACCTCGGTATCTTGTTTTGTATTAAAATATGACCAGCTGAAGCGAACTGCCCCTTGCTCCACTGTACCCATTGCTCGATGAATTCTGGGTGCACAATGCGCTCCCGCACGTGTAGCAATTCCATAACGATATGCCAGCTCGTCAGAAACTGTAGCTGCATCCATCTCTCCAATATTAAGCGTAACAAGCGCTGTACGAGGATCTATATAATTTCCGTATACAGTCACATTTGATAGTTCCTTAATCCCCAATAAAAACCTTTGCATCTCTTTTTGTTCTTTTTTCCGAATCACATCTAATCCAGTTTGGTTCAAAAAGTCAAAAGCAGCATTTAGTCCTGCAAGTCCGTGGCCATTCAAAGTCCCCGCTTCTAACCGTGTCGGATAATCCTCTGGTTGATGTTCATCAAAGCTATGAACCCCAGTTCCTCCTACGTATAGCGGCTTAATTTCAACTCCAGCACGTACGCATAATCCACCAGTTCCTTGCGGACCATAGAGCGATTTATGCCCTGTAAAACATAAGACATCAATCTGCATCTTCTCCATGTCGATTGGAAACACACCTGCGGTCTGAGACACATCCACAACGAGATATAATCCGTGTTTCCTAGTGAATTCTCCTATTCTGGCAATATCTATCACATTTCCAACCACGTTGGAACCATGCAAGCATACGATACCTTTGGTATTAGGTTGCAAGACACGTTCTAAATCCTCAAAGTTTATATCGCCTTGATCATTGACCGGCAGATATGTAACTTCTCCTCCTTGCTCCCGAACGCGATACAACGGACGCAATACTGAATTATGTTCCAAATCGGTCGTGACGACGTGATCCCCTGCTCCGAATAATCCACCAATGGCAATATTAAGAGCAACTGTAGCGTTTGGGGTAAAAACCACATGGTCTGGGCGGGTACAACCGAAAAATCTTGCTGTCTTTTCTCTCGTATCATAAATGGTACGGGCAGCATCGAGTGCCTGTTCTCCAGCCCCACGGCCACAATTACCCAATGATTGCATCGCTTCTGCCACAGCATCAACCACTATTTGTGGCTTATGTAGTGTGGTTGCAGCATTATCTAAATAAATCACGGCCTAACCACCTTCTGCGCACCACAGAGCGTCTCCACAATCGTGTACATGTTGGACGCATTTCCAACGGCAAGCTGATCGGTTAAATTATAGAAATTGAGACACGTACCACAAGTGATAATCTCCACTCCCTGTGCCTCCATATTTTGGAGGTCATCCAAACACTCAGACCCTTTGGCCGTCAGTTTAGCCCCGCCATTGTAGAATATGATGGTTTTCGGCAACTGGGGTAATTGGCTAAGCGCAAAGAAAAATCCTTTGATTAAGATTTGACCAAGTTCATCGTCTCCAGCACCCATAAAAGGACTTGCAATAGCCACCACATACTCGCCTTTGGCACCAATGAAGCAACAATCTTGTTCTTCTATCTCTGTCGAAGATACTTGTTCAATTGGCTCCATCACAGTCATGGACACAATAAAATGCGTCTCATCAACCTTCTCTGCTGTGGACTTTAACTTGTGTCCTGACGCCATATGCATAAGATTCTGCACTGCAATGTCATTATCTACATGCAGTTCTAATATTCCAGGCTCTGTCATGCCCTGTAGTCCTCTATTTGCCTTTACTACTGGAATGGGGCAAGCTTCACCCCTCGCATCTATCATTGTTTTCTTCATATATGTTTTTCCTCCTTTATTTTAATACCTAATGTTTCCATTTTAGAATATTTGCTCTTAAATTGCAACGGCTATTTAATAATATAACAACTCCCGAGCCCATCTTGACTGTTTCATGCTTTCTCAATCTATTCAATCTCCAAACCGTTTTCTATCCTATATGCTCGGTACTTTTCTTCCCATACAAAACCCCCTTCAGTAAACAGTTTTGTTTTTTGAACTGTCTACTGAAGGGGGGTCATATCATTATTTACTGGTTTTTTCGGTTTATTCTACTAAGTTTCTGTGTGCATGATGAAAAGGCGAATTTTTATTGTTGTATTTTAGCCTTCATTTTTTTCATGATATAAGGTCTTCCAATTAAAACCAAAAGCACTAGAATTACTATACTGATTAGCGGTATTGGATTGCTATTCAACTGTTCGTATGACGAAATTATAATAGCTATCAAGCAGCCAATAGCTCCTATAAGCGATAATGCTCTATATTTAATTTTTTGTAGAAATCCAATATAATTAACTATGCCAAAAGTAATTAGGAAAATAAGACTAGCGGCTGTTACTAGTATATCTAAAGATCCAAGTGATGCTAATATTGCAGCCAACGCTGCTATAGCAATAATAGCATAAAAAGGTATATTTTCTTGATTCTCTTTTACAAATAAATTTGGCAGATCTTTCTTTTTAGCAACTGTTTCCATCAACCTTCCAGTTGAAAACAGTGTCGCATTAATGGCTGATGCTGTTGAAAACATTGCAGCAATTGTAACTAGAATCAATCCTACAATGCCAAATGCTTGTTTTCCTGCAATTGCTAAAGCAACTTCTTTTTGTTGGATTAATCCTTCTGCACCAACTAACATTGTAGCACCCAAAGAAACCAATATGTATATCCCAATAACAGCAACAACTGCAGAAATCGTTGCTAAGGGTAATGTCTTTTCAGGCTTTTTTATATCTTCATAGTCGTATGACAACAGTTGGAATCCTTCATATGCCATAAATATGGTCGCCGCTCCAACAATTGAAGTGCTCCAGCTTTTTATTTCAATTCCAGAGGTAAGTTGTGCTACATTCCAATGTAAGATTCCAAATATAGAAAGCCCCAACAGAATAAATAATTTCCCCCATACAGTTATTATTTCAACTCTTGACGAAGAGCCTACACCTCTTAAATTTATCAATGCCAATATAGCTATAATCGAAAATGCTAATATCCTCGGAAACCAGCTACCCCAATTAAAAACATAGGCAACATAATGCCCAAACGTAAACGCATAAACTGACATTGTTAAAATATATCCAGCAATGAGTATCCACGATAAACTACCAGCTACGCCTTCATGATTGATTTCGTTTAGAAAAGTAAACGAGCCACCGCTCTTCTTATATTTAATTGATAATTGGCTGTAACTATGTGCTGAAACAAGAGCTATCAATCCAGCTAGCACAAAACTTAACCATGCCCATTGTCCTGCTATACTTATAATGACACCCAATACAGAAAAGATTCCACCACCTACCATTCCACCCACTGCCATGGACCATGTGGCATTGAAACTCATTTTTTTCTCTTTACCCATTTACCTTTTCCTTTCTTCTTATTATCGTGACTCATTCTCGTTTTGTATGTCCACAAGAACAGATTTTTTTATCTAAAGCATTAAACTCTGGTCTTGTAACAGAATCAGCTATTCCTTTAACTATTCTAATCTTTCCATTAACTTCAAGCTATGTCCTATAGCCTCAACTTCTTTCTTAGATAATACAACACCTTCAGTGGGTCTATCATTTAACTTAAACACTATAGCCATTTGATTTACTTCTTGTTTGAATTGGATTCTATTTAAAACAATTTTCACACCTAATAATTCTGTCATAATTTCGGCTGTAGCTTCATGACCTATAGCGGAAATGTATGTATGTTTATTAACTAATTTTATAGCACTTTCTAAATCAATATCGCGTATACGGTATATGCCATTTGTTGTTGCTACTGTTCCATTCAAAAAAACAATCGGCAAATTTTTATTTTCCATAATATGTCCTCCTTATATGTAATATCTATTATATACTAATGTTATAATTTATACACTTTTTATTTTATTTTTCACATATCTAAGTTTTCGTATCATCAAACTTATATTGTAATTATTTTCATAGCCCTCTTTTATATAGTCATACATAGCAAGATGTCCATTTGCATTGCCCCTTATTGGTATTTCTGTTTTTTTATTATAAATCGAGTAGGAGGGAAAATTAATTAATTTCCCCGACCTCTCACACCACCGTGCGTACGGTTCCGTACACGGCGGTTCAATTTCATACTAAATACGAACTAACTGATAGTGGTCTAGTAGAAATACTAGACCTCTTT
>JAENWG010000005.1 GCA_016650175.1 Peptostreptococcaceae bacterium | reverse complement strand
ATAGTATTTTATCTCGAAGTCAAGCTTTTTTGTTATTATCTACAAATTTAATTATCTTTTTTTATCTTATTTACTTAATTCTATTGACATTATTCCCTTTTTCCTATATATTATGAATATAAATTAATATTTTAGCGTTGACGGGAATAAACGTATCAACGAACTTTCAAGAGAGTAGCTGTTTGGTGTAAAGCTATAGGTTCAGATATGTATCTCACCCCTAAGCTATATCGTAATGAGTGGGTATTTTTATACCAATTAGAGTGGTACCGCGGATTTTTTTCGCCTCTTGAATTTTTTCAAGAGGTATTTTAATATATATAAAGGTAGGATAAAATTATGCAGAATTTTAAAAAGTACAAAATCGGTTATTTCCCTCCTCCTAATGTCAGAGGAGATTGGATGAAAAAAGATCATATTGAAAAAGCGCCTATTTGGTGCAGCGTTGATCTTCGAGACGGCAACCAAGCTTTAGTAGTTCCTATGAGCTTAGAGCAAAAACTAGACTTCTTTAAATATTTAGTTACACTCGGATTTAAAGAAATAGAAGTAGGTTTTCCTGCCGCGTCTAATACTGAGTATGAATTTGTAAGAAGACTTATAGAAGACAATTTAATACCAGATGATGTAACCATACAAGTACTTACTCAAGCAAGAGACCATATAATTGAAAAAACTTTTAAATCATTAGAAGGTATAAGCAATGCTATAGTTCATTTATATAACTCTACTTCCCTTGCACAAAGAGAACAGGTATTTAAAGCAAGTAAGGAAGAGATTATAGAGATTGCTACTAACGGAGCCAAACTCCTTAAGGAAAAAGCTAAATCATTTGATGGTAACATTAGATTTGAATATTCGCCTGAAAGCTTTACCGGAACTGAAATGGAATTTGCTCTTGATGTATGTAATGCTGTAATAGACGTATGGAAGCCTAGAGAAGATCGGAAAGTTACCATTAACCTTCCTTCTACAGTATCTATGTCTATGCCTCACATATATGCTAACCAAATTGAATACATGTGTGATAATCTTCATGATAGAGAAAACCTTATTGTATCTCTTCATCCTCATAATGACAGAGGAACCGCAGTAGCTGAAGCGGAATTAGGAATATTAGCTGGAGGAGATAGAATAGAAGGAACACTCTTTGGTAACGGTGAAAGAACCGGCAACGTCGATTTAGTAACTTTAGCCATGAATCTGTATGCACACGGAGTTAATCCTAATCTTCACTTTAATGATATTCCAAGCGTTGTAGACGCTTTCGAAAATTTTACGGATATGCAGGTTAACCCTAGGCAGCCTTACGGCGGCAAACTCGTATTTGCAGCTTTCTCAGGTTCTCATCAGGATGCTATAGCCAAGGGTATGAAACACCATCAGGAAACAGGTTCTAGTCAATGGACAGTTCCCTATTTACCTATAGATCCCAAAGATATTGGTAAAGAATATGAGGCTGATGTTATTAGAATTAACAGCCAATCTGGTAAAGGCGGAGTAGCTTATATAATAGAACAGAACTACGGTTATGTAATTCCTAAAGATATGAGAGCAGAAGTAGGCTATCTAATTAAGGATATATCAGATAAAAATCATTCTGAAATTCCTGCTGCTAAGGTCTTTGAAATATTTGACAAGGAATATATCGATAATTTCAAGAACATTGATATCAAGGATGCCACTTTTAAGAAAATTAAATCTGACGAAAATAAGGCTGTTTTCTCTGTTGATATAAATGTTATAATCAATAATAAAGAATATAGTTTCACAAGTGAAGGTAATGGACGTTTAGATGCTGTAAGTAATGCTTTATTAAAAGCACCTTTTGAATATGATTACCGCTTTGTTACATATTCTGAGCACGCTTTAGAAAGTCACTCTGATTCCATGGCCGCAGCATATATCTTAATAGAAGATGATCATGGCCATAAGTTCTGGGGAATTGGAACACATTCAGATATAATATTAGCTTCTGTAAATGCACTTGTAAGCGCACTAAACAGAGCCAACAATAAAATGAATTTTGTGAAATAGGAGAAATTAATATGAGTATGACAATGACACAAAAGATTCTGGCAGATCACGCCGGGCTTGATAAAGTAGTAGCAGGACAACTAATAAATGCAAACCTGGATATGGTTTTAGCAAACGATATAACAGGTCCTGTTTCTATTAACGAATTTGCTTCTAATGGTTTTGATAAAGTGTTTGATAAAGAAAAAGTTTCACTTGTTATGGATCACTTTACGCCAAATAAAGATATTAAATCTGCAGAGCAATGTAAACAATGTAGAACATTTGCAAGAAAATTTGATATTACTAATTTCTATGATGTCGGTAATATGGGAATAGAACATGCCCTTCTTCCTGAGCTTGGTTTAGTTGCTCCAGGAGAACTAATAATTGGTGCAGACTCTCATACATGCACATATGGAGCACTCGGTGCTTTTTCTACAGGAGTAGGAAGCACTGATGTTGCTGCTGGTATGGCAACAGGCATGGCATGGTTTAAGGTTCCTTCTGCTATTAAGTTCAATATTATAGGAAAGTTAAACAAATATATCTCAGGTAAGGATGTAATTCTACATATCATCGGTATGATAGGCGTGGACGGAGCTTTATACAAATCTATGGAATTTATGGGTGATGGAATTGAAAACTTAACTATAGATGACAGGCTTTGTATATCTAATATGGCTATAGAAGCAGGTGCCAAAAACGGAATCTTTGTAGTAGATGATATTACAAAAGAATATATTAAGGATAAAATATGTAGACAGGTAAAAGCTTACTTCCCTGACGAAGATGCAGAATATGACAAAACGTATGACATCGACCTATCTACTATTAAATCTACTGTAGCCTTCCCTCACCTACCAGAAAACACTCATGATATAGATGAGATTAAAGCTATGGAAGATATAAATATAGATCAGGTAGTAATTGGTTCATGCACCAATGGTAGATTGTCAGACATGAAAGAAGCTGCAGAAATATTAAAAGGCAAAAAACTTCATAGAGATGTTAGAGGTATAATCATACCTGCTACTCAGAAAATATATAAACAATGCATGCATCTAGGATATACAGACATATTTATCGATGCAGGTTGCGTAGTGTCAACACCTACGTGCGGACCATGCCTCGGAGGGCACATGGGCGTTCTTGCTGGTGGAGAAAGTTGCGTATCTACAACTAATAGAAATTTTGTCGGTAGAATGGGTCATGTTGATTCAAAGGTATATCTAGCAAGCCCTGCAATCGCAGCAGCTTCTGCTATAACAGGTAAGATAAGTTCACCAAATCAGGAGGTAAAATGAAAGCTAAAGGAATTGTACATAAGTACGGAAATAATGTGGACACTGATGTAATTATCCCTGCAAGATATTTAAACACTCAAAGTCATGAAGAACTTGCAAGTCACTGCATGGAAGATTTAGATAAAGATTTTGTAAACAAAGTCTCTAAAGGTGATGTTATTGTCGCCGGAGATAATTTCGGCTGTGGCTCATCTCGTGAGCATGCCCCTATTGCTATTAAAGCATCAGGTATAAGTTGCGTCATAGCAACTACTTTTGCTAGGATATTTTATAGAAACTCAATTAACATAGGTCTTCCAATATTGGAATGTAAAGATGCTAGTGATGCAATCGATGCAGGTGACACTGTCGAAATAGATTTTGATAGCGGTTTAATTACTAACATCACTAAAAACGAATCATACCAAGCTCTACCTTTTCCTGAATTCATTAAAGAGATTATTGACAAAGGTGGCTTACTTAAAAGTATTACGGGGGAAAGCAAATGAATATGAATTTAGCAGTTATTAGAGGAGACGGCATAGGTCCTGAAGTTATAGCAGAAGCTATAAAGATACTAGACGAGATTGCCTCTCTATATAATCATACGATTAATTATACAGAAGTTTTAGCTGGTGGAATCGCAATTGAGGAAGCTGGAGAATGCCTTCCTCAAAGTACAGTACAAGCTTGTAAAGATTCAGATGCGGTACTTCTTGGCGCTGTCGGCGGCCCTAAATGGGACGACCTTCCAGGAAGCGAAAGACCTGAGCAAGCGCTACTTGGTCTTAGAAAAGCTCTTAATCTATATGCTAATATACGCCCTGCTATAATGTTTGATGCCTTGTCTGATGCATGCCCTCTTAAAGAGGAACTAGTTAAAGGCGGAATTAATCTAGTAGTAGTAAGAGAACTTACCGGTGGTATATACTTCGGCGAAAAAGGAAGAAAAATCGTTGACGGTTATGAAGCCGCTTATGACGTAGAAGAATATAACGTAATGGAAGTTGAGCGAATAGCAATTACGGCTTTTAAATTAGCTATGAAAAGAGATAAGAAAGTTACCAGTGTAGATAAAGCTAACGTTTTAGAAAGCTCTAGACTTTGGAGAACTACAGTAAACAAGGTTTCAAAGGATTATCCTGAGGTTGAATTAAATCATCAATACGTAGATAACGCAGCTATGCAAATAGTCAGAGGTCCTAAACAATTTGACGTAATACTTACATCAAACATCTTTGGAGATATACTCTCTGATGAAGCTAGCCAGGTTACGGGTTCAATTGGAATGTTACCATCAAGCAGCCTTAGCAAAGGAAATTTCGGAATGTACGAACCAATTCACGGTTCTGCTCCTGATATTGCAGGTCAAAACATTGCTAATCCTATGGCTACAATTCTATCTTGTGCCATGATGCTAAGAACTACCTTTAACCTAACCAAGGAAGCTGATGCTATAGAAGCTGCAGTTACAAAGACTTTAAACGATGGCTACAGAACCATGGACATCGCTAAATCCGGAGAAAAAGTAACTGGTACTAAAGAAATAGGCGATATTATTAAGAACAATCTAAAAAACCTGATTTAATCAGGTTTTTTTTCTGCTGCTAATATTAAATTACTCATAAGCACTGCCGTAGTAACGCTACCTACACCTTTCGGAACTGGTGTAATTGCAAGCTCATTAATTTTACTTTCATAAACTTCGTTTATATCTAAATCCCCTGCCATCTTACCATTTTTACCTACGCCTGTACCTACATCTATTATTACCTGCCCGTCACCTAAATAATCATGTGTAAAGCTTTCGGTTTTACCAGTAGCTAGCACTAATATATCTGCGCCTGTGCAGTGTTTTATCATATCCTCTTTTTTTGTTTTGCTATGGCATACTGTAACATTCGCATTATGTGTCGTCATTAATAAAGATAAAGGTTTACCTATTACAAGACTTCTTCCTATTATAGTTACATTTTTTCCTTCTAAGCTATAGCCATAGTATTTAAGTATTTCTAAGCAAGCCTTAGGCGTACATGGTACAAAGCCTTTATGCTTACCAGTAATTAGTCCTGTAAGTGATGTATCTGTTATTCCATCTATATCTTTCTTAGGTGCTACTGCATTTCTAACTTCATCATCATCCATATGTTTAGGAAACGGTCTTAACAGAAGTATACCGTGAATATTCTTATCTTCATTTAGCTCATTTATAGTTTTAATCAATTCATCTTGAGTAATATCTTTATCAAACGCTATATTAACATGCCCTATGCCAAGCTTCTCTGCTTTTTTGCAAGCTGCTTTTTCGTAAAACATATCGCCAGGATTTTCTCCTACTCTTACTATAGCAAGTTTAGGATTCACACCTTTTTCTTTCAATATTTTCGCTTTATCATCAAGTTCGCTTTCAATACTTTCACTAACTTCTTTACCGTAAAGAATTTTGTTCATTGTCTTACCTCCTAGAAATTTATTATACCATATTAAAAAGTTTTATCCAGTAAAAAATCGGCAGCTAAGCTGCCGATTTAATATATATAATTCAATTCATAGCTAAATTACATACCTTCGCATTGTCCGAAGAATACAGTTTCAAATAAGTTAGCGTATATACCTGTAATCTCTTCGCTTACAAGATATTTATGAGTATATCCATATATTGGAGCTACTACTACATCTTCGCCTATTAATTGTTCTTCAGCTTCATGTAAAAAATCCATTCTAGCTTCTGGATCTAATTCTGCATTAATAGCATCAATACGGTTGTCATATTCTGTATTTGCATATTGTGCATCATTATTTCCGTTTCCAGTAGTAAACATGTCTAAGAATGTCATTGGATCATTATAGTCACCAATCCATCCGCCTCTTGCTATTGAGAAGTTACCAGCTTTTCTTTCTTCTAAGAATACTCCCCATTCTTGGTTAGCTAATGTAACTGTAACACCTAGTTCTTCTTGCCACATGTTTTGAAGTGCTTCACCAATAGCTTTATGGCTGTCTAAAGTATTGTATAAGTATTCTACTACAGGGAATCCTTCTCCATTTTCATAACCAGCTTCTGCTAATAATTCTCTTGCTTTATCACAATTAGCTTCATAATCATCAGGGTCTATGCTGTAAAACGGACCTTGAACTGTTCTAAAGTCATCGCCTTCTACATCAACATCAGATATACCAGCAGGTACAAAGCCATCAAGAGCTTTTTCTCCAGCACCGGTTACTTTATCAACAATAAAGTTTCTGTCTATTACTAATGAGAATGCTTCTCTTACTCTAACGTCATCAAACGGAGCATTTTCCATTTGGAATATAACATAGTATGCGCCTAATGTAGGGAAGAACTGAAGAGTTCCAGCTTCTAATAAACCAGGAACCTCATCTGCAGGTACATCTTCAACATAATCTAAATCTCCATTTTTATAGCCTGCATATATTGCATTTTGATCATCCATTAAATTAAATTTAATAGCTTCACATTTAATATTTTCTGTATCCCAGTATTCTGGATTCTTTTCCATCATTATATAACTGTTATGTACCCATTCTGTCATCATATATGGTCCATTACCTATATAAGTTGCAGGGTCTGTAATCCAAGCATCGCCATTTTCTTCGATAATATCTTCTCTTACTGGATAGCAAGCAGGGAACGCACAAATATCTTCAAAGTATAGACAAGGACTAATTAAAGTTACTTCAAATGTATTATCATCAATTGCTACTGCTGCTAATTCATCTGTTCCAAAACCTTTTACAGGAGCGATCATATATGAATAGTCTGCTGCTGTTTCAGGATCATTTAATCTCTTCCATGCATATTCAAAATCATTTGCAGTAACAGGTTCTCCATCTGACCAATTTGAATCTCTTAAATGGAAAGTCCAAACTAATCCATCATCCGAAATATCCCAGCTTTCAGCTACGCCTGCTGCGTGAACAGCTTTTCCGCTTCCATCATCTACCCATTTGATTAAACCTTCAAATGTATGCTGAATCATTGTTGCTCCATCCACTGCAGAGTTAAGTGCAGGGTCAATTGTTGCTGGTTCAGACGCTAAACAAACGTTTAACACTCCATCTCCACCGGCAGCCTCTTCATCATCACTACCACCACAAGCTGATAAAGTAAACACCATGCATAGTGATAAAAGTAAAATCAATAACTTTTTCATAATACTCCTCCTTAATTTTTTTTTACGAAATATTTCGTAATAAATTTCTAGCAAATAATGCCCATATACGAACACCGAACAAGTCGGAATGTTCCAATTATAGTATGTGGCAAGCCGCAAAATGATTAGGCTCTATTTCTTTCCATTCAGGAATTTTTTCTTTGCAAATGTCCTTTGCATATGGACACCTTGTATGAAAACGACATCCTGTAGGTGGATTTATAGGGCTAGGTACATCACCTTCTAATATGATTCTATGAGTATTCCTATTCACCTCAGGATCTGGAACAGGAACAGCTGATAAAAGCGTCTGTGTATAAGGATGTAGTGGATTATGGTAAATTTCATTGCTATCACCAAGTTCTACCATATTACCTAAATACATTACCCCAATTCTTGTTGATATATGTCTTACTACGGATAAGTCATGTGCTATAAATAGATATGTTAGCCCTAATTCTTCTTGCATATCCTCTAACATATTTACTATTTGAGATTGAATCGATACATCAAGTGCAGATATAGGTTCATCGCATACAATGAATTCTGGTTCTACAGCAAGAGCTCTAGCTATTCCTATACGTTGTTGTTGACCTCCTGAAAATTCATGGGGATATCTGTTCGCATGTTCAGTGTTTAATCCTACTCTATCTAATAAAAAATCGATTCTTTTTTTACGCTCAAGTTTGCCCTGAAATAGCTTATGAACATCTAACGCTTCTCCGATTATTTCTCCTACTGTCATTCTAGGATCTAATGACGCTGAAGGATCTTGGAATATAATCTGCATCTTTCTTCTATAAGCTGTCATATTTATATTTTTTCTTTTATCACCGTCGAAAATCACATCGCCATCATAGATAATCTTACCTGAAGTAGGTTCAATCAATCTAATTATAGATCTTCCAAGCGTTGTCTTACCACATCCTGATTCTCCCACAAGACCAAAGGTTTCACCTTTATGAATCTTAAATGAAATATCTTCAACTGCTTTTACGTAATTTTTTCTACCAAGTCCTATTTTAACATCAAAATATTTTTTTAAATTTATAACTTCCAGAAGGACTTCTGGGTCTTTAATATCACTCATTATTCATCCCCCTCTTCATACTCTTTCATTGCAAGTAACCAACATTTAGCTTTATGTCCATTGCCCATATCTATTGTTGGAGGATCTTTTCTGAGGCATATGTTCATACAATGCTTGCATCTTGAAGCAAATCCACAACCCTCAGGAGGGTTTAACATGTCAACAGGAGAACCTTCTATTGGTATTAACCTTTCATGCTCTTTTTCATCTACTCTAGGCATTGAATTTAAAAGCCCCAAAGTATATGGGTGTGAAGGATTATAGAATATATCATCTACATACCCTGTCTCTACCAATTTACCCGCATACATTACCGATACCTTATTACATATTTCGGCAACCACAGCTAGATTATGCGTTATAAAGATTGTACTCATATTTGTTTTTGTAATTATATCTTTAAGCAAATCAAGAATTTGTGCTTGTATTGTAACGTCAAGCGCGGTAGTAGGTTCATCAGCTATAAGTAACTTAGGATCACACAAAAGCGCCATAGCAATCATAACACGCTGCCTCATACCACCTGACAATTCATGAGCATACTGCTTCATTCTCTTGTCAGGATTGTTTATTCCTACAAACCCAAGCATATCAGTTGCTTTTTTCCAAGCTTCATCTTTAGAAGCATCAGTATGTATAAATAGTGATTCTACAAGCTGATCACCAATTTTATATACGGGATTCAAACACGTCATAGGATTTTGGAAAATCATACTTATTTTATCTCCACGTAAATTCCTTAACTGTTCTTCTGAATATTTTAGTAAGTCGTCTCCATCAAATATAACTTCACCGCCTACGACTTTACCGGGGCTACTTAATAATCCAATAATAGAGTATGCCTCAACGCTCTTGCCAGAGCCTGATTCTCCTACTATTCCCATTACTTCTCCAGATTTTAATTCATATGAAATATCATTAACAGCTTTTACTTCTCCTGCAGGCGTAAAGAATGATACTTTTAAATTTTTTACTTCCAATATATTTTTGTTATCATTTTGTTCCATATCATCACACCCCTATTTCTTTAAGCGCGGATCTAGCGCATCACGAAGTCCATCACCAAAAAGGTTTAAACTTAATATCATCAAACTAAGTATAACCGAAGGTATTATCAAACGATAAGAGTATGAATATATACCACTTAACGCATCTGCTGCTATAGCACCTAAACTTGTCATTGGTGCACTTACTCCTATACCTAAAAATGAGAGGAATGATTCCAAAAATATTGCCGAAGGAATCTGTAAACATGTAGTTACTATAATTTGACCTATGCAATTCGGCCATAAATGTCTTCTGATTATTCTTGATCTACTAGCACCAACTGCCCTAGCCGCTGTAACGTATTCCATCTGCTTCAGCATTAGTACTTGTCCTCTAATTATTCTTGCCATACCTACCCAGTATAACAATCCAAAAGCAATAAATATTGAAATCAAGCCAGGTCCTAAGGTTATCATACTCTTAGCAAGCCCCGAATTGCTGTTATTAACCCAATCTTGTAGAGGTACTTTAATAACTGTTGATATTAATAGTACTACTAATATATCTGGTACAGAGTATATTAAGTCTAAAAATCTCATCATTATGCTATCAACTCTTCCGCCTAAGTAACCTGAAATCGATCCATATATTGTACCTATGAAAAGCACTATAAATGAAGCACAAACACCTACTATAAGTGATACTCTTGACCCGTACATAGTTCTTATCATAAGATCTCTACCGAATTTATCAGTACCAAAAGGATGTAAAAAGCTAGGATCTAAGTTTTCTGAGCCTCTAACTTGTGTTGTATAATCTGCCTCAAAGAATAGTGGACCTATAAAAGCAAAGAGCACTATTACAACGAGTATAAGCATAGCTACCACAGCTACTCTATTATGTCTTAATCTTCTCCAAGCATCTTTCCAGTATGAAACTGCAGGTGCTTTTTCTATGTAATTTTCTTTATCTTCTTCAGATGCTGTTAAAAAATCATCCTCATTGAACTGAATTCCTTCAGGAAGTTTATCATAATCAGGATGTAGTGTGAATATGTGATTTCCACTGCGTATCATAATTAGTTACCCCCTTTAGTAATATCAATTCTAGGATCAACTACCCTATACATAATATCTACAATTAAATTCATGAATATAACCAACGCTGCTAAAAATATAGTTGTTGCCATTATTATTGGATAATCTCTTACTAAAATACTTTGTATAAAATATCTCCCTAAACCAGGGATACTGAATACTGTTTCTACTACAAATCCACCTGTTAGTATAAATGCAGTCAAAGGTCCTAAGAATGTTAACACTGGTATCAATGCATTTCTTAATGCATGTTTGAATATAATTGCTTTTGTTGATGCGCCTTTTGCCATTGCCGTTCTAATGTAGTCTTGATTTATCGCATCAAGCATACTAGATCTTGCAAGTCTTCCTGTATAACACATCGGATAAAAAGATAATGCTGCACACGGCAAAATATAGTGTTGCCAACTAGTTAAACCAATCGATGGCAACCATTGTAGCTTAACACAAAACAATAGTAGCAACAGTGTCGCTATTACAAAGCTCGGAACGGATATTCCTAATGTCATAACTACTCTAAGCGCGCTATCTATTCTTGTCCCTCGATAATATGCTGATAAACAGCCTATAGGTATTCCTATACTCACTGCAATTAAAAGTGCAATTAATCCAATCTTAGCCGATATCGGAAACATTTCTTCTATAATCAATATTACAGGTCTATTTTTCTGCATTTTTAAAGAAACACCAAAGTCACCATGAACCATATGAAATATGTAATTTTTCAATTGAATAGGTAATGGCTGATCTAAGCCGTACTTAGCCTCCATAGCAGCTAATACTTCTGGTGAAGGAGATTTTTCACTTAAGAATGGTCCTCCTGGAACTAAATTCATGAGTAAAAAAGTAAGACAAGCCACAACTATAATCAAAATTAATGCTTGAGCTATTCTTTTAACGATATATTTAGCCATAAAATTTCCTCCTAATGATATCAAACAACCAGTTTCGAATGCTTGAATTATGCCAGTTGAAACCACTAAATTTACTCAATACTAACACCCGACTTCACAAGTATATCACACTATGCACACCCTCACAAGAAAAAAACTTTATTTATTTATTGTGATAAAGCTTCTTTGGCTAGTTTGTCTGCCAGCTCATTGTACTTGTTTCCTGAATGGCCTTTAACATGTTTAAATAATATTTTCATACCGTCTTTTTCCCTAGCATTTTTCATATATTCCTTATATGCTGTGGTTTCTGGTAAATTAGTTTTCCATACTCCATCTCCCCATTTACCTATACCTTGATAATCATGAAATATCATAATACTGCTTATATTGTTATCCACGCAGTATTCTACAGACTTCATAGCGCTTTTGATTTCACCTGCAACGTTTCTCATTTCTACCATACCAGGTTCTTCTCCTGCACCCGAAAGCTGTATTTCTTTTTCTTTATAGAATATTACAGCTCCAAAGCTATATTTTTTATTTGCATTATCATAACTACCATCAACATAGGCTACCGCTTCCACATCATTGCTAGCCATAATCGACGGTATATCTTCTTCCACCAATTTTATATTGCTTTCTTCTGCTTCCATAAAATTTTCAGCATCTTTTAATGTTTCGAATCCTTTATATTTAGCACCTTTGAACCCATATACTTGTTTTCTGCAATCATCCCAAGTCCTATAAATTCCCGGTGTCTTACCTGCTCTCACAGCATAATATTTTTTTCCCATAGTATTCCTCCTAGTTACAATATACACGACTGCCTATTTACAGTCAATAAAAAAGACGGTTCGAATTCAATCGAACCGTCAAGTTAAGTCATTTAGAACAAACCTGTAATAACTCCATCGTTGTCTACGTCTATTTTTTCAGCAGACGGTATCTTAGGTAATCCAGGCATAGTCATTATATTACCAGTTTTAGCAACTATAAATCCCGCTCCTGCATCTACATGTACTTCACGAATTGTTATTAGAAAATTTCTAGGCGCTCCTAGTTTTGTTTTATCATCAGAAAAACTGAATTGTGTTTTTGCCATGCATATAGGTAAATTAGAGAATCCCATTTCTTCAATCTTTTTGATTTCCTTTTTAGCTCGGAAATCATACTCCACACCATCAGCTCTATATATTTTTGTTGCAATTTTTTCAATCTTTTCTTTTATGCTGTCTTCATCTTCATATACGAATTTAAAATTGTTTTCCTTTTCTATTAGCTTCATAACTTCTTCAGCTAATTCGCGTCCACCTTCTCCACCTTTAGCCCATACTTCACTTAAAACTACGTTTACACCTAGTCTTTTGCATTCGTCCTCAACTAATTGAATTTCCGCTTCTGTATCAGTTGGGAATCTATTGATTGAAACTACTGCAGGAATACCAAAGTTCTCAGTTACATTTTCAACATGTTGCAAAAGATTAGGCATACCTTCTTTTAGTGCTTCTAGGTTTTCTTCTACCAAATCTTTTTTATTTATGCCACCATGATACTTAAGAGCTCTTACTGTAGCTACTACAACTACAGCAGATGGTCTTATACCTGATTTTCTGCATTTGATATCAATAAACTTTTCTGCGCCTAAATCAGCAGCAAATCCAGCTTCAGTTATTACTACGTCAGCCAATTTTCTTGCACAATTTGTAGCCATAACTGAGTTACAGCCGTGCGCTATGTTAGCAAAAGGTCCACCGTGAATAAGTACCGGAGTCTCTTCTAATGTCTGAACTAAATTAGGTTTTAAAGCATCTTTAAGAAGTGCAGCAACTGCACCTTGTACTTTCAGTTGCTTAACAGTTACAGGTTCATCATCATATGTATAACCTATAATTATATTTGAAATTCTTTTCTTTAAATCATTTATATCATTAGACAAGCACAGTATAGCCATAATTTCACTGGCTACCGTTATCTCGAAACCGTCTTCTCTAGGAGTACCATTAGGTTTTCCACCCAAGCCATCAGTTATATTTCTTAGCTGTCTATCATTCATATCCATTACTCTAGTCCAAGTTATTTTTCTTGGATCTATTTTAAGTTCATTGCCATGTTGAATGTGGTTATCTATTATTGCAGCTATCAGATTATTAGATACTCCTATAGCATGCATATCACCTGTAAAATGTAGGTTGATATCTTCCATAGGGACTACTTGAGCATAACCCCCTCCTGCTGCACCACCTTTTATTCCAAACACCGGGCCTAAAGAAGGTTCTCTTAAAGCTGCCATTACATTTACTCCTAACCTACTAAGAGCATCTGTAAGTCCTACAGTAGTAGTTGTCTTACCTTCACCAGCTGGTGTCGGAGAAATTGCAGTGACTAAAACCACTTTACCATCTTCTTTTTCATTCATGTCTTTTAAGAGTTTATAGTCAACTTTAGCTTTATAGTCACCATATCGCTCTAAGTATTTTTCGTTGATTCCTGCTTTTTGGGCAATATCATAGATATTGGCCATTTTGTTTTCTTGTGCAATTTGAATATCACTTTTAAATTCCATGTCCGTTCTCCTTTAAAAACTTCCTCAAAAATGTTTTACGATGAATTGGCGTAAAACCATATTCACGCATCCCCTCATAGTGAGCTTTCGTACCATAACCTTTATTTGACTCAAAGCTATAGTACGGATATATCTTACTCTGCTCTATCATGTAGCCATCCCTTGCTACTTTTGCAACTATAGACGCTGCGGCTATAGAGACAGATTTAGAATCGCCTTTAATAATACCTGTTTGAGGAATAGCCACTTCCTCTAGTTTAAGTGCATCTATCAGTAAATGTTCTATACACTTTCCTTCTAGCATTTTTTCGGTATTAGTTACTGCTATTTTCATTGCCAATTTTGTAGCATTTAATATATTTATTTCATCTATGGTTTCGTTATTAACTATACCGATTCCATAAGCGATAGCTTTTTCTTTAATTTTTTCATTAAGTTCATTTCTCTTTTTTTCACTTAATTTTTTCGAATCATCTACTCCTAGTACATCAAAATCTTTAGGAAGAACTACGCATGCTGCATATACAGGACCAGCTAAAGGACCTCTTCCCACTTCATCAATCCCTGCAATTATTTTGATTCCATTATTTCTTAGGGAGTTTTCAAATTCAGACATTTCTATCAGTTTATTTTTAAGCATTTCTGCTTTTTCAAGTTTATTCACTGTCTTTTATCTTTTCCAAAGTTATGTTTCCTATTTTGCCACTTCTAAACTCATCAAGCAACGTTCTACCTGTTCTTTCATAATCTATTTTCTTGCCCGGTAATATGAAGCCTCTCTTCAAAGCTATAGCATCCATATTTTCCAAAGTATCATCACTTATAGAATCAAGTTTAAATCTTTCCATCAGTAATTTAGGATATTGTACTTCCAGGAGCTTAATAAGTTCATAAGCTAAATCTGTAGTATCTAGAATCTCATCTCTTATACTACCACAAAAAGCTAAATTCATTCCTACATTTGGATCTTCAAATTTAGGCCAAAGTATTCCTGGTGTATCCAATAGTTGCATACCATTTTTTAGTGTAAGCCATTGCTTACCTCTAGTAACACCCGGCTTATCTCCTGTTCTCGTGCTTTTCTTTCCAGTCATTCTATTAATTAATGAAGATTTACCTACATTTGGTACCCCCACAATCATTAGTTTTAATGATTTAGTCATGTTCCTAATCTCATTTTTTTCATTTTGTGTATTTTGAAGTTCTTTATTTAACTTATCTAAATTGCTTCCAAGCATACAGTTCATGGTTATTACTTTATTTCCTTCATTTATAAATCTGTTTCCCCATTTTCTGTTTTCATCTCTGTCTGATAAGTCACTCTTATTTAAAACGATTAATCTTAATTTGTTTTCTATTAGAGAATCAATTATTGGATTTCTACTAGATACAGGTATTCTACTATCTATTACTTCTATTACAAGATCAACCAATTTCAAATTCTCTTGAATTAGTTCCCTAGTCTTTTTCATATGCCCCGGATACCAGTTAATATTTTCCATATAATCCTCCTCTCAAATTAGGTATATAAAAATGTGGGGAACTTCCGCTCCCCACACTACTATTTTGTCCTAATCTTAGCAGCTTTTCCTGTCCTGCCACGCATGTAGTGAAGTTTAGCTCTTCTTATTTTACCTTCACGTATTACTTCGACTTTTTCAATTTTAGGTGAATGAAGTGGGAAAGTCTTTTCGACTCCTACTCCGGACGCAATCCTTCTGACAGTAAATGTCTCAGCAATGCCACCATTTTGTCTTTTTAAAACGAAACCTTCAAATACTTGAATTCTTTCTCTAGTACCTTCTTTTATTTTAATGTGGACCTTTACAGTGTCACCAACATTAAATGCAGGGATATCGCTTTTTTTATACTCTTCTACAACTGAATCTAATACGTTCATATTATATCCTCCTTCTCTCCAAGACGTTCGTGGTGCTATCTCTATATAGTACCCAGAGGACCGTCTGTAATAACTAAGTTAGTATAACATACGCAAATATCAAAAGCAAGGTTTTATTTAGGAATTTAATTATATTGTATGTGTTAAAAGACATACAATACACCTGTGATGACAGCCATACTGATACCACAGGTGCACTTCTAATTTCTTATTTACTTGGATAGAATCCTGATGGAGCTTATGTCAGATTAATCATAATCCTTTTATATTCTTATTTTTTTTACATGTCATTACATGTTGCTAAAATTAATGTTAAAACCTTTACAATAGCAATCGTCACTATTTATGTATTTATACTTCTTTCATTAAAAATGGTGGGTTAGCTTAAGCTTACCCACCTACATTTTATTATATACTTTATATTTGAAATTTGCATTATTATGCTCTAGGATGTGATCTGTTAAACACATCTTTAACTCTATTATTAGTTACAGATAGATAAGCCATACCTACTGAGATATCATCAAATCCCATTAGTTCTTGTAATGTCTTTAAATCTGCTCCGTTTTGAAGCATATGTACTGCAAAAGTATTTCTTAGTATCTGAGGTGTCATTCTTGTTTCAATGCCTATTTTACTGCCGTAATCTTTAACTATTTTCCAAACTCCTTGTCTGGTTAACGGTTTACCTGAAAAGTTAATAAATATGAAATCTTCAATGCCTATAGTAGCACTACGTTTAATAGCACAGTAACCTTCGTTCATATACTTTTCAAGCGCTTTATGTGCGTAGCTTCCAAGCGGTATTATTCTACTGTTTGATTGACCGTCTCTACATGTAATAAAGTTCATCTTGAAATTTATATCCTTGTTTTTTATCTTATTTATTTCAGTTACTCTAGCTCCTGTACCATACATAACCTCTAACAAGGCTTGGTCTCTTAGGCCTTTAAGAGTATTGTCAGGTAATTTAAGAAGAGCATTTATTTCATCCATAGATAAATAGTCGATTTCTCTCTTATCAGATTTTGCAGTTTTTACATTATCAAATGGATTGCTTTCAATTGCTTTTACCTGCAACTTACGAGCATAATATGCCCTTATGGATGATATTTTTCTATTAATTGTTGCTTTGGATTTATTTTCATTTTTTAGGAAAATTATGTAAGCTATAGCATCTCCATGAGTACATTCAAGAAGATTGGGTATTTCTCTCTTATTTAAAAATAATTCAAAAGCGCTTATGTCCCTCTTATATGCTAATACAGTGTTTTCGGCTTTGTTTTCTTCATTTTTAATATAATCCAAAAATTCTTTCATTTCTTATACTCACTCCTTTTTTAAGGTTTCATTTGCTATCATTATACCGGCGATTGTTTTACCATCGTTGATTTTGCCGGCCAGTATCATACCTACTAGTAACTCCATATCATATTCAAATATTTCTATATCTTCATTTTCATCAAAATCAGTTTCTCCCGGTATTAAATCGGTGCAAAGATATATGTAAAGTATTTCGTTTGTATATCCTACGCTAGGATAAAATTTAGTTAAATACCTCACAGTCTTAGCAGTATATCCCGTTTCTTCTTTAAGCTCTCTTAAAGCAGTTTCTTTAGGATCTTCTTCCCCATCTATTTTTCCTGCAGGCAATTCCAGAACTTCTTTATCTAAAGGTTTTCTAAACTGATTAACCATAAGAACTTTCTTGTTATCTGTAATAGCAACTACTACAGAACCACCATTATGTTCTACCACTTCTCTAAAAGAAATACCGTTTTTAACCTTAACAGTATCCTTTCTCAAATTCAGAATTGACCCCTTATATATCATTTTGCTTGTAATAGTTTCCTCTTTAAAAGACATTTTTTTCTCCTACTTAAGCTCTTCTATTTTGATGGCACCAAAGGCACAAGCCATGGCACATAATTTACATCCATTACATTTTGATTGATCAATTATCGCACCATTCGGTCCCGAAGAAATAGCTCTCTGCGCACAATATCTAACGCACATCTTACAATCTCTACATAATGAAGAATCTACATAAACTTTCACTGTCATAAATTACTCCGATTACTTATTTTATTATATTACGCACCTTTACCATAATATATTATTTATTTTACCACTAATCCTAGCAGTAATAAAGGATTATACAAAAAAAGTGGGGTTAAACCCACTGATTATTAGTTGTAAGGTAGGTATTCATATGCCGAAATAGCATATATAGTGGTATTCGGTGATATTATCCTAAATTTAGGCTTACCTATATCCACTTTTAATAATACATACGGTTCCTTTTCTAATTCAAACTCTACTTCCAAATCCCCGTGTTTTCTACGCTTAACGCTTTCATCTGATATTAATACTGTGTATTCAAAGTCTATTTCCTTATCTAAATTTAGCTTAAGCATTTCTTCAATCTTTGCAATAACCTTTTCATCATCAAATACCAAATAACCTTCCCCATACTTGAATTCATCTATACATAATGCAGATGATGCTACCGCTTCATCTGCTATACTTTTCAACAATTCTTTCTCTCTTGCCATATTATTAAAATCGCTTTGGTATGCAAGTAAGATGGCTGCAAATATTATTATTCCTATGGTAATAATTAAATTTTTCAATTCTCACGCTCCAGATGCTCACTGGTAGTATAAAAATCAAATTTATAAAAACCTTGATTATCTATATCGTCAATACCAAAGAATTCATTAGCTACTATCAAATTCTTTATTGGTAATTTGACATAAATATGTATAAGCTCTCCTCTATATTTCTTTTCATCTGTACCAGTAATCACTATTTCTCCAGTATCACAATTGGCTATATCTGATAATTTATCTAGCAATTCACTTCTGTTCTTCTCTGTCAGATAACCTTCTTGTTTAGAAATTTCCTTTATACAGTTTATCTCTCTATCTATATTTACAACAGTATTATGAATTTGTTGATTATTAATAAACTGAAGAAGATACACCATTAATATTAATATACTGGCTATAGTTGTTATTAGATTTTTCATTTTCTTTACTCCAGGTAATCTTCAATACAATTTATCATAACTTCTTTTGACTCATTTTTAAGGCTACCTTCATTATCCCCTACTATTAGGTCAAATATTAAACAACCAAGAACTATAGTACCAACTATAATTACTAAATTTTTCATATCAATCCCCTTCTTCGTATACAGAGTCTATGGCACTTATCCCGTTAGCTACTACATTTTCTGCTGCCACCTTAAGGGAATTGTCACCATCTCCTAATATAAACGTACCTACTATAGTGGTTCCTAAAATTATAGTACCTATAATTATTATTAAATTTTTCATTTTCACCTCACCATATTACATTAAGCATATTAATAGCATCCATAAAAACTATAACGACAGCAAAGTTTAATAATAGAGCAAAGATATTTATAGTCACTATTACTGTAAATATCAGGCTATTCCTGTCAGCTAATTTTTTATTAAAAGTTTCTCTTTCTGAAATCAAACTACTATTAAATGTATCTATTTGTTCTATCATTTCTCCAGCATTCATAATATCTAACTTTTTTAGTATAGATACGAAGTTTTTCATGTTCTTGTTGTCCAGTGCATCAGTCATATATTTAAAAGCTACCTCATGATTTCCACTTCGATAGTATGAAAGACTTTTCATATAATAAGGTTTTAGCTCCTTAGAATTTTCCATTAACTGCTCAATTATGTAATCCGAAGACATGGCTTCACTTGATTTAATCAACGCTAAATTTTTAAGACATATGCTACTTCCTATCATGTCCCTGTTTAGTTTTTTATCATTGATCCTTTTCTTAGTTTTCTCAATAATAAGCTTTTGTTTAGGAAGCCTATTGATATTACTCTTAAAAGTCTTTGGTTTAAATTTGACCCCGGAATAAAAGTAAATGACCATTCCCACTATAAATATTATTTCAAATATATTAATACTACCACTCCCTTATATGTCCAACTTATTATCATTAATATAAATCTTAGCCAAAATCCCAATACAATAAGTAATAACTATTACTAAAAACCATTTTATTCCTGTGTCTGTTAAAAATTGATAACTGAAAAACTTTTTCAAAGTAAAGTTAAAGAATTTTATTCCTCCTATTACAGTTAACAAGTAACATATAGGTGCCATATATATAATCATTAAATTGGCTTCATTGCTTTCTCTCTTTAAATGTTCTTTAACTGTTTTGCTATTTTCGACAGCTTGCAACAAATCAGCCAGCGCATCTGTTACTACCACACCTTTGGTAAGCGCAAAATACATGTTAGATGAAAGTATATCTGACCACGCAGTATTCACTTTATACCTAAATTTAAACAAACTTTTTTTAATATCTCTTTCATCGGACGCCAAATTCATGTCTTTTGATAAATCCAATATTACATTTTTCATATGTGGTGCATTTGTCATATTCAAAGCTGTATGCTCAATTGCAGCACGCATATTATATCCTGTGAACTTGTAACTGTTTAAAATCTCTGCTATTACTAAATCTCCCTCGTTTGCATTTGTTCGTCTGTCCACCTTTAGTTTCGTTCTTAATACAATATATGGTAATAAAGATACTACAGCCGATACCATAAGTACCATTGTTATATTAATTCTATTTAAAAGCAAAGCAACCGTTAAAATTGACAATACTATTGAAAAGCTTATAAATCTATTTATTGATTTATCCCCTTTAAACCCTAATGTTGAATTGAGTAACATAACAAGATCATTACTATCTATGAGTTTCTTTTTTCCTTCTTCTTCGTGCCTATAGAATGCCTTTGATTTTTTTAATGAATAATGATATATAAACAGTAATTCTTCTTCAAAATATATAATTATACCGCTTATCATCATCACATACATCATCATATTAACTATCATTCTTCACTCCTATAATATCCCGGCATAAGTGGCTTTTCATCTAGTGGATATTCTCTGTAAAGAACCGCCAGTTTTTCTTTTAATTCATTACTGTATCTATCTTCACCATCGTTATATAGTCTATAATTCCATAGCCATTTATTATTTTTTTTATCATATTTACATATATGATTTATATAAACCCTATCATTAGCCACATCATAATAGTATTCTTTAATACCAACCATTCTTTTTTGAGAACGATTATCAGGAACTTGAATCAGCTCAATCACTATATCAAAGTTCATAAACACCTGCCCTATTAAATCTCTAATATTACCACCATACTTTGCTTTTATCTTAGATGCCATTTTTAACGGAATATTATACGCATCATTATCATGTATTGTAGCTTTACATCTTTTAGTCCCCGAAGCTGTTATCTCAAGTGCTATGTTATATGCTAATCCATCGCGCATTTCCTCTAGAAGCACATAGTCATTATCTCCTCTTAAAATAGATTTGGTAATCATCTCAAGGTCGACGCCATCGGCCACTAGCTGCATAATAGGTGCTTCGGGCATCAACTTATGCCATGGTGTTTCTGGATCTGTCGCTATAACTAACCCTTCAAGGTTAGTATCTTCATTCATTTGCCAGCTTTGTAAAAAAGTGGTTTTACCTGATCTCACTGGTCCCGCAAAAAGAGTGTTATAACCTATTTTTATCATTAGCTCAAACACATCAATAGCTTCTTCTGGTATAGTATTAAGCTCAACCATATTTTCAAAAGACATTTTTTTAATTACATATTTTCTAAATACTATTACCTCTTCGTTTTCTTTAGTCTTTTCTCCTGAATATATAGTTATTCTTATACCATTGTGAAGATATACCTCGTGGAAACCCTTATTAGTATTTTCAAAAGGCGTAGCCAGAAGCAGCGACCTCATGAGTTGTTCTCTTCTTCTTTTGTTAATTCTCTGGGGCTGAAGTTCTGTACTTCCTCCTATCAAACAATAAAGTTTATCTCCTATTAATTTAGCTGAAGAAGAATTTTTATATTTATCTAAACTATCATATGCCCAAGGTGCTAGTCCTGAAAGACCAAATACTTCATGAAATATGGCATCATATAAATCTATATGCCACGGCGGATACCAAATATCAGTAAGTTTCCATCTTAGTATTATTTCTCTAATTTTTTCTTTATAATACTTAGTTTCTTTTTCGTAACCAATTATTGCTCGTTTTTCTCTCTCAAGCTTATTATCTTTATACTTATCATCAGTTATATCCCATTCATCATCTAGCTTTTCTCTAACAAGTCTACATATTTCTTCAAACCTATCCTGTTTTAAACCACCTTCAATTCTAGTATTACCTATGTTTAACAAATACTTATCTATAAAAAACTCACACATTCTTTTCACCTGCTTAAAAATGAGAACTTGCTCTTTTTAGTCTCTATGCCTGTAATATCACTAACTATGTTTTCTATGCCTGCTTTAAATTTAGCATCACTTAACAATGTCGTTTTTCTAATTTCTGCTATCCAACCCTCTTTCGCATATTCAACATTAATAGCAGGTTCCTTACCTATAAATGATTCTATTTCACTTATACCGTGGTTTCCATAATCCGTTACATATTTATTACTTATCAGTCTTCCTTCTATTTTCATAGGATAAAGTACAGAATAATATTCGTTTATAAACCTTCTTATACTTTTTTCTTGCTGAGTTATTATAAAATAAATTTTATCAGCTACCAGAAGCGAAGAAACGGTAATACCATAATTAATATTACAACCTCCGTCAATTACTATGTAATCATAATCATCTCTTACTACAGATATTATTTTATCCAAATCATCTTCTAAATAATATTTAATTCTGGTTATATCCCTAATACCTGGCATTATATCAAGGCCATTAATCTTTATAAGTATACCTTCTATATCTTCCTTGCCTAAATAACCAGATATCAGATTAGCTTTTATATCATCTAGGGAAGCTTCTTCATCTGTAATTATATAGTCATTCCCATAATTACCACTGCATAACATCAACAACACCTTCTTGCCTTCTTTAGTTAAATTTTCTGATACTGACTGAGCTATCATAGTGGTTCCTACTCCAGAATCCGTTCCAAAATATGTTATTACTTTTTCCATTTCTTGCTCCTTAATTATACATAATTACGAATCTATTTCCTAAAGCTGCTAGTGTTGATAATTCATTTGCTTTTTCTTCATCTACCAATACCTCTACCAAACTGATAGTTGATGATCCTTCTAGCCTTGTAAAATCAGTCGAAACAACTTCTTTATTTGTTCCGTCTTTGGCATAAACCACTTTAGCACTCGTTACCTTATTCCCATCAACGTAGAAAACCGCATTATCTCCTCTTCTTAAGCTTTGAGGATATGAAAGCAACCAATTATTTGGTATAGCCATTACATATTGATTACTTTTAGCATCAGCCACCAGCTCATCATCTTCAAAATATTCAATGAATAGTGGTGCTGCTTTATGAATGAATTGTACGCTTTCAAGACCTAATATTTCATCTTTATTCTTTGGCCTGATTGCTTCTTTTGAGACTTCCCTAACTTTTGTTGCTACTAACATTTCATCGGTTATAATTCGGCTTTTGTCAGTATTTTCTTTTAGTACCAATATTTCCTCCATTGTAACCAAATCTCTACCCTTCACTTCCCATACAAACATCCCAGCAAGTGATAATACTATTAATATAAGCCCAAATATCTTTTTTCTTCTTATCATAATTACCTCTATTTTTTTCTATGTAATCCCCAGTACTCATCCATGCCATCAATAATTATTGAAACTCTATCACTAGCCCCATTTGCTTCAAATACAAACACCAACTCTTTAGCACTCTTCTTATCTCTATCATTATTAAACATTATCCCTGTGAACAAATCACCACTCTTCCTTTTTAATATTGCTCTATAATCCGTGTTTTTGATACTAACTTCTATGCTATCAACGTTTTCTTTATTTAAAGTACATTCAAGTATGAAGTTTTCACCTGGCCAAAAAACGTTTATGTATCTAGGATTACTTTTTTCAATGTATTCGTTAAATCCTATACCTCCGTTATAGTCTTCTTCATATCCCTTCGTTAAGTTATATAGCATTCTCTTTTTATTCCATTCTGTGGTGTGTTTTACCTTGCCCATAATAATTGTTTCTATAGGTGTTATTTCTTCCTTCCCTTCTATGAACAGTTCACTTTCAGAACTGATATTATAGTATTTAGGCCATCCTTTTTTAATATTAAGCTTACTTGTTTTATAGCGAACTGTACATTTTGCTTTTATCAAATAAGTGCCTTCATCTTCTATCAGATAATCTCCCACTATTATTTCCCCTTTTACTGTCATGGTAGTAGAATATATAACATCGAATTCATATTCAGCCGTTCTGTTATGAACCGTCGCGTATGCTATAAAGTTATCTTTGATATTTCCAACTTTAATACTAATCTTTGAATTGTCATTATCAAATATTATTTGTGGCGGATATACTACATTTGCGCTAGCATCAATTGGATTTATTTCACCTACAGTAAAAGCTCCACAAACAGCTTTTATTACAATAAAGTTTATACCTATTATTACTAAAATTAATAATTTCTTTCTTGTAAACAACCACTTCATAATTACCTTTCATAAAAAAATACCAGTAATCTTTAATTACTAGTATTTTATATTATTTAATTTTTACTTACAGTACATATTTAATAGAGTTTAAGATTTTCAGCTACATAGTATATAAATCGCTGTTTCCACTTTTTCCATGTGTTTTCATGTGCATAATCTTCATATTTTATGTGATTTATTATGTTCTGCAATAAACCATTTTGGTATTCTGCAGGAATTTTTTCTAAAGCAGAATATATTCCACTAAGCTTACCGTCAATTAGAGATATCTCACTACTTAACCTATTGATTTCATCATAACTTTCTGATATTTTCATACTTTTATACATATCAATATTATTCAAAAGTACACTATCATTTAAATATGTTACTCTTTTCTCCATTCTTTCCATATCTCTGATTATCCATATGCATTGATGGTAAATCGCAGTAGGTAAAATATAATCATCATAACATTTATATTGGTATTCACCCATTATTTCCCTCCATAAGTTTAATAAATATATTTTGCTTTATTAAAAACCATATGTAAATAGGAATTTAAAATTAAGTATTTTTAAAACCAAACTGTGTATTTTTCAGTAATTTAATAAACACGAAAAAAAAGAACCGATTTTAATCAGTTCTTTCTAGTTTATTTAGCTTTTCTATTAGTAAGTGAGATTCCCGTTAAAGTAAGACCTGTTCCGATTACTATATACCAACCAAATGGATCACCTGCAAATAGCACTCCTGATATTATGCCTATTACCGTAACACTGTTATTAAAAACATTGGTAACTATAATTGGTGAAAATTTTGTCAGTATGTTATTAAATGCTAAATAGCAGAAACACGAACACGCCACTCCTAAGAATATGACTCCAAACATAGGCTCTGGATTAGTTGCAAACACGTAATAAGTATTTAATCCATCTCCAAATATGAAGTTCATTATGGTAAAGAAGATTCCGCCCATAACAGATATAGCAAATGTTATCTCTGTAGGTGTATATGCCTCTCCTAATTTATTAATCAGATTAGTATAAAACGCACAACATAAAACAGCTCCTAGCAGAACAAAATAACCTGCTATTTTACCACTTGCTGAAAAATTAGGCGAAAAATATACACATATAGCTATTCCCAAAAATGCTAAACTAACCGCTAATACTATTACCTTTGTTATTTTTCTTTTATAAAGCATTGTACTAACCAAAAGTGTGAATATAGGAATCAGCGCAATAACAATAGCTGATTCAGAAGTTGATGTCATCCCTATACCCGTGGTCTCAAATATCGAATATAAGCATGGCTGGACTAAACCCGCAGCTAGTAGCATTTTCTTATTCTTACCTTTAAAATCGCACTTTATTATCTTAGTTGAATAAAGAACTAAGAATATTAAAGCAGCTATACCCCATCTCAAACTTAGTAGTGATATGGGGTCAAAATATTCTAAAGTCACTACTGTCGCAAAGAATGATAGTCCCCAAGCAAGTGCAGCAAATACTGTTATTATATAGGTCATTATGCTTTTGTTCATATCTATTCACCGTGTAAAAGCGCATAAATTCTTTGGTTCAGCATATCTATAGCTACTCTATTAAATCCACCTTCTGGAATTATTATATCTGCATTCTTTTTGCTAGGTTCAACAAACTCTTCGTGCATAAGCTTAACAGTTGTTAAATACTGTTCAACTACTGATTCGAGTGTTCTTCCTCTTTCTTTAACATCTCTGACTATTCTTCTGATGATTCTAACATCTGCATCTGTATCTATAAATACTTTAATGTCAAACAGATTAATTAACTCTTTATTTTCAAATATCAGAATTCCTTCAACTATAATGACCTTTGAAGAATTAAGAGTCACGGTTTCGTCTAATCTATTATGTATAGTAAAATCATATACTGGTCTTTCTATACTTTTACCTTCAGTTAACTCTTTGATATGTTTTACCATAAGGTCGGTATCAAAACTATTAGGATGGTCATAATTCAAATGCTTTCGCTCTTCGAAAGTAAGTTCATTATGAGGTTTGTAATAGTAATCATGACTTATTATAGTTATCTCATCATTAAACTCACTTTTTATAGCATCTATTAAAGTTGATTTACCTGACCCTGTTCCTCCTGCAATACCTATTACAATCGCTTTGTCTTTATTCTTCTTATTCATATCCTATTTACAGCCTGCCTTCGCTTTTAAGTATATTTAATTCTTCAATGCTTCTATCTTCTTCGGTGATTACGGCTCCCAGGTTAATAGATGCTTTTTCTAATTCCTGTACTATGTTATTTATTCTAATAAGTTTATCTGGAGAAATCTCAGCACCAGTTATAAGTTTTGCATTATACAAGACATTATCAATTCCTGAGCCAATATTAGATATCTTATTCCTTAGTAATTGTATATCACTGTCACTCAAACCCTCTTTAGTTCCTGCAGATTCATTTAATACAACTGTTCCATCTAATTCAAATTCTGATAGGCCCTCAACTACGATAGGTTCTATGTTTAATTTTTCTTTAACATATGTAGCAAACTCTCTTTTAGAATCCATTTCACCGTGTACTAGAAAAACTTTTTTAGGTTCTTCGACAAATCCTGCTAACCATTCTTCTAAACCATCTCTGTCAGCATGTCCTGAAAATCCTTCTAAGTTATATATTTCAGCATCTACGTGAATATCTTCTCCAAATAAAGTGACATCTTTTTCACCTTCTACTATTCTTCTGCCTAGTGTTCCTTGCGCTTGGTATCCAACAAATACTATGCTTGATTTTTTATTCCATAAATTGTGCTTCAAGTGATGCCTAATTCTTCCAGCTTCACACATTCCGCTCGCAGATATAATTATCTTAGGCGTGTTATCCATATTAAGCATTCTCGAATCTTCAGTAGAACGAGTAAATAACAGATTTTTGAAATCTAAAGGATTATCTCCTTTTTGTAAGTATGCTTTTGTTTCCTCATCAAACACATCTGCATTTTTCTTAAATACTTCTGTAGCTGACGTAGCCATAGGGCTGTCTATATATACTTTAACGTCTTCAAGCTGTTTTGCAACTTCTTTATTTTCATCGTAAAATCTATCAAGTTGATATATAAGTTCTTGTGTTCTTCCTACCGCAAATGAAGGGATTACTACAGTTCCGCCTCTTTTTACTGTTTTTAATATTATTGATAAAAGTTCATCTAAGCTAGTAGAATTCTTAGGGTGAAGTCTATTACCATAAGTTGACTCCATAATAACATAATCAGCCTTTTTAATTATTGTTGGATTTCTAAGAATTGGTCTGTCCATTACTCCTAGGTCACCAGAAAAGACTATCTTAGTGTCTTTATTGTTTTCTCTTACCCATAATTCTGTTATAGCAGAACCTAAAATATGCCCTGCATCATTAAATACTATACGCATTTCATCATTTATATCTATAATTTGATCATATAAAATCGGTTTTACATATTTTAAAGCTTCTACTGCATCTTTTACAGTATATAGTGGTTCTACAGGTGGTTTACCTGCTCTTAGAGCCCTTTTAGTATCCCACTCAGCATCTTTTTCGTGTATATATGCGCTATCTCTAAGCATTATTTCAAGTAAATCTGCAGTAGCACTTGTGCAATAGATTGAACCTCTAAAACCTCTTTTTACAAGAAGCGGTAATCTGCCACAATGATCTATATGCGCATGACTTAGAATTACACTCTCAATTTCTGAAGGTTCAAATTGAAATGGTT
Source organism: Peptostreptococcaceae bacterium (assembly GCA_016650175.1). GTDB lineage: Bacteria > Bacillota > Clostridia > Peptostreptococcales > Anaerovoracaceae > JAAYHV01. The sequence continues at coordinate 27,110 of JAENWG010000005.1, read as the reverse complement.
CATAGTTTAAAGCATTTTGAGATTTGCCACCTTGAAACTGCCCACAATCTAATAGTACCTTATGTTTTTCAGTTGTAATTAAGTGACATGAACCTGTGACACCAAATGATGCCCCACAAAATTTAATTTTCATAATTTCCTCCTATGTTCAGATAAATTTATTTAGTTATATTAAGCGCCCAAAGATCTCTGTTACCAGTAGATACTAAAATAGCACCTGCTTTTATTGCATCTATAACCTCTTCCTTCGTTTCAACTAGACCACCCACTATAACGGGTACATCAACCAAACTGCTTATTTCTGCTAGTTTCTTTGTTACTACTCCGGGCATAACCTCTACTATATCAGGTTTAGACTGTTTTGTAGCATCTACAGCTGTAGATACAGAATGTGAGTCTATAATAAAAAACCTTTGAATAGTTTTTATGCCTAACTCTTTACCCATTTTAATTATATTTGTTCTTGTACTAGAAATATAATCTACTCCTAAGTTTTTAATATAATTAATACCGGATTTATCTTTACCTATACCTTGCATGAAATCCACATGTAAACATATTTTCTTTTTTGCTTTATGAATCATTATGATTTTGTCTTCTAAAGTCAAAATATCAGATTTCAATAAAAAAATAACCTCTGATTTGGATTTTAATGCTACTTCTAAATCCTCATTAGTCCTAACCGCAGCGGCTACTACATTACCGTTAAATTCAACCATTTTATAATTCTCCCAGGTAAATTACTATTGATTCTAACTATGAAAGTCAGAACCTTCTGTGATATGCAAATGGTACTTTTCAGCCATTTCAACTAGTTTCTTTGAATCTTCTTCATTTGCTGAAGGATGATAGCACTCTAAGCCTTTAAGACCTTCTACTTTCAAACTTCTAATAAGACTATTTAAGTTAGCAAAAAATTCCTCGCTACCCTTTTCACCAATACTCTCTATTTTCATAGGGTGCGCTAAAACAGGCGTTCCTTTAGCATTTTTTAGAATATTTATGGCTTTTTTACTTTTTATTTTTTTTCTTTTTATGTTTTTAATTTCTTCATTAGAATAAATGCCAGTTTTAGTATTAAAAGCCTCATCCATCTTATTTATCATGCCTTTATCTATAAGATATCTAGCTATGTCTGGTTTACCTATATAATGATTCCCTTTAGCTTTATATATTTCGTCTATATCTACATGATATCCTAAACCGTCAAGTTTATTTACTAACACTAAATTTCTATCTTTGCGCCATTCTTTTAATTCATTTAGAGTTTCAATAAATTCATTATTATCTACATCCATATTATATCCTAATATGTGAATATTAACGCCTTTTTCTGTAACAGAAGAAAGTTCTACTCCTTGAATTACTTTTAATTCTATCGCTTCTCCTGCTATTTTAGCTTCTCTAATACCATCCACACCATCATGGTCCGTAACAGCTATAATATCATATTCTTCTTCTTTAAATTTCTTGACAATTTGAGTAGGGGTTAACGCACCATCAGAATAACTGGTATGTATATGATAGTCTACTTTTAAATCCATAACTATTTCCTTACCCTTCTAAATAACTAATATATGGTAAATCTCTGTATTTTTGATCAAAGTCAAGACCATATCCAACTATAAATAAATCTTCTACCGTAAAGCCAATATAATCCGCTTTGAACTCCACTTTTCTGCCACTTGGCTTATCAAGCATAGTACACACCTTTATACATTTAGGATTTCTATCGTTTAGTCTTTCTACTAGGTTCATTAAAGTTGTACCTGTGTCTACTATATCTTCGATTATAATTACATTTTTCCCATAAATGTTAGTTTCAATATCTTTAGTGATTTTAACAAGGCCTGTACTCGTAGTACCGGAACCATAACTACTGGCTACGATAAAGTCTATCTCAGTATCAAGTGTTACATTTTTCATGATATCGGACATCCATAATATAGCTCCTCTTAAAGTTCCTATTAATACTACTTTTTCGCCCTCAAATTCTTTAGATATTTCTTTGGAAATTTCTTTAGATCTTTTCCAAATTTCATCTTGAGTATATAAAACATTACCTATTGTTGTTTTTTTTCTCTCAGCCACTTACTACTCTCCTTCTCAATTACTCTCCATCATTATCTTCATCTTCTTCATTTTTGTCTTTACGTACTTTATATTTTACACCTTCAACAACATTTTTGCCATGAAAATTTTTGTGTACATATTCTTTTTCAGTACTCTTATTTAGACTCGCATCAAGTTCATCACCAAATCCTATTAATATAAAAGCCCATAGGAATAAATCGTCTAACATTCCTATGGGAAATATAAATATTGGTATTAAATCTATTGGCATTATAAAATAAGCAGCTGCTAATACAACTAATATTTTCTTGAATATATTCACATCTGGATTGCGAAGAAAAGGTATTATAGCCTTAATTCTATTCTTTATCAATCTCATTATATTCCTCCAAAAGTTCATCCATTACATTTAACAGATCTTCATACCCTGTTTTTTTTAGGGATGATATTGGTATTATTATGTCTTCACTAGAAAGACCTAAGGTCTTTTTAATGATACTAATATTTTTAAATAGTTCATTTCTAGATACTTTATCCGCTTTAGTGGCAACAATCACACCTTCTAAGCCATAAAACTTAAGGTATTTATACATTTGTACATCTTGTTTAGATGGCGCATGGCGAATATCAACAAGTTGTATTACTTTAATCAAATTTTTTCTGTCTTGTAGATAGTTTTCTACCATTTCTCCCCATGTACTTGATACTGATTTTGATACTTTAGCATAGCCGTATCCGGGTAAATCTACAATTCTAAATTCATTATTTATGATATAAAAATTTATTGTTCTTGTCTTGCCCGGAGCACCACTTACTCTAGCTAATTTCTTTCTATTCGTAAGTAAATTAAGAAGAGAAGATTTTCCTACATTAGATCTTCCTGCAAAAGCTATTTCCGCTTTATCGGCTTCCGGGTATTGATCCGGCCTTACAGCTACTCTTTCCAAATCAGATACATTGATTTTCACTTTGCTCTCCTTATTTAACTAGTGCTTCTTCAAACACATCTTTAGCTTCATCTATTAAGACGAATTTAATCTGCTTTCTAACAGTTTTAGGTATTTCTTCTAAATCAGCTTCATTTTCTCTTGGAATAAGTATTTTAGTTATTCCTGCTCTGTGAGCTGCTAGTACTTTTTCTTTAATTCCGCCTACAGGCAATACTTTACCTCTTATAGTAATTTCACCTGTCATAGCAATACCATTAATTACTTCCTTACCTGTTATTGCAGACAGTAATGCTGTACACATTGTTACTCCTGCTGAAGGTCCATCTTTAGGAGTTGCTCCTTCTGGAATATGTATATGTATATCGCATTCCTGAAAAACTTCAGCTTTTATACCATATTCATCAGCAATCGATCTTAGGTAACTGATTCCAGCTTGTGCAGATTCCTTCATAACATCGCCCATTTGACCCGTTAGTACAACTTTGCCACTACCTGCTACTTTTAGAGCTTCAATAAACAGTATCGTACCGCCAACTCTAGTCCATGCCATTCCTGTAGTAACACCTACCTTGTTATCATCTCCGACTATATCAGATCTAAATTTCTTTTTACCTAAATATCCGTCTAGACTTCTAGCTGTTATATGCTGCGTTTTCTTTCCATCCATAACTATCTGTTTTGCCACTTTTCTACATATATTAGCAATCTCTCTTTCAAGATTTCTAACACCAGATTCTCTTGTATAGTCATTTATTATATCTCTAACAGCAGATTCAGAGAATGTTAATCTATTCTTTTTGATTCCATGTTCCGCAATTTTTTTAGGTATTAAATAATTTTCTGCTATTTTTAATTTTTCATCTTCTATATAACCTGAAATCTCGATAACTTCCATTCTGTCTAGAAGTGGACTAGGTATAGTTTCTGTAGTGTTAGCTGTCGTAATAAACATAACCTTTGACAAATCAAACGGAACTTCTAAATAGTTATCTACAAAAGTTTTGTTCTGTTCTGGATCTAAAACCTCAAGAAGTGCTGAAGCTGGATCCCCTTTAAATTCAGAACCTATTTTATCGACCTCATCAAATAAGAATAATGGATTATTTGTCCCTACTTCCTTAATATTGTTTATTACTCTACCTGGTATAGAACCTATGTATGTTCTCCTATGTCCTCTTATCTCCGCTTCATCTCTTACACCACCAAGTGACATCCTAGCGAATTCACGATTAGTAGCTCTAGCAATTGATTTAGCAATAGAAGTCTTACCAACTCCTGGAGGACCTACAAGACAAATAATCGGGCCTTTAATATTTTTAGAAAGATGTACTACTGCTAGATATTCTAATATTCTTTCTTTTACTTGCTCTAACCCATAGTGATCTTCATTTAATATTTTATCAGCCTTTTTTATGTTTACATTTATCTTAGAAGCTGTGTTCCAAGGTAAGCTTAATATTGTTTCAATATATGTTCTAGTTACTGTTGATTCAGGACTGGATTGATGCATTCTAGTAAATTTTGTTATTTCTTTTTCTATTTTTTCCTTTATCTTCTCAGGAAGGTTAAGCCCTTCCATTGTTGCAAGCCATTCATTAGCTTCATCATCAACATCTTCAGTCTCACCAAGTTCATCTTTTATTACTTTAATTTGTTCCTTTAAAAAGTACTCTCTTTGGCTTTGATTAAGGTTTCCCATAACCTTTGCAGATATTCTTTTTTCCAGCATCAATATCTGATTTTCATCATTTAGAAACTGAATAACTTTCTCTAGTCTCTTGTATACTAAGTCCTGCTCTAAAAGCTCTTGTTTTGCTTCGTAAGACACCTTAATCTCCCCTGCCATAGTATTACATAGCAAAGTTATATCGTCTATCTTATTAATCATTTCCTTAATAGAATTGTCACTATTTCCAACAAGGTCTATATGCTTTGAAAAACTTTTTTTAGCAATTCTAGCCAATGCCTTTGTCTCAATTTCATCGTCTGCTAAAAGATCTGGCCTAACATTGCAATCGCATATAAATATATCATTTTCAATTCTAATGTTTTCTAAGTCCACTCTTTTTTCACAAGTAGCTAAAACTCTTACATATTCTGATGATTTTTTAATTATTTGCTTGCTTCTAATTAATACCCCCACTTTATAGCAATCGTCAACGTCAGGGTTATTAATTTTATCGTCTATCTGTGTTGCTACTACAAATAATTTATCACCATTAGCTGCTTGATTTATTGCATTAAGAGATTTCTCCCTTCCTATATCAAAACTAACTGTAGTTCCCGGAAAGAAAGTTTGTCCAATTAGTGGAATAAATGGTAAATCCACATATTTATTTTTTTCGTCCATGACCATTTTCCCCTCTCATATATGTTTATAAAGCGACATACTGTCCAAAAGACTTATGTCGCTTTTTATACTTTAATTCTTTTTTAAGACTAGTTTAGGCATTTTACCTTTCATAACTGTGTCCTTTGTAATAATGCACTTTTCTACATCTTCTCTAGATGGAATCTCAAAAGCAACATCTGTCATTATTCTTTCTACAATTCCTCTTAGTCCTCTGGCTCCTGTTTTTCTTTCAACTGCTTTTTCAGCTATAGCTTCTATCGCCTTTTCCTCAAATTCTAATTCTACATCGTCCAGTTCAAATAAGGCTTGATATTGCTTAATTATAGCATTTTTAGGTTCTGTCATAATTCGGATTAATACGTCCTCAGCCAGTTCATCTAAGATTACATTTACAGGTAATCTTCCAATAAGTTCTGGTATAATACCGTATTTCAACAAATCTTGAGGTTCAATTTTAGACATAACATCGTTTTCATCTTCAGTGCTTAAATTCAATTCAGAGTTAAAACCAATTACCTTTTCGCCTATTCTTCTTTGTATAAGCTTATCAAGTCCGGCAAAAGCTCCTCCACATATGAACAATACATTAGTCGTATCAAAGTGAATAAACTCTTGAAGTGGATGTTTACGACCTCCTTGCGGCGGTACGTTAGCAACCGTTCCTTCTATTATTTTTAAAAGTGCTTGCTGCACTCCTTCACCACTAACATCACGTGTTATTGACATGTTTTCTGATTTTCTGGCAATTTTATCGATTTCATCTACATATATTATGCCGCGTTCTGCTCTTTTTAAATCTCCATCTGCTGCTTGGTATAATCTTAATAAAATGTTTTCAACATCTTCACCGACATAGCCAGCTTCAGTAAGTGATGTAGCATCAACTATGGCAAAAGGTACATCTAGTATTTTTGCTAAAGTCTGAGCTAATAGTGTTTTACCGCTACCAGTTGGTCCCACCATTAATACGTTACTCTTTTGAATTTCCACAGATTTTGATTTTCCATGAACTACTGCATTTTTTTCAAGGTACTTAATTCTCTTGTATTGATTGTAAACCGCCACAGAAAGTTCCTTTTTAGCTGATTCCTGACCTATAACATAATCTGAAAGTTTTTCATAAATTTCCATAGGCTTTGGAAGTGTATCTAAATACTTTTTAGGCTCAATCTCTACGTCCTCATCTAATATTGATTGACATAAGTCAATACATTCATCGCATATGAAAACATCGGGACCGACAATCATTCTATTTACTTGAGATTTTGGTTTGCCACAAAACGAACAAACCGGTTCTTCAAAGTCTTTTTCATCACTCATCTATTTCCCTACCTTTTTTCAATAACTTCATCTATTAAGCCATACAGTGCTGCATCATCAGCAGACATAAAGTTGTCTCTATCTGTATCTTTTTCAATTACTGATAATTCTTTTCCTGTATTCTCGCTTAACATTCTGTTTAATTTTTCTCTAGTTTTTATTATCCAGTCTGCGTGAATTCTAATATCTTCAGCTTGTCCTTGTGTTCCGCCTAGTGGCTGATGAATCATTATTTCCGAATTAGGAAGCGCAAATCTTTTACCCTTTTCTCCCGCTGAAAGTAAAAATGCACCCATGCTAGCTGCTAAACCCATACAAATAGTAGATACTTCAGGTTTTATATATTTCATAGTATCATAAATCGCAAGCCCTGCAGTTACTGATCCACCCGGGCTATTAATATACATACATATATCTTTTTCCGGATCTTCAGCTTCTAAAAACAACAATTGTGCTACTACTACGCTAGCTAAACCATCGTTAATTTCTTGATCTATAAACACTATTCTATCTTTTAATAATCTTGAATAGATATCGTAAGAACGTTCTCCTGCGCTTGTCTGTTCAACTACATAAGGTACTAAACCCATATTGACCTCCTACTATTCTTCTTATTTAACAATAGCTTTCTCATAAATCAATTCTATTGCTTTCTTAAGTTTTATGTCTTTTTCAAAATATCCTAAGTTTTCTACACCTATCATCTTCTTGATTTCTTCTACTTCTGTCTGATAAGTTGCTGCTATATTCTTAATTTCTTCTTCAACTTCTTCTTCAGAAACTTCTAAGTTTTCATTCTCAGCTATAGACATCAAAATCAATCTAGTTTCGACTCTTCTCTTAGCTTCTTCCTTAACTTCATCTCTCATTTCTTGATCGTTTTTGTTTAGGAATTGCTTGTACATATCTATGTTTAAACCTTGATATGACAATTGCTGATTTAATTCCTGAAGCATTTTATCAATTTCTTCTTCAACCATTACTGAAGGTACTTCAATCGAATTGGCTTCAACAACTTTTTCAATTGTCTTGTCTTTCATCTGTGATTCAGCATTGAGGTCTGCTTGTTTTTGCATCTTTTCAACTAAATCTTTTCTGTATTCGTCAAAAGTTTCAAACTCGCTTACGTCACCTGCAAAATCATCATCTAATTCAGGTAATATTTCTTCTTTTACTTCGTGAACTGTGCAATGGAATACAGCTTCTTTTCCTGCTAACTCTTCTGCTTGGTATTCTTCAGGGAAAGTTACTACAACATCCTTTTTGTCTTCGGATTTTGTTCCAATTAACTGTTCTTCAAATCCTGGTATGAAAGAATTTGATCCAAGTACTAATTCTTGATTTTCTGCAGTTCCGCCATCAAATTTCTCTTCGCCTACAAATCCAGAATAGTCAAGTACAACTGTATCTCCATCTTTAGCTTCTCTTTTAACAGATTCAATTCTTGCTTGTTTTTTCTGTGCTTCTGCAAGTTCTGCTACGATATCTTCATCTTTTACTTCGTTTACAATCTTTTCAATTTCAACTCCTAAATAATCCTTGACTTCTACTGAAGGATATACTGGAACTGTTATAGTTACAGTTAAGTTCTTACCCTTTTCCATGTTTGAAAATTCTGCAGAAGGTGAATCAATTACTTCTAATTCCAATTCAGCAACTGCCTTAGGGTATGCGTCTTGAAACATTCCATTTACTGCGTCTTCATAAAATACGTTTTCGCCATATCTTTTTTCGATAATACTTCTTGGCGCTTTACCTTTTCTGAACCCGTCTATTGAAAACTGTTCCTTACTTGCTTTATATGCATCGACAACTGCGGCTTCAAATTCCTCAGGTGTAAATTCCATAGTAAATTTCACTTCGTTCTTTTCTCTTGATATAAATGTAGCTTTCATCAAAATCCTCCTAAATTATATGTTTTTATTAAATTAATAGCCTTTTTATTGCAAATTCGATGCAATTTAAAGTATTATACACTTATTTATCGCTTATGTAAAGTCGATTTTATATTAATTCTAGCCCTCTAGCGTACTTACTGCGGTTTTCTGGTTCCAAATTGTACTTATTCGCCAATTCTTCACCTAATTTTACCAATTCCTCCTTATTTCCTAAGAAAAGTTCTATTTCTAGCTCTGAAATTGGTGCTTTTCCTTTTGATCCTATGATTTCACCTTTGTCTATTGATATTTCACAAATGCTTTCTCCGTCATCAATTCGAAATTGCTTTCTTACAAACTCCATTTTCATTACAGGTATAAGTCTTTTACCGTCAGCTGCTAATTTAAGTTTTTCTTCAACTTTGCTTTGGTTAAACAATTCAACCTTTGGATTTTCTAAATAAACATCATCATTAACAGAAAGATTAACTTCTTCTCTTTCATGTTTACCGTTTTCAACAGTACCATCCCATTTGACAGTAGCTTGAAGTTTATCGTTTTCTTTTCTCATTCTATATGCCATGCCTGAATTAGCTAAATCGTTATCAATAGTATCAAAATATATTGATAGCATCTTTACCGTGTTTTCAGAACCCAGTTCCTTGATTTTACGCAATCCCGGGTCGTTAAGTATTCTCTCTGCTGTTAATTCATCATTAAGACTATACTTTAATTCTATTTCCATAATTCCTCCATAATACTTTTGTTACAACATTACTAGATTTTATATCTAAAATATTTTTTTGTCAAACCATAACATATAGGTACTACATATAAGTATATGCTATATGGTATTGCTTCAAACCCAACTCCTAAAAAACTAAGTGGTACTATGCATGCTATACTCCAAGGTACTATTGAAGCAATCAATATAGCTGAGTTCTCAATATCAAGTGCAAGTTCTTCTTTACTACCATCATTATCATCGTATACATTCTTCATAAGATCACAGCACATTATGCTTGCAATTGTCTGATTACAAAATACTCCGACTGTAAAAAATGACATTAATACCATCACGAAGAATTTACCTGTCTTATTTACCATCTTACCTAGAAGTTCTTCAAGCTTACTAAGCATTTTAGTTCCATCAAATATTCCGGAATATGAAGATGATAGCATCACGATGAAGATTACCTCTATCATCGAAGTTAATCCGCCTCCGTTTAATATATTACTAAGCACGGCATGCTCTGAGCTATAACCGAATATACTCTGCTCTACTACGTGTAAAAGCCCATTACCTTGAACTAACACCGAAATCAGTATTCCGCTTACTATGCTGGATGTTAACGCCCATATTACGTTTATTCTGAAAAGCGGTAATACTACCATACATATTGCAGGTATTATAGTCCAAACTGATATATTAAATTCATCACCCAAAGCATTTAGTATTGTTTCATCAACACCGTTTATTGGATTTTGATAGCTTAATATCCCATATGCCACTATACATATTACAATTGGCAGTATTGCAGTTTTAAACATTCTCTTTACATTATCAATTAAATTAGTATCAGTAATAGTGGCTACCAATATTGCACTTGATGATACCGGCGATCCTCTGTCTCCAAAAAACACACCCGACATTACTGCTCCTGCTGTTATTATTTCGTCTACATTACCACTTCTAGCTAGAGACATAAAGATTACTCCAACTGTACCTGCTACTCCGAAAGAAGTTCCTAGTGCATACGCTAGTATCGCCGACAGTAAAAATGTAATTAGGATAAATAGATTAGGTGAAATCAGTTTGATTCCGTAATAAACAAAAAAAGAAATCGTACCAGAAGTTCTCCAAATTGCTGTTATAAAACCTATTAGTAAAAGCACTTCTGCTACAACTAATGAGCTCTTTACTCCTTTTGCAGTAAACCCACCTAGTTCCTTATAGGTAAAGCCTTTTATCTTTCCTATTCCAATAAATACAATAAGTCCTACTATTAAAGCTGCTACTGTAGTTATGCCGAGAATAAGACATGAAACCATTGCCGCTATAAATATAATGAAGCCTATCAGTAATTCCATTAACTACTCCTACTTTGTATCGCTTGATTTTTTTAGCAGTTCTTTAGCCAGCTGCTTATTAAAAGCTTCTTTAGTTGGTTTATATTCGTCTTTACTGCTTATAAGAGCTATTTGTATAGCTTTCAAATGCTTTGTAGCTATTTTATCACTTATTTTCTTCACTAATGCTTCTTTAATTAAATGAGATTGTATAGATGAATTTATTATATAAACTCTCGCAATCATCAAAGAATTAATCGAATTAATTTCAACTATGCTGTCTATACCTTTAATATTACTAATAACCGCATTTACTTTTTCTTTTACTATCTCAAGTATTGTTTGAGCATAATATCTGTTTATTATCAACCAAAACATAGAAGTTGCTATAAATCCTAAAAGCAATGCTGTAAAAACACCAAAACTATAAACTGTTCCTATAAACATTATTGCTCCCATTAATGGTGAGAGCCATCTTAGTTTTTTAATTGTATTTAATTTCTTATTATAATTCATAATTTCCCCCATCTGTATTATAATGTAGAAAGCTCATCTTGTAAAGATGTTTCAATGTGATATAATAATATAAGGCTAATTTATAGATACCCAGGAGGATGATTATGAAACCCTTAAATAAATATTTTGATCACACTTTATTAAAACCCGATGCAACTAAAGCGCAGATAACCTCTTTGTGTGAAGAAGCTGTAAAATACGACTTTTATTCTGTTTGTGTTAATTCATACAGAGTAAAACTGGCTCATGAATGTTTGGAAAACACGGACATTAAAATAGCCGCTGTTGTTGGCTTCCCACTAGGAGCTATGACTATTGAATCGAAGACATATGAAGCTATTACCGCGCTTAGAGATGGTGCAAATGAAATCGATATGGTAATAAATATAGGCGCACTTAAAGACAAAGATTACGAATTCACAGAAAAAGATATATGTGCCATAACAAGCGTAGCTAAAGACTATAACGCTATAGTTAAAGTTATTGTAGAAACATGTCTGTTAACAGACGAAGAAAAAGTTAGAGCATGTATAATCTCAGAAAAAGCTGGCGCAGCATTTGTTAAGACTTCAACCGGTTTTAGTACTGGTGGCGCTACTGAAGCAGATGTAGCACTAATGAGAAAAACCGTAGGCGATAGGCTGCAAGTTAAGGCTTCAGGTGGAATAAGGTCTTATGAAACCACCAAGAAGATGATTGAGGCAGGAGCGGACAGGATAGGCGCAAGCGCAGGCGCACAGATCATTAAAGAATCCAAATAACAAAATGCCGATAGCAAGAAATTGCTACCGGCATTATTTTTTTGTGTTTAAGCAAGACCTACAGTGATCATTGCTATCTTATATACTTCTTCAGCAATACATCCTCTAGATAAATCGTTTATAGGAGCATTTAGTCCTTGAAGAAGTGGGCCAAATACTTCATATCCGCCTAGTCTAGCTCCAACCTTATAACTAATGTTACCTGCATCAATATCAGGTAATATAAATACATTAGCTTTACCAGCTACTGTAGAATTCTTAGCTTTTGTCTTTGCTACTGCAGGTGAAATAGCTGTATCAAATTGCAATTCACCGTCTACATCAAAATCAAGTTTTAATGCTTTTAGCTTTTCTGTAGCATTTCTAACCTTATCTACTCTTTCGCCTTTTCCTGAACCTAAAGTAGAATATGAAAGCATAGCTACTTTTGGTTCTAAACCAAACTTCTTAGCTGTTTCAGCAGTTTGCAAAGCAATCTGAACCAAATCATCTTCACTTGGATCAATATTTATTGCGCAATCTCCAAAAACATAAGTAGTTTTACTATTTTCATCTTGTTTGTTTAATACCATGCAAGAAGAAACTATTTTGCTTCCTGGTGCTGTCTTTATTATTTGAAGTGCAGGGCGAACTGTATCTGCTGTAGAGTAAGTTGCTCCCCCTAGTAATCCATCCGCTTTCCCCATTTTTACAAGCATAGTTCCAAAGTAGTTACCGTGCATCAACTTCTCTCTACACTCATCCTTGGTCATCTTACCTTTTCTAAGCTCTTCCATCTTATCTACCATTTCATCCATTTCTAAATACTCTTTAGGATTGATAACAGTGATACCTTCGATAGAATAACCGCTTTCTTTAGCAGCTGCTTCAGCATCTTCCTTCGTACCTATTAGTATAGGTTCTAACATTCCATCTGCCTTTAATCTACTTGCAGCCTCTACGATTCTAATATCGTGACCTTCTGTAAAAACTAAAGTTTTTCTGTCTTTTTTTAAAGCCTTTTCAAATTGCGTTAACATTTATTAATACCCTCCATATTATCTATATGCTCAAAATCGAGCTAATTGTAAACTTTATTAATCATAAAACTTCATTATGTCTGTATCAACTGATTCTTTGTCAAAGAACAGGTTTATCATATTTAGAAAATTTTCTGATAAGTCACTAGCATAACATAGATTTCTTCTATCATTTGACTCGGCTAGCATACCTTTTTCTTCTAATATATTACTAACACTATTTATGACTTCTTCTGATGGGTTTAATAGCTCCATATCAGGATAAAGTCTTTCGATGTTTTTTTGAATAATCGGATAGTGTGTACATCCTAATACTAATTTGTTTATACATTTCTTTTTCTTAAAATCATCTATATAGTATTTTATTGTTAAATCCATAATTTCATTATTTGTTATACCTTCTTCAATTAGTGGCACAAGCGCTGGGCAAGCTAATGAATTGATACTAATATTTTCATTATACTTTTTTACTTTTTGTTCGTATACACCGCTATTAATAGTTACTTTTGTACCTATTACGCCAAATTTATCAGTATTTTTACCTATATCCGCTATTTTTTTTGCCATTGGTTCTATTATACCTATAATCGGAACCTCTGGAAATTTTTCTTTTAGTAAATCAATTGATGTTGCGCTTACAGTATTACATGCAATTACTATAAGTTTGACATCGTGACTGACTAGATATTCAACTATTTGAGTCGAAAATTGTTTAATATTTTCTATTGATTTAGAACCATAAGGCGTTCTTGCAGTGTCTCCATAATACACAATTTTTTCATTAGGTAATTTCTCATGAAGAAATGGTATACAAGTAAGTCCTCCAAGACCGGAATCAAAGAAACCTATCGGTCTATTATCCATAATTTAGCCTTCCTTTACAACGAATTGGTGCGGATAAAGGGATTCGAACCCTCAAGATTGTTTATCACACGGACCTGAACCGTGCGCGTCTGCCAATTCCGCCATATCCGCAAAAAAATATACGCAAGTCATAACAACTTGCGCGTTTATTTTACCACCAGCAATAATCTTTGTCAATTGAGTATGCTACTATTCCAGAAGATATCCGTAACCTTTCTCTTCCATTTCATTTATAGGTATAAACTTAAGTGAGCTACTATTCATACAATATCTTAATCCACCTTCATCTTTAGGTCCATCTTCAAAGACATGGCCTAGGTGAATATTCCCCAGATTACTTCTTACTTCTGTTCTCATCATGTTATTTGAATTGTCATTAAGACTTTTTATTACATTTTCAGCTATTGGTTTCGTAAAACTTGGCCAACCTGTGCCCGATTCATATTTATCATTTGATGAAAATATTGGAACACCGGTTACTATATCTACATATATACCATCTTCATGATTCTCGTAATATTCATTATCAAAAGCACATTCAGTGCTTCCTGCCATAGCTATTTTATACTGTTCATCGGTTAGCATAGCTTTTATTTCTTCCTTACTAGGAAGTATGTACTTACTCTCATCAATTACTACATCATCCTTAATCTTTTTTAACGGTTCATCTGCTAATCCTAAATCGATATGGCAATAACCGTTTGGATTCTTTTTAAGATAATCCTGATGATACTCTTCGGCCAAATAATAGCCATCAAGTTCTTTTATTTCTATAGCTATTTCTTTATCATATTCTTTTTGTAATTCTGAAATGCTTTTTTCGATTATTTCAAGGTCTTCTTCATTTATATAGAAGATACCAGTTCTATACTGACTACCCTCGTCATTCCCTTGTTTATTATACGACACAGGGTTCACAACTTTATAGAAATACTGTAAGACTTCTTCTAATGAAATTACATCAGTATCATACATAACATGAACCGTTTCAGCATGCTTCGTATCTCCAGTACAAACTTCTTCATATGTAGGATTTTCTGTAATACCATTTGCATAACCACTTGTAGCATCAATAACACCAGGTACTCTATCCATATATTCTTCTACGCCCCAAAAACAACCACCTGCTAAATAGATATCTTTAGTCGTTTCTGTTCTTGCTCTATTTTTTTCTTCCGTAACTTCTTGATTATCTCCTTTATTTTTATTCATATATCCAAATAAAACTAACGACAAAACAGCTGCAATAACTAATACTATTACATATTTCATTATTAAACCTCCTAAATTCTCATAATTATATTAAACTCTATATATTATATTACCTTTTTTTAAAGTAACTAAACATTTAATTATTTGCTACTAATTTCTTAGTGTCACGATTCGGTAAAATTGTATTATAAAAACAGGAAAATTATTATTATTTTCCTGTTTTTATAATACATATAACTATTAACTTACTTTATTATTTTTTCTAAGTCTTCTTTATATTTAAACAAAACATCTTTGATTAATTCTATCTTTTCTAAATAATCTTTTTGTTTAAAAAATGACACTGCAACTAAATTATTATAACGTTTATCTAGACCTCTTATTGGCACTCCCACGCCAACAATAAACTCATGAGTTTCTTCGATACTAAGTACATAACCTTGCTTTCTTATGTTTGTATATTCTGTAAGAATTTCATCTGTTTCGGTAAGAGTATTAGGAGCTGTCTTTTCAAAAGTATATTTATCAAGAATTTCAGAAGTTAACGGCTTTTCATGATATGCCATAAGCCCTTTCCCAAAAGTGCCTTTGTTCATAGGGTAAAAAGTTCCAGGCCTGTCATTCATTTTCATCGATTGATGTGCCTCAACTGCATAAATTGATACAACTTTGTATCCATCTCTTCTGGCAAGCCCTACCGATTCTTTTGTCTCAATTGCAATTTTCTCTAATACATTATATACCTTTTCTTGATAATCAGAATTACTTAAATAAACATTCCCAAGTCTATAAGTTGTAGGGCCTAGGGAATATGTTTTTGTTTTTTCATCTTTTGTAATTAAACCTGCATTTTCTAAAGCACACAGATTTCTATATAATGTTGTTCTGTTCATTGCTGTTTTTTTAACTATTTGAGCCATATTATATCTTAACGGTTGTTCAGTAAACAGTTCCAAAATTGACAATCCTTTTTCCAAACTTGTCATTTCTTTAAGTTTATTGTTTTTTTCTGTATCACTAGTTGTTCTAATAAGATATGTAGTATACATTTTGGCGGCTTTCATCATGCTATCTATCGATAAACGCTCATTTTCTTCATGTGCACCACTTTCATCCTCAGGGAACACCGGTCCCCATGATACGCAATTTTCAATTGCTTTTGCATAGGACGCACCGTCTGCTACTTTAAAGCTACCATCACAGCCATAATCTTCACATACTTTTTTCATTATTTGTAAATGTTCTTGTTTCTCGCTAACCATCATAGGTTCAAGGCTTTCCTTTAACACAGATGCATAAGAATACTCACTGGCTTTACGATTAAATGCTTCTATGATTTCCTTTACAGATAGCCCACATCTTTGACGTATATTTAAATTTATATAGACACCTGTATCCGTTAGTTTTAATATAGTTGGTGTTATAGAAGTCTTACCAACATATTGCCCTTTAAAGTATTCGGTTCCATCGTCAAGACCTAGTGCTAATCCATTGTGCTCTTTCGTAAAAAAATCTTTAATGAACCTAATGAAATTGAATTCATTTTCTTGATCACTATCAATACAAAGTTTTTCTATCGCGTTTATTCCCCTATCTGGAGTTGAACTATGAACCGATATTCCATTATATTTCTGTTCTTCTCTTCCTTTTAATTTTATCACAGCTTTAGATGGAATCGTATTAGGACTGTCACCAGATTCCAATTTTTCTATCAATCTCCTATTAGGCTCAAAAAAGAACAATTCAATGTCTGCATATCCTTTTTCTATATTATATATAGGGAATTCCCCGTCTGGTGAAAACCCATAATTAGGAAGTTTAAATTCTTTTTTAAGGTTCTCCATATCTGTCCAAACACCTTCTTCAGACGTACCTACAATCAACCAAATCTTTTTATTTAATCTTATACCTAAATCTTTTATTGCTTTCATCGCATATAAAGATAATATAACTGGGCCTTTATCATCTATTGTTCCTCTACCCCAAATATATCCGTTTTTTACCGTACATTCAAAAGGGTCTATTTCCCATTTTTCTATATCTCCAATACCTACTACGTCCACATGTACAAGTACACCTACGCAATCTTCACCTTCGCCCATTTCAACTATACCAACATCATTAGTTGTTGTTCTCATTATTTTAAAACCCATCTTTTCAGCCAGTTCAAGAACATAGTTCAAAGCATCTCGTACTTCCTTAATATTGTCAGTAAAACTTCTTATTTTAACTAACTCGGATATATCAGCAATCATGTTATCTTTATTATTTTCTAAATAATCATTTACTTTAACGTTAATTTTCAATTAGCCTTTGCCTCCTTTACAATAATTCATTGCCGTTCCTATGTATATTTTAGTAGCCTCTATAAGTTCACTGGTTTCAATAAATTCATGAGCAGAATGAGCTAGTGCTAAATTCCCAGGACCTAATACAATACATTTACTATTAGTTTTTTCGCTTAGCATACCGGCATCACTCCATGCGGCAAATGCTTTTACTTCTTTATTATTTACACCGGTTTCTTTCATCGCCTTTTTTATGGAATTTACAATATCACTGTTTTCATCTGTACAAAATGGTAGATGAGAAGGAAAATTTTCATCATTGAAAAGATTAGTCACCTCAGCATTAAAGCCTGGATAAATAACCGATAACTTTTCTATTATTTCTTTTAATTCATCGTAAACTTGTTCTTTGGTCTCTCCAGGAACAAATCTTCTATCTATTCCAATAACACATTTATCAGGTACTGTACTAGGTTGATCTCCACCATTTATAGTTCCAATATTAATAGTAGCCTCACCTAGAATTTTGTGTTTCCTTTTCAAGATTTCTTTAGAATATACATCTTCAATATATGTTAAGAATCTTACAGCCATATTTATAGCATTAACTCCATCTTTCATGTTTCCACTATGAACCTTTTTACCTGTAATTTCAACTTTTATCCATTCAAGACCTTTATGTCCAAGGCATATATTTAATTGAGTAGGTTCGCCTACTATTACCGCATCTATATCTGGCCATTCTTTTATTAAGGATTCAATTCCACTGCCTTTTTCTTCCTCATCAATTACTGCACTAAAATACAAATCCCCATCCAAAACAACATCCGATTCATTTATAGTCTTCATAGCAACCATCATAGCTGCTATTGGCCCTTTCATATCGCAAGAACCTCTTCCATGAAGTTTACCATTTTCAATTTCACCAGAAAACGGGTCTACCATATCATATGGTGGAACTGTATCAATATGTCCAGAAAGCATAAGTGACTTTCCACCTTTCCCCGGTATTTTAGCAATTACATTTGGTCTACCCTCATCTACATATACTTTTTTCACATCTATATTATTACTTTTAAAAAATTCATAAATATAGTTTGCTACGTTATTTTCTTGTCGTTCCATGAATGAATAACTAGGAATCTTGACCATATCACTAGCAATCTTTACCACATCTATTTGTTCTGCAATTTTATATATGTTCATGGTCTTCCCTTTCTTTATACTATCTATTCTTCTGAATTTTCTTCTAATTTATGGCATGCAGCGTAATGATTTTTACCGATTCTCTTCATCTCTGGTTCCTGTTCAAAACAGATTTCTGTTGCCAATGGACACCTATTACAAAATTTACAACCTGAATTGATTGATGTAGGATTTGGCACTTCGCCTTCTAATACGTCTCTTAAACCATCTCTTTTAACTCCTGCTTTAGGCATTACTCTAATTAATGCTTTTGTGTATGGGTGCACTCCTTCATTTATTATGATGTTAGCCTCACCGATTTCCATTATCTTTCCTAGGTACATAATTGCTATTCTATCAGAAATAAGCCATGCCAATGACAAATCATGCGTTATAAATAAATATGCCAAATTGTTTTTTTCCTTGAGTTCTATCATTAATTTTAGTATTCCCGTTCTGATTGAAGCATCTAGCATAGAAACAGGTTCATCAGCAACTATAAATTTAGGGCTCATAATCATTGAACTTGCAATTACAACTCTTTGCCTCTGGCCTCCTGAAAGTTCATAAGGGTATCTAAAGAAATAATCTTCTCCAGGTTTAAGACCTGCTTGCTCTAATGCTTCTTTAGCACGTTTAAGTCTCTCTTCTTCGCTAGAAATTAATTTATTTACTTCAAGGGGTTCAGTTACTATATCTATTATTTGTTGCCTAGGATTCAATGATTGATAAGGATCTTGATAAATCATTTGTGCTTTTTGTCTAAAACTATTCAATCCTTTTTTTGTTAAATCCATTTCTTTACCCTGAAATTTTAATACATCAAATTCACAATTAACCAATTGCAATAACGCCTTACCGGTAGTCGTCTTTCCACTTCCCGATTCACCTACAAGTGATAAAATCTCGCCTTCTTTTATTTCAAAGCTAACGCCATCTACAGCCTTAACCACTAAGTTCTTCTTTTTACCAAAAATATTTTTCAATTTAAAATAAACTTTTAAATTTTTAACTTCAATAATATTATTGTCCATTAATCATTTCCTCCCATTTATGACATGCCACATAATGATTAGGCCCTACTTCTACAGTTTCAGGCATGGATTGATGACATATATCAGATGCAAATTCACATCTAGGTGCAAAAAGGCAACCACTTGGTAGCTCAAGCATGTTTGGAGGTGCTCCCTCGATGCCTTCTTTTAATTTACGTTCACCGTTCATATCAGGAAAACATCCTATTAATTTATTTGTGTATGGATGAACAGGTTTTTTGAATAATTCTTCAGATTCTGCAATTTCAACTATTTTGCCAGCATACATTATTGCTATTTTATCGCATGTCTCAGTTAATATTGATAAATCATGTGTAATAAGAATAAATCCCATGTTAAATTCTTTACGAAGCTTTTCTATCAAATTCAAAATCTGTGCCTGTACCATAACATCCAATGCAGTTGTTGGCTCATCACCAATAATAATCTTAGGGTCGCAAGCAAGTGCCATAGCAATCATAACTCTTTGTTTCATACCACCACTAAATTCATGTGGATAATTCATTAACCTATCTCTTGGCATTTCGACTAATTCTAAAATATCACCAGCTTTTATTAATGCTTCTTTCATCGAAACTTTCTGATGTAAAACTATAGCTTCAGCTATTTGATCTCCTATACGCATTACAGGATTTAATGCATTCATTGCACCTTGAAACACAAGCGAAATATCATTCCATCTATATTTTTGCATTTCACCGTCATTAAGTTCCGCCAGATTAACACCTTCTAAAAGAATCTCACCACCATAAATCTTTCCTTCTTTAGGAAGTAATTGAACTATTGATAATGCACTGGTAGTTTTTCCGCATCCAGATTCTCCGACTAGTCCTAAAGATTCTCCATAGTCCAAATCAAAACTTACATCATCAACCGCTTTAACTTGTCCTGAAGAGATATTAAAATATGTTTTTAAATTTTTTACTTCTAATAATTTCATACTATCTCTCCTTAAACTTAGGATTCATTATTTCATCAAATGCATATCCCATCAACGCAAACGATAATACCACTAACACTACACAAATTCCCGGTGGTAAATAATACCAATAGGCATTAGCACTAGCTGCTCCACTTTCAAAAGCATAGTGAAGCATCATGCCCCAGCTTGCTCTAGTTGGATCACCAAGTCCTAAAAAGCTCAACGTAGTTTCAGATAATATTGCTGCTGCTGCAATCAATACTGTATTAGCAAATATTAATGGAAATACATTAGGAAGGATATGTTTCGACATAATATGAAAACTTCCCGAACCCAATGAAACAGTTCTTTCAACAAACTGTCTTTCTTTTACAGATAAAGTTTGAGCTCTGACTACTCTCGCAGTCCCTGCCCAACTTGTAATACCAATAACAAATATAATGTTCCATATACTCGTTCCTAATATTGCTGCAAGTACCATCATTAAAGGCAACCAAGGTATTACTAGGAAAAAATCAGTTAAACGCATTAGAATATTATCTATTGCCTTACCAAAATAACCTGAACTAATTCCTATCAATGTTCCTATACCCATCGATATTAGTGTAGCTAAAAAACCTATAAGCAATGACACACGTGCTCCCGAAATCAAATTAGCTAAAATATCTCTTCCCATATCATCTGTTCCAAGCCAATGTTCCCCATTAGGTGCTTGTAACATATCTTCAGGATTTCCAAAGTCTAAAGTTGAAAAGGGTATAATCATTGGTCCAAATATCGCTACTATCACAAAAAAACTCAGTACAATGGTTCCAACCAGCGCAGTTTTATTATGATATACGCTACTACCAAACTCTTTTATTTTTCTTCTTCTCATTTCATGTTTTATACTATTCATAATTGTTCACCCTAATCCTTAACTCTTGGATCAATATACGAATACGTTATATCAGTTAAATAATTTGCTAATACAACACTTATCGTTATTAGAAGAAATAGTCCCTGCAATAAAGGATAATCTCGAGCACTTAGAGATTCATACATTAGCGATCCTAACCCCGGCCAAGAGAATACCGTTTCTATTTGAATTGCACCGCCAATTACTAAGCCCAAATTAATTGCTATGATCGTAATCATAGGAAGCATTGCATTTGGAACCGCATGTTTTCTTAAAATATATTTCCTAGAAAACCCCTTAGCTTTAGCAGTAAGAATGTAATCTTCTTCTAAAACATCCATTAAAGTGTTTCTCATAGTTAATGCATATTCACCAATAAGAAGTATGCTCATTGTAATAATTGGTAAAACACTATGGTGTAAAATGTCTAATAGTTGCGCCCCCTCACCCGCAAATGACATTCCGGGACTTTGCATGCCTCCCACCGGAAATATACGCAGTCCTACACAAAACACCGATACCATAATTATTCCAAGCCAAAATGTAGGCATAGAGTAAGTAACTAAAGAAAATCCCAAAGTTCCTACATCAATCTTAGTCCCACGATTTGCAGCAGCTACTATACCTAGGAATATTCCAACTATAATTGCTATTATTTCAGCCATCCCGAGCATCCAAAGTGTAGGAAGTATTTTTGTAGCTATAACACCGGTAACGCTTGATTTGTAAACAAAAGACATTCCTAAATCACCATGCAACATATTCTGAAAATACATGATAAATTGTGTGTACCACGGTTTGTCTAAACCATAAAGCGCACTTACAGTATCAACCATTTCAGGTGTCGCTCTAGGGTTCCTCATTATCATTGATAGTGGATCACCAGGAAGTATTCTAAACAAAATATAATTGAATATTAAAACTATAAATACAGTAATAATTGCATACATTGTTTTTTTGATAATAAATTTCCTTCTCATATTACCCTCTCTTAAAAGTTAGGAACAAGGTTTCCCTTGTCCCTACACAATCCTCCATGATTATTTTGATTTCATATTCATGTAATTTTCAATTGATAAATTGAAGAAGTATGAACCATTTTCAGGAATCATTTTATAGCCTTCCCATTTATCAGAGCGAATAGCTTGAATTGTATTACTATATACAAATACTATATATGGTGCTTCTTCATATGCGATTTGTTGCATTTCCTGTACCATTGCAATTCTTTCGTCTTCATCTAAGGTT
Organism: Peptostreptococcaceae bacterium; assembly: GCA_016650175.1. Classification (GTDB taxonomy): domain Bacteria; phylum Bacillota; class Clostridia; order Peptostreptococcales; family Anaerovoracaceae; genus JAAYHV01. Next base: position 4,499 of record JAENWG010000005.1, on the reverse strand, counting down.
ACTGCCTGTTTTAAGTACAATTCATCATATCTTGCATTTGACCATCCAGGTTCATTTCCATAATCGGTAGTCAATACATTTAATATAACTCCAGGGTCTACGTCAGATCCCCATCCCCAGATAAACATATCATAATCATAAGCAATAATTTGATCATAAAGCGCTCCACTATCCATAGTCGTACAATTTACTTCTATACCAGCATCTATACAACCGGCTTTAATTATTTGACCATATTTTACTTCTTCAGCATTGTCTGCAATGCTAATTAAATCGAATTCTAATGGGTTACCATCTGAATCTTCTCTTATTCCATCACCATCATTATCTATATATCCAGCATCATCTAGTATTTCATTAGCTTTATCAATGTCATAGCTTCTTAATACATCCTCTGTTGGTTCCCAATGATATTTATCTGATGGATTAATCAATGTAGTACCTATAGTTCCTGCTCCTAAGTATGCCATATCTAAGCCGTTTTGTTTGTCGATACAATAGTCAATAGCATGTCTTACGTCTACATCTTTAAGAATATGGTTACCTACTCCATCATCTTTAACATTAATACAAAGTTGAGTGAATCCCAATACTTCTCCAGATATAACATCAATTCCATCTTCTGCTGCAAGATCATCCATCTGTGCTACATTTAAGCTCATAGCAGCATCAATTTCTCCAGTTTTAAGAGCTTGTGCTGTACTGTCGCTATTCTTATATTCTACAAATGAGTATGCCTCTACATTACCAGGAGTACCAAAGTAGTCTTCATATTTTAAAAGTGTCAGAGAGGTGTCCGTAAGTTCTCCAAATTTGTATGGTCCTGTTCCGATAGGATTTTCATTAGCAAATGTTGAAATCTCATCTTCGCCAAAATCTGCCCAAATATGTTCAGGTAAAATAGGTGTAGAATTTTGCAACATATTTGCCTTTGGTTCACTTGTTGTAATTACTACTGTTCTATCGTCTGGGCACTGAATATCTTCTATCCCTGTAAGATAACTTCCATACATCGAAGCTGAACCAACATCCGATAAGAATAATTCATAAGTAAATTTTACATCTTCTGATGTAAAAGGTTCTCCATCTTGCCAACTGGCTTCAGCCAAAGTAAATGTCCATGTCAGGTTGTCTTCGCTTACTTCCCAACTTTCGGCAAGACAAGGTATTGATTCTAAATTATCATCCTTACGAACAAGAGGATCATAAATTAACATAAACACCTCTCCGCTAACCATAGCCCAAGCAGTCACAGGATTTAACGTATCAATAAATTGACCTGTACCTATTACCATTTGGGATGTTTCTTCGCTTGAGTCTCCGCAACCGCTAAGACCAATGCTCATAGAAAAAATCATTCCAATACTTAAAACAATTGTTAATAGTTTCTTTTTCATCTTGAATTCCTTTCTTTATTTTCCACAATAACTTACATAATAACGATTTAGGTACTACCTCCTCTAGTAGTTAATTTTGCATTAACTACTAATATTAAATTACACCGCTCTCTAGTATTTCAAATCTTTTAGCATCTGAATCTATAAATCCTTCTACTCCGATTGGTATTGTAGCCAAGTCTTTAGTATGACCAAGTGGTAATCCATACATCACAGGGATTCCTAATGGCTTTGCATAGTAATTTATTACATCTTCCAAACTTGTATCGCAATAATATCCAGGATTATGTTTAAACGGAACACAATTCTCACATTCTCCAAAAATTATTCCTGCTGCATCATTTAATTTGCCACTGTTTCTAAGGTGTGACAACATGTGATCAAATATCCAAGGCTCTGTCTCTGTATCCTCTATAAACAACAACTTATCTTTGCAATCAAATTCATATGGTGTTCCTAAGCTAGAGCATAGTAAAGTTAAATTTCCGCCTATAATTTGCCCTTTTGCTTTTCCTTTATTTATACAATTCAACCATTTTTTTTCATCTGCCAAAGGTATATTACCTAATGCTTCTAAATCACTAATGGCTTTAAAAAACTGAGTTTCCGTATAAGGTGTTAATTCTTCAGAATTGAATCTTGCAATGCCCGGACCATGAAAGGTTACAATATTACTGAATTTATTTAGCATTAAATGTAAAGACGTTATGTCACTAAAGCCAACAAATATTTTCGGATTCTTAGTTATCATATTAAAGTCTATATATTTCATTAACTGTGCAGAACCATAGCCACCTTGAGTAGAAATAACTACATCAACATCATCGCGTGAAAACATTTCATTTATATCAGCGGCTCTATCCTCTTCAGAAGCTGCAGTAAAACCTTTTGTCTTATTTACATTTTTTCCAACTACTGATTTATAACCATTTTTTTCTAACCATTCTACACAACGCACTACATCACTTTTGTTTTCTGAGGGACTCGCAGGAGAGACAATTCCAAAGGTATCTCCTTTTTTCAAATGTTTTGGTTTTAACATAGACAACTCCTTTTGTTCAAATTGTGAACTTCTTGTTGATATTGTGAACTTTCTTTTCTGAATTATATTATTATAAAGGAATTTTGTCAATACAATATCCGAATATTTATTCACTTTAACTAAAAAAAACGCGAAGCATTTAAATTTGCTTCAGCGTTTATTATTATTATTGATTTTTACTATTAACAATACTAAGGTTCTATTATTAAATATTTCCATACTCTTTAACCAAAACTCTTGCTAAATGAATTCCACTAGCCGAAGCCTGTGATAACGAATGAGTAACACCCGATCCATCTCCTATTGCATAAAGACCCTTAACTTTAGTTTCCATATTTTCATCAACTTCAACTTTTGAATTGTAAAATTTAACTTCTACACCATAAAGAAGAGTATCCTCGTTTGCTATTCCAGGAGCTATTTTATCTAGTGCATATATCATTTCAATTATATCATCAAGTTGCCTTTTGGGAATAACTAAACTCAAATCACCAGGAGTAGCTTTAAGAGTTGGACGCGTAAAGCATTTTTCCATTCTTCTGTCACTACTTCTTCTTCCTTTAACTAAGTCTCCGAATCGCTGAAGAATAACACCTCCACCTAGCATGTTAGATAATCTCGCTATTGACTCACCATATTCGTTACTGTCCTTAAATGGTTTAGTGAATTTATTAGATACAAGCAATGCAAAATTTGTGTTTTCAGTATGCAGTGACGGATCAGAATAGCTGTGTCCATTTACGGTAATTATTCCGTTTGTGTTTTCTGATACAACTTCACCATAAGGATTCATGCAAAACGTTCTTACCATATCGTTATATTTTTCTGTCTTATAAACGATTTTACTCTCATATACAGCGTCAGTTATATGCTTAAATATCTCAGCAGGCAACTCAACTCTCACGCCAATATCTACTCTATTTTTCTTTTGTTCAATTCCAAACTCATCGCATACTTTAGATATCCACTTCGAGCCTGAACGACCTGTAGCCATAACAACCTTTTTACAGCGAATTTCTTCACCTTTATCTGTCATTACTATGAAATAATCGCCATCTTTTTTTACTTCAGTTACGGTAGTATAAAACTCTAATTCAATTTTATCTTTAGCGTAATCAAACATTCTGGCAAGAATTTTAACGTTTCTATCAGTTCCTAAGTGTCTAACTTTAGCATCTAAAAGATGTAAGTTATTCTGAAGAGTCTTAGTCGCAAGATCAGAATTTGCGGTTGAATAGAGCTTTGCTTCAGCTCCTCCCATACCACATAAAATGATGTCTACATATTCCATTAGGTCTAAAGCTTCCTTCTTGCCTATGAAATGATGTAAATCACCACCAAATTTATTAGTTATATTATATTTACCATCCGAAAGCGTACCCGCTCCTCCATAACCATTCATTATATGGCAAGGATTACACCTAATACATTTTTCCACCTTACCGGCTTTAATTGGGCAAATTCTATTTTCCAGTTCCGCGCCTTTGTCAAGTATCAAAATCTTTGCATTGACCTCAAGCTTAGTTAATTCATAAGACATGAACACTCCGCCCGCTCCAGCACCTACTATTAATACATCGTAATTTCTCATAATTCCCACCTATCTTCTTGTTATTAAAAGGACAGTTAATTATATTATATAAAATCAAATATTACAACCTTTTTCCGCAGTTGCCAAATCATTCGTTTTTATGTTATAATTACAAGGATTTATTAGGAGGTTTTTATGTATCACGAAAAAAGATATAAGGTTATGGGATTTTTCTTTGCTGCGACTTTCTTATATATATTAGTATATATATATCAATTAGGCTTTTCTACACCTAGAGTATTCGGAGCACTTATATGCGCACTTATCAGTATTGAAAGTTTCAGAAGATCAAAATAATTACAATAAAAATGCACCTTATAGGTGCATTTCAGACTGAAGACAAACCAGCAATTAGCAAAAGCTAAAATTGCTGGTTTTATTTTGCTTAGATATCGAACATTTTAGTAAATTAAAGAAATTACGCAAAATTGAACTTGTATCCCCGTTGCTTTTCTCTCTTAATTCCATT